>JAVZDC010000001.1:0-335789 GCA_038874115.1 archaeon
TCACTATTGCGAATAATCTCTTCTGCGACTATTTTTTCTTTTAAAACTATATCTCGAAACTTACTTTTTTCTTTTTTCAAGTTTTTTTCTATCTCCAACAGTATATCTCTTCTCTTTTTTTCCAATTCTTCCTTATTTTTCTTTTCTTTTTCTAATTTCTTTTTAAGTTTCTCTTTTTCTTTTTCATCGATTTCTTTTGAAATTTTTTTCTCCAACTCCTTTACTTCTTTAGTAAGCTTTTTAGTATCTTCCCTTATTTTTTGAATCTTTTTTTGAATCTCTTTATAGTAAGTTCTAATTTTAGAGTGATAAAATAAATAGCCTAGTATGAATAAGGTATAATACACTTCTTCTTTATTTTTCTCTACCTCTAACCGTTTTTGTAATTCTTCCTCCAAATCCCAGCCATAAACCTCTTCCATCAAATTAACAAATCCAAGAATTCCAGCATCTATGAACCAATTGCCCGTAAATTCTAACTTTCTGTTGCTTGTTTGTGCGCTGGATGTTTCTGGATTCATTTTCTTACCTCTTATTAATCTAAACACTTTTAATTACTTAAATTTTTTGATTTAAGTTTAATATTAAAATATTTAATTCTTTTTGGTTATAAAATATTCATAAACCCGAATCCAAAACTGTTTCTTTCTCCAAACCCACAATCTACCCCAAATTCCAAAATTTCCTTTTCTTTTTCTCCAAGAAAACTAAACATAAATTCCCAAACCGATCCAACCAATTTATATTCTTTTCCATTAATGACAATGTGTGAAACAACAGACTTTTTAAATTCAAATTGCTCAAATATTGGAAATTCCTCAATTTTTGTTCCATAAAATTCATTATATTTTTTAAAAAGATTTTCTTCCAATTGTTTTACAAACGCATCAAAAGGATACTCCGGTCTCCAATATAAATATCTTTTTTTCCTTATTTTCCCATCAATTCCGTATTTTTCATAATTTCTTTCCGGGATCCGAATGATGATCGGAGTAGCAGAAATTAAAGTAGCTTTCTTTGGTATTTTTACTTTCAGTACAGATATTTTTTTAATTTTAAACAAGCTCTCCCCAAAGTTAATCTTTTCTCCTTTTTCTTGTAATTCTCTTATTTTCTTTTCCAAAATAGAAATGAAAGACTCGTTTGGTGATGATATTATTAACTTTCTCAAATCGCCTTTTTTAATATCCCCTATCGGAAAAATATTCGAAAAACAGAAAAATTTGTACGATTTTTTATCGTGAAGGGGGTTTAGTTCGGTTTCTTTAATTAAGTTATAAATAAATCCTTGAACTTTATGGTAATACTTTGAATCATACACAAAGTCTTTTTCAGCTTCTAGCTCTAAAAAAATTCTCATACTGATATTAATTTAGAGAATATAAAAATATAATCCTTTCGCAAAAGGCACAATTTTTAGAAAAAATTAAAAAATAAGAGTAGTATTTAGCTATTATGCTAAGGCCAAGAGAAGAATTGAAAGTTTATGCTAGAGTTTTTGATAACTATACATTTGAAAACCTAATTTATTTAGCAGATCACGGTATTTTTAGAAGTTTAGCTTTTCCAATTTCATCTGGAAAAGAGGCAGAAGCATACACTGCTTGGAGAGATAAAGAACTAATCACTTTAAAAATATATAAAATAGAGACTTTAAACTACCATAAACTAAAAGACTTGCTTTTAGCTGATTACAGGTTTTCAAAAAATTTGAAGTTGAGCAGGAGAGCTATAGTTGAAGCTTGGGCAAGAAAAGAATTTACTAATTTATCTATTGCGTATGAAGCAAAAGTTAGAGTTCCAAGACCGATAGCTGTTTGTAAGAATGTCATAGCAATGCAGTTTATTGGTTCTTTAAGTGGACCAGCACCTTTGCTTCTAAAAGCTGAGATAAAAAACCCAGATAAATTTATTAAGGATTTATATACTCAGTTTGAAAAACTTTTCTTTTCAGCAAAGTTAGTTCATGGAGATTTAAGTGAATACAATATTCTAGTGAGTAGGCAAAAACCTTATTTCATTGATATGAGTCAGGCAACACCTAGAGACAATCCAGTAGCAAGAGAACTTTTCTTAAGAGATTTGCGAAATTTAGCAAGAATTCAAAAAAAGTTAGGAGTATCTTACGATACTTCGGAAATTTTAAAAAAGTTTGAGACTTGGGTTTCTGAGGGTGGTAAACTTGAATGAACTTTTATTGAAAATTAAGAATGGGACGATTAAAGCTTTCCTTTTCGATTTAGATGGTACAATAATCACGATAGATTTGGTTATAGAATCTTTGCAAAAAGCGTTCATAAAAATAAACCTTCAACCTTTGTCCAGGGAAGAAATAATTAAGCTTATTTTAGGAAGACGATTAAGAGAAGTAATTCCAAAGCTTTTTCCTTTTTTAACCCCTGAACAAGTAGAAAATTTCAGGTCTGCATATTATGATTATTACTTTAAGAACGTTGATAAAGTTACCTTAACTCCTTATGTTCGTGAACTTTTTGAATTTTTAAAATCAAAAAACTTTAAGATAGGAATTGTTTCCACAACATCCTCAGATCGAATAAATATCCTTAAAAATTTTAATATAGAGTACGACTGCGAAGTTTCAGGTGGGGAAGTAAGTCAACCAAAACCTTCTCCTGAGCCAATACTTTTAGCATGTAAAAAGTTAGACTTAAATCCTACCCAAGTTATCATGGTCGGGGATCACGTTTTTGATATGAAATCGGCTTTGTTTGCAAACGCAGGGGGAGCGATTGGAGTACTTACTGGCGTTGGATCCGAAAAAGAATTAAGAACTTCTGGAGCTGATTTAATCGTAAAAGATTTTGGAGAACTTTTATCTCTTTTAAAGTCCAATTTAGATGTTGCTACGTTTGAACCTTAAACTTGTATCCGTAATGAATTACCCCTTCTTTCCCATCTTCTTGTATTTTTCTAAAAACAACAGAAACTGGAGCTCCGATGGTTATTTTTTCTAACGGACTATCTACTATCTGACTTGTTATTTTCGGTCCTTCTTCAAGTTCAATGATCCCAAGTACATATGGAGCCTCGAGTTCAAATCCTGCAGGCGGGGACCGAACTACAGTATACGAATAGATTTTTCCTTTCCCGGAAAAAGTTTTTTCTTCCAATACCCCCTTTCTTCTACACCGAGGACAAATTTTTTTTGGCGGGAAAAAAACATTCCCGCAAGTCTTGCAATAATTTCCTTTTAAAGTATACCTTTCAGGAATTCTTCTCCAAGTTAAAGCCAAATTTTGAATCATCCTAAAACACCTCAATCTGCTCTTTTTAAAATATGCACAACAGCTGTTGCTCCACTACCCCCAACATTATGAGTCATCCCAATTTCAGCACCAGCAACTTGTCTTTCTTTCGCTTCCCCTCTTAATTGCCATGTTATTTCAACAGCCTGCTTTATTCCAGTAGCACCAACAGGATGACCGCAAGCCTTAAGCCCTCCACTAGTATTTATAGCAATCTTACCTCCTATACTTGTTTCTCCATCAGCAGTCGCTCTCCCTCCCTCTCCTTTTTTAAAGAAACCTAAATCTTCTATCGCAAGTATTTCCGCGATAGTAAAGCAATCATGTACTTCACATACGTCAATATCAGAAGGTCCAATCCCGGCTTTAGAATATGCTTTTTTTGCAGCATATATTGTTGCATTCAATTGGGTAAGAGAATTTCGAGAATGCAATGCAAGAGTGTCGCTTGCTTGCTCACTTGCCACAATTTCTATTGGAGTATCCGTGTATTTTCTCGCTTTTTCCAAATTCATTAATACTAAAGCAGCAGCACCGTCAGTAATTGGACTACAATCCAAAACTTTTAAAGGATCAGCAACTTTTTTAGAATTTAAAACTTCTTCCAAACTAATTTCTTTTTGGAATTGAGCATATGGGTTTTTAGCCCCATTTTTATGATTTTTAACCGCTACAGCTGCTAGTTGTTCTTCAGTAGTCCCAAACTCATACATGTGTCTTTTTGCCATCAAAGCGTACAAAGCTGGAAAAGAAGCTCCATAGAAAAGCTCCCATTCTTGATCACCTGCTCCCCCAAGAACGTTCGTTGCTTCAGAAACAGATACATCAGTCATTTTTTCCACGCCTCCAACAACGACAGTAGAATAAAGACCTGCAGCTACAGCCAAGTATGCTTGTCTTAATGCGACCCCTCCACTAGCGCAAGCTGCCTCAACTCTTACAGCAGGGATTGGATTAAGCCCCATGGCATCGCAAATCAAAGCAGCAATATGCTCTTGTCCAATAAACCTTCCAGCACCCATTGTTCCCCCATAGATTGCTTCAATCTCATTTCCAGAAAGGTTTGCATCTTGGATTGCTTTTATTCCAGCTTCAGCGATTAAGTCTCTAAACCCTTTTTCCCAATGTTCCCCAAATTTTGTCATCCCAACCCCAACAATAGCTACTCTTTCCAAGCAAATCACCAACTTACATATTTTTCAGTTTCTTTCTATGTTTAACATAAAGTCCATAATCCAAGTATTGCTTTTCAGAAATCATTTCTTTTAAAGTCTTTACATTATTTTTTCTAGCCTCTTCTCTTTTTTCTATAATTTCGTCCGTAATTAACAAACTAAAAGCATCGCTTCCTGCCCCGCTTCCAAAAGAAACTAAAAGTACTCTTTGTCCTGGCTGTGCTACATCCAAGACAGATGCAAGCCCAATTAAACTTGCGGCAGAATACGTATTTCCAATCCAAGGAGTTACTAACCCTTGCTCGACTTTTTTACAATCAATCCCCAAAATCTTTGCAACAATTAATGGAAACTTGCCATTTGGTTGATGAAATACTGCAAAATCAAAGTCTTTTGGAGAGAATCCAGTTTTTTCAAAAAGCCTTTTTGCCGCAGAAGTTATATGTTTAAAGTAAGCTGGTTCTCCAGTAAACCTGCCCCCATGGGATGGAAATTCAGCACCAGGTCTTCTCCAAAAGTCCGGTGTATCCGTAGTATAAGAACATGTGGCTTCAATTTTTGCTATCCCATCTTCTTTTCCAATAATGTATGCCGCAGCACCAGCGCCAGCAGTATATTCTAAAGCATCTCCTGGCCGTCCTTGAGACGTATCCGTACCTATAGCCATTCCGTACTTAATCAATCCAGATTCACATAGCCCAACAACACATTGAATTCCTGCAGTTCCTGCTTTGCATGCAAATTCCAAATCTGCAGAAAAAGAAAAGGAAGATGCATTTATGGCTTGAGCAACGATACTTGCTGTAGGTTTGACTGCATAAGGATGCGATTCAGAACCAACAAATATAGCCTCAATATCTCGAGATTCAGAAAGTTGTGCAAATTTCAATGCATTCCTTGCAGCTTCGACAGCAAAAGTGGATGCATCTTCATCTAAGTTTGGCACACTTTTTTCAAATATCCCAAGACTTTGCTTAATTTTCTCCCCATCCTCTCCCCAAACTCTTGCAATCTCCGTAGCAGTAATTCTATACCTTGGAATGTAAATTCCATAGCCAATTATTCCAGCCATGCTTGGTTTAAATAAGAAAGAGTTTATAAATCTTTTCTAAAAGACGAATTAAATTTTGACTTTTGACGAATCATCAAATTTATCAAAAAGTTCAGCTTCTTTTAACATTTTTGCTTCTTTTTCTAAGAACCTATATACTGTTTGATGTTGTGCACCAGAGATTAACATTTCCATGCATCTTTTAGCAAGAGCTACTTTTTCCGGAGTACCTATGAAAGAAACAGTCTTTCCGTATACTGAAATATCCACGTCAGTAAGTTGAGATATATATTCTCTAGTTTTTCCTTTAGAACCAATCAATCTCCCCCTCACCCGATTCAATTGAGTTTCTGAAACTTCATCAGTTAGATCAATAACGTCTAATATAAAGTCTGGTTTCAACAATTTTAAAGCAACTTTTGGAGAAAACCCTCTACCAATTGCTTTAACGATTTCCATCCCAACCAACATGTTTTCAGGTTCTCCAACTATGGTTACTGCCCCAGTTTCCGAATCAACTTTCAATTTTACCTTTGCTTTTCTTTCAATTTCTCTTTTAGTTTCGCTTTTTTTCCCGATCAGCGCGCCAACACGGTCCAAAGGAATTAAAACTTCTGAAGAACTTTTTTCACCCATGTTTCTCAAGTATATATTTAAAAATTTTCATAATAAAAAGTTTCCTTTTTCATAACGTCATGGAAAGTTTTATATTCTTTATCTTGATTTTATTATTGATGACAGTCGAATATTCTGCTTTCCTTAAGCAAAATATACTTCTTAAAGCAGGGGATAGAGTAGCAATATTGTACGAAAAAGAATTCAAGCCCATAGCTTTAAATTTTTTAGAATCTGCAAAAATTATTTGTGAAACGATTCCTCCAGAAGCAAGTCGTTTTCCCAAAGCTCTTGGCTATGAAATTTCAGTAGAAGACCCATTTTCTTTCTGTATTCCAAAAGAGATTCTTCAAAAAAGGTTTAATGTTTTCCTTATTTTTACCAATCAAAAACTTTCATTTAACCCTTGGATTTTGAGGATACGGGAAAAAGGAGCAAAAATCGGGATTTTTCAATCGTTTTCTCCAAAAATTTTAAAGATAGATCCTGAAGAAGTAGCTCTTCTTGGAAAAAAGATTCAATCCAAATTAAAAAAATCAGAAAAAATAAGAGTGGTGAGTGATAACGGCACCGACATCGAATTTTCCATAGATCCGATCTTTAAGATTGAGACCGGTTTATTGAGCTCAAAAGGTTTAATTTGTACTTTTCCTGCTGGCGAGATTGTTGCTCCAGTAAAAATAGCAAATGGTTATATTATTTCTGATTTTGGGCCCATAGAAAAAAGCAGCATTAGAAAATCAAAAGTTGGAGAATATACCCTGTCCGAATTCGGAATAGGTTTAAATAAGTATCAAGAATTTCCTTGCGAGAAAGCTTTAAAAGTTGCATTTTTTGGTTTTGGAAATAATATTCACATAGGTGGAAAAATATCCGCGAAGTATCATTTTAAAGTTTTAATTAGAAAACCAAGAATATTTATTGGGAATGAAGAACTAGTTTTTTAAAATGAGCAGTGAATTATAGCCCCCATTTTGTACCAAGCAGCATTATACTAAGCGGCTTTTGAAGCCTTGCATCGAGCACAACCCGTTTCAACTCTTTCTTTATGCTTGTCATTTAAAAATCATTCATCATCGCATAAAGAAGAGTATCGTTTCTGTTGTTGTGCAAACCTTTTCAGGTTTCTCCTTGCGGAGATTATTCTTTCGATGTGGGGAGCTTCCTCAGTTTTAAAAACCGAAAGCTGCCAATTCACTGCTCGTCGCCGAAGCATTAGTTTTGAGGTCGATTAAAGCTTTACTGTTTCGAGCGATTAGTACCAGTCAGCTGAACGCCTCGCGTTAGCTAAGCGCTTACACTGCTGGCCTATCAACCCCGTCTTCTACGGGAGCTCTCCTCTGCTTCCGAGTATTGCTACTCAAAAGCAGAAAGAAGGCCTATTTTTAGGGAGCGCTTCGAGCTTAGATGCTTTCAGCTCTTATCGCTTGGGGCGTAGCTACGCGGCTTGCCTTGTCAGACAACCGCTCACCAGAGGCCCTGATCCATCGTTCCTCTCGTACTAGATGGACCTTCCCCTCAGGCCTTCCGCATTCCCTGAAGGTAAAACCGTACTGTCTCGCGACGTACTGAACTCAGCTCACGTGCGTTTTTGATGGGTGGACAATCCAACCCTTGGCGGCTACTGCACCGCCAGGATAACGCGAGCCAAAATCGAGGTGACAAACCGCGAGGTCGATATGAACTCTCACTCGCGACAATCCCGTTACGCCCAGGGTAACTTTTCTGTCAGGACGGACCCCCACCAAGAGGGTACCGTAGTTCGCTAAACCCTGCTTTCGCACCAGCGTTCCTCTCTGTACGGAACACTGTTAAGCCGGCTTTTGCTTTTCGCACTCCACGCCCGATTTCTAACCGGGCTGAGCCGACCATTGGGCGCTCCTGATATCTTTTCAGGAGCGTACCGCCCCAGCCAAACCGCCCACCTGACCCTGTCCTCTTTCGAGTAAAAGATAACTTTGAAGAAAGGTTGTGTTACATTGTCGCCTCCACATGGCCCGCAAGCCATGCTTCGAAGGCTCCAACCTACGCTATGTATCCCCAAAATTATCTTAAGATCAGGCTGCGGTAAAGTTCCATGGGGTCTTTTTGCCCCTCAGGGAATCGCAGGCGTCTTCACCTGCAGGTAATTTCACCGGGCTCATCCCAAGGACAGTGGGAGAGTCGTTACGCCATTCATGCAAGCCGTCAATTAAACGGCGAGGTATTACGCTACCTTAAGAGACTCAGGAATAATCCCGCCCTTCAGCAGAGTTTAAGCTCCTTGTAAGGAGCTTTCGCTTACTGCCAGTGGGCAGGCGTCGGCCTCAGTACATACCATTGCTGGCTTGCTGAGACCTGTGTTTTAGGTAAACAGTCGCTCCCCCCTAGTCACTGCGACCTGCTTTTCCAGTTTGCACCAGAAAGCAGGCACCCCTTCTAGCGAACATACGGGGCCAATTTGCCGAATTCCCTTGGGATGATTGAGCCGTCCCGCCTGAGCTTTTTAAGCTAGGGCACCTTATTCGGTTCTTGGTACGATCATAGAAGCCAACCTTTATTCTCTTTCATGGACTCCAGGATTCAGCCCAACGCCTTGCGGCGCCCACTTCGCATAAAGAGCTTCTCCTCATTACGAGACTCCGCTCTTTTACTCGAAGTGGATGTAACGACGGTTACACTGGACCTATCCCAAAGCGAAGAATAAAGGGATAAGGCTTCTATGGCGCCGGAATATTAACCGGCTTCCCCTTCGTTTGCGTCCGGTTAGGAGCAAACTTAGGATCGGCTTACCCTCAGCTGACGAACATTGCTGAGGAACCCTTGCCCTTACGGCGGAAGGGACTCTCACCCTTCTATTAGCTGCTACTTTTGGCAGGATCTTCCTTTCTGTCGGGTCCATTGGACGTTACCGCCCAACTTCTGCCCCAACAGAATGCCTCCCTACCCATCGCATAAAAAACATTATGCGATGCTTGGGTCTCGGTGATCGGCTTAGCCCCGTCCATTTTCGGCGCTGCACATCATCGACGGGTAAGCTGTTACGCACTTTTTAAAGGATGGCTGCTTCTAAGCCTACCTCCCCGCTGTCTTGGATGCACAACGGCCTTCGCCTTTAACACTTAGCCGATACTTAGGGACCTTAACCCAAGGCAAGGTTATTCCCTTTGCGGACGCCAAGCTTACCCCGGCGCCCCGTCTCCCGCCTTCTTAGACGATTGTGCGTTCGGAGTTTGACATCGGAGCCGAGTCTTTCGACCCTTAACTCCGAAATCAGTGCTCTACCGCACAATCCGTCTCCAGCGAGGCTATCCTACTGGATAATTCGGGAGGAACCAGCTATCCCCAAGCTCGCGAGTGGACTATCACCCCTACTCGAAGGTCACCCGAGCGGTCTAACCAGCACCGGTTGCGGTCCTCCATCGAGCATGTCGCTCGACTTCAACCTGCCCTCGAGTAGATCGCATTGGATTCTGGTCTTAACCCTATGACTCGTGCTCTTTCAAACACTTCCCCTCACCAATATTAATATATTGGTTACGGGACTTCGGTTTCCCTA
This sequence comes from archaeon, assembly GCA_038874115.1. GTDB lineage: Archaea > B1Sed10-29 > B1Sed10-29 > B1Sed10-29 > JAVZDC01 > JAVZDC01. The sequence goes on from JAVZDC010000001.1 coordinate 9,646, forward strand.
CAGCTCCGCAGTGAAATACTGCTTAGCTTCGCCATAGAGTTAAACTCCCTGCCCAGTGCTTCATGACTGAAGATGCAACCCTGCGTGACTTACTCTAGTTGCCTTCGAGTAAGCTAGCTTTGGGGCTGCATCGCATGTCGCTGCTTGGTTTCAGGCTCTTTTCACACTCCTATCCGGAGTTCTTTTCAGCTTTCCCTCACGGTACTAGTTCGCTATCGGACTTGAAAGATATTTAAAGTTGGCAGTTGGTTCTGCCAGCTTCACATTGGACTCAACCAATGCTACTCTGGCATCTCGCACAATTTCCAAAATACTTTCGTCTACGGGGGTATAACCCTCTATGCCACTCGCATTTCAGCGAGTTTCGACAAAAATACTTTGGAAAGAGCGAGGCCGCAACACCACATCTATCCAAGATTACTCTTGGAAATTCGGTTTGCTTTGTTCCACTTTCGCTCGCCGCTACTCATGGAATTCCTATTGGTTTCTTTTCCTGCGGCTACTAAGATGTTTCACTTCACCGCGTTCGCCTTCGCAGGTGTTAACCTGCGAATAATTCGGGGATCCCAAGTTCAAAGGCTGCATGCGCCTACCTTGGGCTTATCGCAGCTTGCCACGCCCTTCATCGCTCTTCAAGCCAAGCCATCCCCCAAGCAGCTTAGCAGCAAAGCTTTAATCGATTCCCTCACTAATGCCTCGGCAACATTGATGCAATTGCATCTCCGCCATCCAATTTCAGATTTTTAAAATCTGAAATTTTCATATCGATAAACATGGACCCGTCGGGATTTTCCATGTGTTGCTGATGCAACACATGTTTGAACCCGAGACCTCCTGCTTGCGAAGCAGGCGATCTTCCACTGATCTACGGGCCCATATATCGGTGGTATTCCCTTTAATGGTTTATCAGGCATTAAATAATGAAAGGAGGTGATCCAGCCGCAGGTTCTCCTACGGCTACCTTGTTATAACTTCGCCCGCCTCACAAAAGATGTGTTCGATTGAATCAAAAATTCGATTCAACCTCACACACCTTTCGCTTGGATGGCGCGATAGGCGGTGTGTGCAAGGAGCATGGACGTATTCACCGCGCGATAGTGACGCGCGATTACTACGGATTTCATTTTCACGATGGCGAGTTTCAGCCATCGATCCAAACTTCGCTTGATTTTGAGGGATTAGCTTCTCCTTTCGGAGTTGCATCCCGTTGTATCAAGCATTGTAGACCGCGTGTAGCCCAGGGGTTTCGGGGCATACGGACCAACCGTCGCCCACTCCTTCCTCGGACTTATCGTCCGCGGTCTTTGCAGAGTGGCTCACACGACGTGAGTACCAACTGCAAATGTGGGTCTCGCTCGTTGCCTGACTTAACAGGACACTTCACAGCACGAGCTGACGATGGCCATGCACCACCTCTCAGCGTGTCAGGTAAGCCCTTCAGACTGACCATCATTCTGCTGTCGCCCCTGGTAAGATGTCCGGCGATGCGTCCAATTAAACCGCAGTCTCCACCCGTTGTGGTGCTCCCCCGCCAATTCCTTTAAGTTTCAGTCTTGCGACCGTACTTCCCAGGCGGCAGACTTAACGGTTTCCCTTCGGCACTACCTAATTCTCAAAAATTAGGTAACGCCTAGTCTGCATCGTTTACTGCTAGGACTAACCGGGTATCGAATCCGGGTCGCTCCCCTAGCCTTCGCATCTCACCGTCGGACGCGTATTGGTTGAGCGCCTTCGCTACCGGTGGTCTGTTAGGGATTAACGCATTTTACCGCTACCCCTAACATACCCTCAACCTCCTCCGCTCCCAAGTTTAGCAGTATTTCTAGCACTTCTCATGGTCAAGCCATGAGATTTCACTAGAAACTTGCTAAACCGGCTACATGCGCTTTAGGCCCAATATTCGCGAACACCACTCGGTCTGCTCGTGTTACCGCGGCGGCTGGCACGAGTACTTGCCCAGACCTTATTCCACCAGCTTTTCACACTGGTGAAAAGATCTTGGAAAAAACCAAGATCACTCAGAGTCCCCTCGTCACGGTTTCCCGCATTGCGAAGGTTTCGCGTCTGCTGCACCCCGTAGGGCTAGGGGCCTTGTCTCAGTCCCCTTCTCCGGGCTATTGCTCCCACAACCCGTACGGATCATCGCCTTGGTGAGCCGTTACCTCACCAACTAGCTAATCCGCCACAGGCTCACTTTTAGGCCTCTTGCGAGATTTGGAAAAAGAGCCATTCCAGGACTCTTTTTCTATCGGGTATTATCCTCAGTTTCCCGAGGTTATCCCCGTCCTAAAAGTAGATTGCCCACGTGTTACTGAGCCGTACGCCGGGCTTGCGCCCAGACTTGCATGACTTAGTCGGACTCTGATAGCAGTGTTCTCCAGCAGGATCAACTGGAGCTACGCAAGACTGGAGCTAATTAATACCTGATAAACTTCCACAGAGAATACCACCTCAGACTCAAATTATAAAAATTGAGTCTTCATTCTCTCATTGGATTAAAAATCCTCGTTTAGCAATAAAAAAAGTTCTTGTTATTTTTCTATTATGTTTTATTGTATCCTTTTATATATAAAGCTTTCGGTGAGTATTTAAATAATATTTAAAATTTGTATATACTAAATTAAATATGGATGACAAACCTTTTAAGAATATAACCATCTTACCACTTCATTATGGTAAAGCACCAAGATGGTTGTTTTCTAGAATGAAAAATCTAGGGAAAAGCATACTCGATGTGATAATTGATGAGTTCGGAGTAGAAGGATTTTTTGAAAGAATTGCTGATCCTTTTTGGTTCCAATCGCTAAGTAATTGTTTGGGGTACGATTGGCACAGTAGTGGCTCTACCTCAGTTACATTGGCTGCTTTAAGAGAAATTTTTGAAGAGAATGCAGAAAGTTATGGAATTTTTATCGCAGGTGGAAAAGGGAAAAAAGGACTTGCGACTCCAAAAGAAATAAAAATTGGATGTGAAAGGCTAAATTGTGAGAATAGAATCGAAGATTATGTGCTTGCCAGTAGGTTGGCTGCAAAGGTAGATTCTTCGCTTGTTTATGACAATTTTAGTCTTTATTGTCATTTTTTCATTTTTTCTAAGAATAGTTTTTCCGTTGTTCAACAAGGGATGTTTAATGAAAAAGACATAGCAGCAAGGTTTCAATGGCATAGTGGAAAAATAAAAGATTATGTAAATGAACCACATGTTGTAACTTCTGACTTTCATGAAAAAACTTTAGATTTAACCTATTCTAAAAATTCTGAAGTTAGAAATGCATGCGTTTGGCTTGTTAGAGAAGATTTTCAAAAATTGTATTGTTTACCTAAAGACCATGAACTAAAAAAAGAATATCTTTCGGAAAAGGCTTTAAAAATTTTGAAAGATAACAGAGAAAACATAGAAAAATACGAGGACCTTTTACTTTTAAAGAATGTTGGTAGAAAGACTTTACGCTCTTTGGCTTTGATCTCTAAGTTAATTTATGATAAAGAAATTTATGAAAGAGATCCAGCTCTCTTTTCGTTTACAGTTGGGGGAAAAGATGGGACTCCATATCGCATTAACAAACGTCATTATGATGAAGTTATTTCGCAAATGCGGCTCATAGTTGAGAATGCAAAGTTCGAAGATAAAGAAAAGTATAAAGTTTTAAAACGTTTGGCAAAACTTTAACCAAACTCGATGATCTCTCCTTTGTTCCAAATTTTTCTTTTTCCTTTTGTTTCGGTTTTTAAAAGAAGATTTTTTCCAGTTTTTGTTGGAATTATGAAAAATTCTTCAATCTTTCCTTCTTTGCTTTTCAATACAAGTTTTACTTTGTTTTCCGTTTTTTCACCAGTTATCGGATCTAAATATTCGTATCGCACGTACTCTCCATAGTCTATCAAAGATCTGACTTCTTTTTTCCCTTTTTTATTTATAGTTATTGTTTCTTCCGGATACTCTTGCATTTAAATCACTAACTTAATGAAGTAAATTAATCTTTAAATAAAAATATGCTTTATTTTCCTTATGCATGTTAAAAGTTTGATGTTGTTGTCTTTCATTTTGGTTTTCACCCTATATTTTATTTTCTCAAGTTTTATTTTGCCAAGCAAAAGTGAGAAAATAGAAGATGCGTATGTTTTAAAGGTGATCGATGGAGATACTATAAAAGTTTTAATTGGAAATAAGATGGAATCTGTGAGATTTGTGGGGATAAACGCTCCTGAGACGAATGAATGCTATTGGAAAGAAGCAAAAGAATATGTGGAAAGCAGACTTAGTATGAAAAAAGTTAAATTAGTTTATGATTCTCATTCAAAAATAGATCGGTATGGGAGGATTTTAGCATATGTTTATGTTGATGGGGTAGATTTTGGGCGGGAGCTATTGGAGAAAGGGTATGTTCGAGTTTTTGAAAAATATCCTTTTGATAAAATGAAAGAATACATTGAACTTCAGGAGAAATCAGCGCAAGAGAAAAAAGGACTTTGGTCTGCTTGTTAAATCTTCAAATTTTCTATAATTTCATTTGTTTTTACTCTTATTTGTTTTGTCGTGTCTCTATCTCTTATTGTTACAGTGTTATCTTTTAAAGTGTCGTAGTCTATTGTTATCCCGTATTTAACTCCAGTCTCATCCGCTCTAGCATACCTTTTTCCTATGCTGCCTTTATCATCATAGAAAACGTCTAAACCTTTTTCTTTTAGATTTTTATACAAGTTAAAAGCATAATCATCAAGCCCATCTTTTGCCATAAGAGGGTATACTCCAGCTAAAAAAGGCGAAAGTACTGACGGCAAATGCATTATTCTTTTATCTTTTTGTTCAAATGAAAGATCTAAGAAAGCAAAGATGTTTCGATCTACTCCAAAACTTAATTCCAAAATGTGTGGAATGAATTTTCTGTCTCCTTTTTGAACTGTAAGGTTTTGTTTTGAAACTTCTTGATGGCCTTTTAAATCGTGATCTGTTCTATAATGTAAACCTGCAACCTCTCTAAACTCTTGGAAAGAATTCATCCATATTTCAACGTCGAAATGTGCCTTATTGTAAAAAGCTCTTTCAGATTCGCTCTTCTCAAAAAACCTTATTTTTTCTTTTTGAACCCCAAGAGAGGAATAAAACTTGAATATTTTCCAAAGATAATAAGCATATTTTTCAAAATATTTTTCAGAAATTTTTTTCAACGACACTATTTGAATTCCTTTTTCTCTTTCATCCGCAAATACTACCGGAACTTTCTCATTCTCAACTCTTTTAAAATCTGGATGACTTTTTTCTTCAGGATCAAAAAATATTTGCAATTCTGCTTGCGTAAACTCACGCATTCTAAATAAACTTTGTCGCGCCGATATTTCATTCCTAAATGCTTTTCCTATTATAGCTAAACCAAGAGGAAGTCTTTCTCTATTTATTAAATATTCTCTTTTGAAGTTACATACTACGCTTTGAGTAGTTTCAGGCCTTAAATAAGCTTGAAACTCGTTTTCTGCCCCAACCTTGAAACCAAACATTAAGTTTTCTTCTTTTATATCCTCCAATTCTCCACCACACTCATGACATTTTAAATTATTTTCTTTAATTAACTGTTGAAGTTCTTGCGCATTTAGTCCTTCAAAAGTTTTACCAAGCCCTTTTTCCAAAATCTGGTCCGCTCTCTCTATAACTCCGCATTTCTTACATTTTACCATCGGATCTTTAAAGTGCTCCAAGTGTCCAGAGGCTCTAAAAACTTTTTCTGGGTTTATTACCGAGCCTTCTATCTCAAAGAAATTATCTTCGTCCAAGAAAAATTTTCTCCAATAATTTTCAAACTTTCTTTTTATTTTCGTCCCTATGCTCCCATATTCATAAAAACCTGCAATTTCTCCATGAATTTCTGCAGTTGGATAAAAAATCCCTCTATGAAAACACGTTTGTAAAAGAGTTTCGTAAAATCCCACGCGCATCCCCTTTTTTCAATAATATTTATTGCAATTGTCTAAATGTAGGCACATAAAATATTTAATCTTTTCTTATTCTTTTACCAAAAATTTGTACTTATCGATATCCTTCAACCCTTTTTCCTTTTTCTTTATAATAATCTTTTAATTCTTTTTTAGCTTTGTCAAGAACGTTTCGCAATTCTTCTGGAGGAACTTGTAATTTACTGCAAATTATTAACGCAGCATTTTTTTGGATTCTCTCAGCAGCCTCGGGATAACGTTCTAAAGCATTTTGAAGCCATGGTCCACCAAAAGATTCCCAAATTTCTCGTCCTTTTTTTTGTAGATTTTCAATCTTCTCCATAGTCTCTTTTGAGAATATTTCTCGAGGATAATTTGTCGAAATTTCAAAAATTTTATCCAAGATTCTAAATTTTTCTTCAACCTCCTCCAGAGTACCTTTTTCTTCCATTTTCTTAATTTCTCTTCTTAGCTGAACTAATTTTGCATTTATAATTTTTTCAGGTATTCTCTCTTCCTCCAAAACACCTTTCTTTTTTGCAGTTTCAACAAACTCTTGCAATTTATATAACTCCTCTCTTCCCTTTCTCTCGAGATTTTCGAGTAACTCTTTTTTGTATGCTTCTTTTTCCAGTCTGGCCTTTAACAACTTACCTATTCCTTCTTGAGTAGGCCTAGGTAGCATTTTTTCAGCTTTTTTAAAAGAAATAAGTTCACGTGTAGGGAGCTGCTTTTCTAAACCAAAAAACTCGCGAAATAATTTAATTTCCTGTCGCCCCTTTTGCGTTAATCTTTTCGCCATATCTACCATTTAAGACTTTCTAAACAAAGCAATTACTTTTTTATCCAAATTTTTTTCGCATGCTTTTCTTAAAGCCAAAGGATCCAATTCCTTTACTAAAAATACTCCATCGGGGATAACCATTCCAAAAAGAGCTTTTAGAAAGGCTTTCGCGGTTTTAAAATGTTGAGTTGAATACATGCTTGCCAATTTTAATGCATCCTTCATTTCTTCTTTCGAAGGAATATAATAACCATTTAATGTGGCAAGCTCTTTTTTCAGAGTTTGAGGTTTTTTTCCAAGTGCTTTTGCGCAATCTTTTAGAGAAAAATACCAAGAATCTGGGATGTACATTAATGTATCTCCTTTTGGTTCTAGAACAATACCTTCCACTTTTGGAATTCTTCGCAGATATTCAAAAAAATCAAAAACTTGGGCCTCGTTGAGTTGTGGTTTCGGAAGCAGGGATAAAATATAGTCTTTTACATTTAAGCCTTTTGATTTTGCAAGTTCTTTCAAATACTTTGCTTGATTACTCGGTATATCGATCGAAATCTTCACCATCAAAATATATTTAAGAATTTTAGATATAAAAAGTTTTCAGGTCCTCTTTTCCGGTCTCAAACTTTTTTAAATCACTCTTAGATGGTTAAAAAATAAAAAAAGAAAAATGAAAATTAGCCTCCAATTTTAAACATTTTTGTACCGCAAACAGGACAAACTCCTTGAGTCGCTGTTTTGCCGTTTTTTAACGTAACTTTCTGTGGATCTTTCATTTCTTGTTTCTTTTTACATTTCACACAATAAGCTTCTACCATTGAACCACCTCGAGTAAAAATTCCTACATTTGGTTAGTTCCCGGAGGATATATAAAATCTTTTCGGAAAAATAGATCTTTTTTTAAATTATCTTTTGTTGGGACTGAGAAAGATGAGTGGAAAGAAGGAAAAGTTTTTATATAAGTTCGTATACTGAAATAATTGCGCGTATAGTAGCGTGCAACCTATTTGAGTGCAATCAGACTCTTCTTCATTCCTCTTTTTTATTTGTAAACCGTTTTATGCTAATTTGTAATTTTTTACTAAGGACCTTGGAGTAAATTAAGTAAATTATTTATAACAGTCTATATTATTAAATATGCGAATCCAAAGATTTGTTTTGGATACTTCAGTTTTCACAACTTACGAAGGGAATAAAAAATCGATTGAAAAGCACATTCTTGAATTAATAGATTTAATCGTCGAAGGTAGAACAAAAGGTATCTCTTGTTATTTCCCTCCTTCTACTTGGAAAGAGTTGGTAGGAATATTGGAGAAAAAAGGAATTCCAAAAGAAAAAATAGAGAAATTGGATGCTTGGACGATAGAAAAAAACCCAAGTGTGTTGGAATTGACAATACCTGCAAAATTCCTTGAAGACTATTTATTAGAAAATTTTGAAAGGATTAATAAAGGGTTGAGAGAGACGGAAAAAATAATTTCTTTAGCAAAAGAAAAGCCAGAAGAAGAATGTATAAAACTTTTAAGGAAAAAATATAGGGAAGCTGTAAGGAAAGGAATAATAGATTCTAAAGAAGATTTGGATGCTTTGTTTTTAGCAAAAGAATTAAACGCCGGTCTTGTAACTGAAGACGAAGGTTTAATAAAATGGGCAAAGAAATGGGGGATAAGATACGAAGATGGAAAATCTTTTAGGAAACTACTTGAAGAGGTTGCGATGAGCTAAAGAGTATAGATTTTTGGTTTTTGTTCTGTTGTGAATTCTCCTAAAATTATCTTTTCAAACTCTATAGGTTGCAATTTCTGGTAAAGATCCAATGCGCTTTGAAGTTTCTCCTCAGTCTCCGCATAAACGGTTAACAGCTCTTGGCCTTTTTTAACTTTGTCTCCTTTCTCGACGTAGAAATACAACCCAGCTTTCTTGTTTTTTGGTGCACCAGCAGCACGAGCTATTTTTGCAATTTTCTTTATATCAATATAATGAATTCTACCATCTCTATCGGACTTTAAAGTTTCTGTATATTTCCCTACCTCAACATCTTTAGAAGTTACTCTAGGATCTCCTTTCTGATATTTTATTATTTCTCTAAATTTCTCCAATGCTTCCCCACTTTCCAAGATTTTTCTTGCCAAAGCAGCTCCCTCTCCATTTTTCACTTTTCCCCCACTTTCCAAAAGAATCCCGGCCATAACTATCGATTTTTCCTTAAGATCTGGACTTACGTTTTCTCCTTCAAGAATACGTAAAACCTCTCTTGCTTCCAAAGCAGGACCAACTGCTTGGCCAATTGGATCATAACCAGGAGTAATTATGCACTTTATTTCCATCCCAAGTAAAGAACCATAACGCATAATTTTTTCTGCAATTGCTTCAGCCTGTCTTTTTGTTTCAATTTTAGCTCCATATCCCATTGGTATGTCTATTAAAACATTTGTAGCACCAACAGCTTTTTTCTTTGCCAAGATTGAAGCAAGCATTACTCCTTCAGGATCCAAACTTAGCGGGTGTCTTATTTTTATAAGTTTATCATCAGCAGCTGCTAAGTTAATTGCCCCTCCCCAAGCAATACATCCGTTTGTTGCCTCAACAACTTTCTTTAATTCTTGTTCATTTAAGTCAACTTTTGCCAAAACTTCCATCGTATCTGCAGTACCCGCTGGACTTGTAATCGATCTTGATGATGTTTTAGGAATAAGCAAACCAGCGCTAGCAATGATCGGAACTATCAACATAGTTGTCCTATTCCCAGGTACACCTCCAAGGCAATGTTTATCTAAAATTGGCCTTTTGTTGAAATTTAAAGTATTTCCTGAAGCAACAATACTTTTAATCAAAGCGATTGTTTCTTCATCATTTAAACCATGAATATACCAAGCAGAAATCAGGCCTGCCAACTCAACTTCTGAAAGGTTTTCAGCCATTAAATCCGAGATAATTGTGTTAATCTCTTCTTTTGTTAGACTATGCCCGTCCATTTTCTTCCTTATATAATCTACGGAAACAGGTTTCTCAGCATGTTCTATGTATACTTTTTCTCCATTTTTTGCTTTAAGAACATCAACCACTTCAGAAAAAAGACCTACATTTCCTTGTTTTATAAATTTGGAAGTAAGGTCAACTATCGCAGTGCAACTTTTATTATTCTTCCAAACATGTACCCTATCTCCAGATGTTAAAGCAAGATCTGCCGCATCTTCTTTAGATAGTAAAACTACTTTTTTTCCACCAGTAGAAACATCCAATTTTTGAACAGTGAATGGGTATTTCATTTATCACACCTCATACAAATACTTCCAAAATATCTTTACCTTTCATATTATAATTTATGCCGAGTTTAAGAGCTTTTTGGGATACATACGTTGGTTTTTTCTTTAAAATATCCCAAAAATCTTCCACACCCGAGAATAAAGCAGCACAATCCCCAAGTTTTTCAATAGTTTCTTTATCAAAATAAGAACAAGCCAAATAACCTTTTTCACCAAGTATTAAAATTAAACTTTTCTTTTGCAAGGGGATTTTAATCCCAAGCGCATTCCCTTTTTTCGTTTTAATCAAATCTATATTCATAAAACCACGGATATTTCTGTTTAACGAAAATATCAATCGTATTTGGATTTAAGACTCCTTCTTCGCATACAAAAGCTTTCACATATTTTGGGGGAGTAAGATCAAAAGCAGGATTTAAGATATTAACTTTTTTAGGTTTTTCTGACCAAATCTCTTTCCAAGACCTAGATTCGATAACTTCATATTCTCCAAAAGATGTTTTAGGGTCGTATTTCCAAATGGAAGAAATAACTTCAAAAGTTGTTCTAGCCTCTTCAGCCGCTAAAGCTATCTGAGAAGTACCTATTTTGTTAATGAAATAACAGTTCGATGTAATGGCATCGCAACCAACTAAAACTAAGTCGATATCGTTCATGAAAAATCTTGCTGCAGAATCAACGATCATGGTAGTTTTTATTCCATGCGTACTTAGTTCTTTAGCTGTAATCCTGCCTTGGAAAAGTGGTCTTGTCTCAGTGCAAAAAACCTCAAAATCTTTTGTCTCGGACGCTTTTATTAAAGAATCTACGACAAAAGATGAGTGGCAATGTACTAAAACTTTAAAACCAGATTGAACTCTATTCGCACCGAAGTTAATTATTTTATTTTTATTTTCCTCAATTTCTTTTAAAATTTCTTCAGAAGCAACTTTCGCATCTTTGTAAGACTCATATTTTAACATAAAATAATTTAAAAGATTTCTTAAATAAGGCTCTGTAGGTCTACTTTTTTTTGCTAGAATCTTTATTGCTTTCTTTAAATCTTTCGGATCTTCAAAATTGGAAAGAACTTTTATGCCTTCCAAACCTATTGCTTTTGCCCCCTGTATTTTTAAGTTTTTAATATCCTCCAAAACTTTGTAAAATTTTTTCCAAGCAGAAGATTGCAACTCATCCACCTCCTAAAATCTCCCTGAACCTCAAGTATAATTCTATGTTGTCTTTAGTTGCCACCCCTAAAATTTTATTTTCTTCAACAACAGGGACTGTGTCAACATCGTGCTTTTGCATAATTTCAAACACTTTTTGTGATGTATCGGATGCTTTTACTGGTGGTACGGTTTTCAAAAACTTCTTTACTTTTGCACTTTTCCATTTCGACTTATCTAAAGAACTAAGCGATTTAAGCTCAAAAACTTTTATTTTTTTATTTATCGCTATACCGGAAAATGCGCCAAAAGCAAATAACTTTTGAACCGCGGAATAAACGCTTTCGTCTGGATCTACAGTGATGATTATTCTAGAGGTTATCGCACTAGCTGGCACTGATTTTAAAATATATTGAAGTTTTATTGCCCCAAGTTCTGAGTTAGCTGATAAAATTATAAAAAATGCGATGAATAGCAACCAGAAATTTCCTGAAAAAAAGGCTATAATTAAAAGAAAAATGGATGCCAGCATGCTTATCATACGAGCATACTGAGTTGCTTTAAGTATATCAAACTTTAAAGCCAAAACAGCACGTAAAATTCTACCCCCATCTAAAGGAAAAGCGGGTAAAAAGAGGTTGAAAACTCCAAGAATAAGGTTTGCGTATATAGAGTAAAACAGGAAAAGATGAAGCAATGGTATCTCTTTTGAGAAAAGATCTTCTAAAGTTGGAATTTCAAGGTTAAACGAAGCAGCGATAAAAAGACCAAGGAGAACAAATACAAAATTTAAAACAGGTCCAGCCAAAGAAACTACTATTTCTTGCTTTGGTTTTAAGTTTTGGATATCCATTAAAGCTATTCCCCCTATCGGTAAAAGAAGTATTTTTTTAACTTTTACCTTATATTTTCTTGCAGTTAGACTGTGTGCTATTTCATGGAGAGTTACAAAGATAAAAACTTCGATGAGTAATAAGGCATGAATTGGGTTTAATAAAAATAAAAACAAGATGAAAAGTATGAATAAAATATGCAATTCTAAATCTATGTTAAAAACTGAGAATAGCTTATAAGAAAAACGCATAATTTTTAAAAGTACGCGTAAATTTAAAAGTATGCTTGTGGATATTTTTGAAGTTTCTGATAAGTTGGAAGTTTCTGCAGATGATATTGTAAAAGCAATAAAAGAACACGATTTTTATCAGTTTCCCGGGTTTCCAGAATATTTTAGGTTTAAAAAGAAAATAGGGAGGGCTGAAGAAGGAACCGTAGTTTTTCCCCCTCATGAAATAGTTCAAGGTTTTCCAAAAATAAGAAGAGTGTATTGCTTGAAAAAAGGGGTCGAAAAACATTTTAAAGATTATTTTTATGCTGAAGAAAAAATGAATGGCTACAACGTCAGGACTATTATGCACCAAGGGAAAATTTATGCGATAACTAGAAAAGGGATAATTTGTCCATATACTTCTAAACGAATTGAAAAATACGTCAACCCCAAATTTTTTACTGATTTTCCAAAACACATGCTTATCGGAGAAGTTGTTGGCTTGGAAAATCCGTACCAAATGAAATCATATTCAAGAGCAAGAGATTTTGGATACTTCATCTTTGATATTCGGGAAAAAGAAACGAATACAGCTCTTCCAGTAGAAGAAAGGAGAAAGATTGTTGAAGATTATGAGATGGCAAACGTCCCTCTTTTAGGAAAATTTTCAAAAAAGCAAGTTGATGATTTATTCAAAAAAGTAGTGGAACTTGGGGAAAAAGGGGGAGAGGGGGTTGTGCTTAAATCTCCTGACTCGGCAATTCAAATAAAATATACATGTAACACAAGTACAAACGATGATCTTAAGTATGCTTTTAAATTTGTATTCGATTATGGGCAAGCTTTCTTTTTTAGAAGATTGGTTAGGGAGGCTTTCCAAGCTTACGAACGTAATTTAAAAGGAAAAGAATTAGAAAAAGAAGCTTCTGAACTTGGAAAATCAATTTTGTTACCAATGGTTGAAAGCATAAGACAAATTGCAAAAGGGAGAGAAGTTACAGAAGATTTTTCCATAAAAGTTGATAATTTGGAAGATTTGGGAAAATTTGTTGAGCATTTAGGACATTTAGGAGTAAAAATAACAGTACGGAAAAAAGAAAAATTAAAGAATGGATGGAAAGTTTATTTAAGCCGCCGTTATCCAGCTACAAATGATAAAATAAAGCATTATCTAAAAGGTAACTTGAGTGAAGAATGATGTTTGAGATTTTTGAAGCCATCGATAGTCCAATTCATGGTTTTTTAAGCTTGATGAATAACAATTTTTTATTCTTATTTTTTCTAAGTATTACTTATTCTTTAATCCCAGTTATTTTATTAACGTCTTTTTATTATTTTATGAAAAATAAAAAAGTAATCGCAATCACCCTTCTTTTAGGTTTTCTCTTTGTTTTTTTATCCATGGATTTTTTAAAAGATGTTTTTGAAAGACCGAGGCCTCCCAATGATTTAGAAAAAGGATATTCCTTTCCAAGCACACACGCAGGTATCGCTTTGTTTCTTGCTCATTTTGTCTCGAGGAATGAGAACGATAGAAAAGTGAAAATATCTTTATATACGTATGCAGATTTGGTAAGCTTTTCAAGGCTTTATCTTGGAGTTCATTATTTTACAGATGTGATTTTTGGGGCCATATTAGGTATAATCTTTGCTGAAGTTTTTTTAAAAATTATGAAGGTTTATAAAGGTTAAAAATGTAATGAAAATATGGAATCGATCCTTAAATCAATATCGTATATTCTATCGCCAAAAGCTAATGAAATATTGCTTTTGGTTGCTGTGATATTTGCTTTGGTTTCCGGATGTGTTTTAGGTTTTTTGTTTGAGCTCCAAGATTTCCTTGCCTTTCCATTAGATGTTTGGCCAGTGCTGATCTCTTTAGCATGTTTTGCATTCGGGTTTACTTTTTTTGGTTATGGAGCAACGATAGCAAGTATTTTTATTGGAATCCAACTTGGAACAATGTTTAAAATCTCTACTTTCTCTTCAACCTTTCTTTTGTCTCTTTCATGTTTTTTGATGCTTTATGCAAGCATAAGACTTGGCCAAGCACTTTACGATGATTTAGAAGAAAGAGGGAATTTTAAAGTTGCGTTCTCAGGGTTTAAAATTTTATTTATTCTCGCTCTATTGCTCGCATTGATAGTCCAATTTTTCACTATATGAAAAGCAAAACATCATTACTTAATTTAATGAAAAGGTTTAAATACTAGGGCAAACTAATACTTAATTACAACAAAACCTTTTTTCCAGAGTGCGTCACCGTCGTTGGGGTTTTTCAAAACCCCAACTTTTTCTAATTCTTCTTATTCGATTAATCTTAAAGAGAATTGGAGAACTTTATTGGAAGATTAGCGAGAAACTATAAAATTAGTTCAGATAATAGTTTACAAATAAAAAAAGAAAAGAAAATTACCCCACAACCCTATGTGACTGACCGGTTGCACGCCACTATAGTGCAATTATTTTAGTGTACGAACTTATTATGAAAACTTTTCGTTTAAACACGGATTTACAAATAAAGATACATTACAATTTCATCTTGGTGTTCTTTTCCACGTTTTATATAATTTGGGAGGGTGGCAACTTTTTTAAAACCTAATCTTCTGTAAAGTCTTATTGCGCCTTTATTTTTAGAAAAAGGTTCAAGCATAATGAAGTCCAATTTTTTCTTTTTTGCCCATTCGATGAGCAATTGAATGAGTTTGGAACCCAACCCTTTGTTTCTATATTCTTTTAAGATTGAGATGCTTAAATCTGCAAAATGTTTTATGTCTAGATACTCGCCTATGCAAGCACTTGCAAGCCCAACTATTTTTTTATCTTTTTCCACACAATAGAACATTCCACTTCCGTCTCGAATTTTTCTCAAACAATCTTTGAGGTATCCTTTTTCAGAAGATAAAGTTACGTTTTCTCTATGGTGAATACCGATTGGTCGTTCTTCAAGTAAAGTATTGTAATACTCTAAAAGCGCTTTGGCATCTGTACTGCGAGGTTTTCTTATTAAAAACTGAGTCCCATCTTTAGCTATAAATTTCATACTTGTTTCCATAAAAATCGAATTCATGGAGTGCTTAGGCAGCGTCCTGGCCTTCCCGTGCGGAGCACAGTACAAGCCAGATCTCCAAGGTGCTTAACTTCCGGGTTCGGGATGAGTCCGGGTGTTTCCACCTCGATATGACCGCCAAGCAATTATAATTATTGTTGTGCAATATTTAAATATTTTTCTTTCGTAGACTCAAAAGATGACTGTTTTCGAGAAAAGTTATGGAGCAATTGTATATTATGTTGAAGATGGAAATTACCTTTTTTTACTTTTAAAACATAGGGGAAGAACAGGAAGAATTTTTTGGAAACCTCCAAAAGGACAAAAAGAAGAAGGGGAGAGTGAAGAACAAGCGGCTTTGAGAGAAATAAAAGAGGAAACAGGTCTAGAGTGCGAATTAATTCCAGGGTTTAGAGAATCTACGCACTTTTTTTATAAGTCTGAAAAAGACTTGGTTTCAAAAGAAGTAGTTTATTTTTTGGCTAAAGCAAAAAGCAAGGAGGTAAAAGTTTCTTTCGAGCACGAGGATGCAAAGTGGTTTAATCCAGAAGAAGCGCTGAATGTAACTACTTTTGAAAATGATAAACTAGTATTAAAGAAAGCGATCGAATTTTTAAAAACAAAAGTGGAGTCACAGTAAGTAAAATATTTATTTTTCTTTTTTATTATTATTTTGGTGGTAATATGTCTGAGTTTGGACGGTTGTATCGGTGCAAAATCTGTGGAAATATCGTTCTTGTAATGCATGCTGGAGCTGGTACTTTAGTATGTTGTGGTCAACCGATGGTTTTAATCGTGGCGAAGAAGGAGGAAGAAGGGAAAGAAAAACACTTACCCATTGTTTCAGAATCCAAGAATAACATCCATGCGGTAATTGGAAGCTCTCCACATCCAATGGAAAGTAATCACTATATTGAGTGGATCGAGGTCGTAACTGAAAAAAGTAGGCTTATAAAACATCTTTCTCCAGGTTCTAAACCAGAGGCGGATTTTTCAGTAAATGAAAAAATAATTGCTGTTAGGGAATATTGTAATGTACATGGTTTATGGGAGGTAACTAAGGGGTGATAATTATGAAGAGTTTGAAGGGTACGCAGACAGAAAAAAATTTGTTAATTGCTTTCGCAGGAGAGTCTCAAGCCAGAAATAGATACACTTATTTCGCTTCAGAAGCTAAAAAAGAAGGTTATGAGCAAATATCTGCAATTTTCTTGGAAACCGCAGACAATGAAAAAGAGCACGCTAAACGAATATTTAAATTTCTTGAAGGAGGAGAAGTTGAGATAAAAGCTACTTTCCCCGCTGGAAAAATTGGAAACACAGTTGAAAATTTAAAAGCTGCCGCGGCGGGAGAAAATTACGAATATACGAAAATGTATCCTGAATTTGCAGATATTGCGGAAAAAGAAGGGTTTAAGGAGATTGCAGAAGTATTGCGAGCGATAGCTATCGCAGAGAAGCAACATGAAAAGAGATATTTAGCTTTGTTAAAAAATATCACAGAAGGGAAAGTTTTTAAGAAAGATAAACCGGTGAAATGGAAATGTAGAAATTGTGGATACATTTATGAAGGCGTCGAAGCTCCAGAAATTTGCCCAGCTTGCGCCCATCCGCGAGCGTATTATGAAGTTTTAGAAGAAAATTGGTAATATTTTCTCTTTTTTATTTTTTATTGTTGATTGCATGGATTTTAAAAAAATTTTGGAAACTTATCCAGGAATCGAGAAAATTATTGAATCTAAGTTTTCAGAGTTTAAGAAAATACTCTTGGATTCTAATGAAAGAATTTTCTCCGAGCTTGCTTTTTGTTTACTTACTCCACAGTCTAAAGCGCGAGTTTGTTGGGAAAAAATTGAAAGATTGGCTGAGACTAAGTTGCTTTTTTGTGGAGGGGTTCAAGAGATCTATGGAGAATTAAAAGGCATCCGTTTCAGAAAGAGAAAAGCGGAGTATATAGTTGAGGCTAGGAATTTTTTTTCTGAAAATGGAAAACTAAAAATAAAAGAGAAGCTAAGAGAGTTTAATGATATTTTTGAGCTTAGAGATTGGCTCGTTAAATCGGTAAAGGGTTTTGGGTATAAAGAAGCTAGCCATTTTTTAAGGAATATTGGCTTGGGAGCAAATTTTGCGATATTGGATCGACATGTGCTTAGAATGCTGAAAAAAATTGGTTTGATTAAAAGTATTCCTGTTCACCTCAGTAGAAAAACATATTTGGAAATTGAAGAAAAGATGAGAGTTTTTTCTAAAAAAATAAAGATTCCTCTAAGCCACTTAGACTTTGTTTTTTGGTATCTTGAGACAAAAGATATATTTAAATAAGTTTTATTTAATGAGATGATGGCAGACAATTGGCACACTTATACTGTCTCTAAGTTACTTGATACTTTGAAAACAAGTTTGGATGGATTGACAAACGAGGAGGCTAAAAAAAGAATCGAGAAGTATGGATATAATGAAATTATAGAGAAAAAAAGATTCGTTTTTTTAAATCTGTTTGTAAAACAATTTCATAGTCCAATAATCTTTGTTTTGATAGTTTCAATGCTTATTTCATTTTCTATAGGAAAACTTTTAGATGGTACAATAATTTTTATTTTGCTTTTATTTAATGCTTTGTTGGGAGCCTTTCAAGAGTATAGGGCTGAAAAGGCTTTGCAAGCATTAAAGAAGATAGTTGCTTTAGAAGCTACAGTACTTAGGAAGGATACAAAAGAACAGAAACCAGTTTTAACTAGGGTAAAAGTCAGGGACATTGTACCAGGAGACATTTTGATCCTTGAAGCAGGAGATAAAGTACCTGCCGATGCAAGAATAATAGAATCTTATAATCTAGAAGTCGACGAATCCATGCTTACTGGTGAATCCAAACCGGTTGGAAAAACTAACGTTGTTTTAGATGAACACACTCCTGTTTCGGACAGAGTAAATATGGTTTTTGCTGGAAGCATAGTTACGCGAGGGAAAGGGAAAGCGATTGTTGTTGGTACAGGTTATAATACAGAGTTTGGACAAATAGCTTTGCTTTTAGAAAAAACAAAGAGATCGGAAATACCAATTCAGAAGAGACTCACGGATTTGGGAATCAAGATCGGGTATCTAGCAGCATTGGCTGGATTATTTATTTTATTTATCTCTCTTTCAAGAGGTTTCGATTTTACTGGATCTTTTCTTTTTGTTTTAGCTATGCTTGTTTCTGCAATCCCGGAAGGTTTACCTATTGCGATTACAATTGCCCTGGCAGTTGGGGTTCACCGCATGGCCAAAAGAAATGCTCTAATCAGAAATTTGCAAGCCATTGATAGTCTTGGTTGTACGACTGTAATTTGTTCTGACAAAACGGGTACCTTGACTACGAATAGGATGGTGGTTCGTAGAATATTGTTGGGTAGCGATAAGATATTCGATGTTGAAGGAATTGATTTTTCTCCTGTTGGTGATTTTAAATTGCATGGAAGGAAAATACAGCCAAGCGATTTTAAAACCTTGATTCGTTTACTGGAATGCTCCGCTCTTTGCTCTGATGCAAAATTAGAGAAAAAAGTCTTAAACGGTAAAGATTCTTGGGAAATTGTAGGCGATCCAACAGAAGGTGCGCTTGTTGTTGCTGCTGCAAAAGCAGGGATTCAAAAAATAGAGTTAGAGAAAAAATACAAGAGATTAGATGAGATTCCATTTACTTCTGATGAAAAATACATGGTTACTTTTCATTCGATTCCAGGATCCAAAGATGTTTTAGTATGTTTGAAAGGAGCTCCTGAAAAAGTATTGGAGTTTTGTTCTTTTATGGAGAACAATGGAGTGGCTCAAAAACTAACAAAAAACATTCATGATCTTTTGTTAGAATATAATCATCAATTTGCACAAGACTCTCTGAGAGTTATTGCTGTAGCTTATCGTAAAATTAAGAGAAAAGATATTTCAAAATTTAAACAAAACATAAAACGTGAAAAAGGCTTTATTTATCCAGGGTTGCTTGGAATTTTCGATCCTCCAAGACCAGAAGCAAAACAAGCTGTAGAGTTTTGTAAAAAAGCAGGAATAAGAGTGATAATGACTACGGGAGACCATAAAAAAACTGCGGAGAGTATTGCTAAAGAGTTGAAAATTTTAGAAAAAGATTCTTTGATTCTCACTGGAAAAGAATTGGATGAATTAAGCGATGAAGAATTGGATAAAATTATAGATAGAGTTGCTGTTTTTGCTAGAGTATCCTCTTACCATAAATACAGGATTGTAGCATCTTTGAAAAGACGGAAATATACTGTTGCAGTTACTGGAGATGGGATAAATGATGCCCCGTCTCTAAAGTTGGCTGATGTTGGAATCGCGATGGGCTCAGGTACTGATGTTGCAAAAGAAGCATCAGATGTAATTCTGAATGATGATAACTTTAATACAATAGTCAACGCAATCGAAGAAGGAAAAGTCATTTTTGAAAACTTGCGGAAAGTTGTCAAATATTTGTTATCTACAAATTCCGGGGAAATTTTAACAATATCTTGCGCATTACTATTTTTCCCATTTTTACCTATGCTTTTTACTCCTGTGCAAATACTTTGGATTAATTTTGTGACAGATGGTTTATTAGATAAGTTTCTTGCTATGGAACCTAAAGAAAGTGGGTATAAGCGTGAAAGTTTACTTCGAAAGATTAATAATAAATTGATGGATGCGGACATGTTATTTAATATCATCTATGTTAGTGCATTTATGGCCATTGGAACTCTTTTTGTTT
The DNA here is from genome assembly GCA_038874115.1 of archaeon. Classification (GTDB taxonomy): domain Archaea; phylum B1Sed10-29; class B1Sed10-29; order B1Sed10-29; family JAVZDC01; genus JAVZDC01. Next base: position 29,601 of record JAVZDC010000001.1, read on the forward strand.
TTCTTTTGGCTTGGAACCAAGGAGATTATTCTAAAGCTCAGACAATGGGTTTTGTAACTCTTGCCCTCTTCCAGGTATTCAATGCCATGAATTGTAGATCTTCGGAAAAATCTTTATTTGAGTTGGGGTTAACTTCGAATAAATATTTATTTATTAGCGCAACATGTTCGATTTTATTGATATTTTTATCCACGATTTTGGTCCCTTTTCAGATCGCTTTAAATACAGTTCCACTCTCCATATCTGAATGGTTGCTCATATTTTTCTTAGCAAGTAGTGTTTTGACGGTAGATGAATTGAGAAAATATCTTATGAGAAAGATAAAAACTTAAGAATAACTTTTATATTCTTGAGATGTTAATATTAAAAATTGGCGGGCTAGCCGGGGAGCTAGCAGTTCCCCACACCCAAATCTGCTATACGGGGGGTGAAGTTATGTCCGGTAGTATTACTCTTTTCAAGGGTACTGCATCCGGACAATGCCTTTTTGTCCTCTAGGATTCACTCTTTGCAAAACCTGGTGAGGCGCGGAAGCGAGCAGCCATAATGCAAAGAGTGGATGCTTAGAGGGGAACAAAAAGAAGGAAGGGTGTAGAAACCTTTGAGAAGAGAGTACTGCTGGGCATAATGCCCGCCAAAAAGAGGAGTTTGCATGGATGCCAAGCCTATAATCCTGGTTTTTTTAATATTTTTCGTAGTTGGATTAGCAGTACACGAAGGGTTACTTTATTTCAATAAAGAGTATTTCGCAAAGCAAGTTGAGTTCCGCACAAAGGAGATCAGCCCGAATAAATGTACGATTGACCTTCTTGCCATAAATTCTGAGAAAAAAGGAATAGTTATTCCTTTAACTGTAGAGATAAAACCCGGGACTGGAAAGATTTTAGTTAATATTGATAATCCATCTTTCATTGTAGATACTCAAGATGCGATGCGTATCGCAGTTAAGCAAGCATCTAGAATTATAAACAATGGGCTTCGGGAAAAAGATATTATTTTTTCGTTTTCAACAAATGTTTCTACAATTGAAGGGCCTTCAGCAGGTGCAGCAATGGCTATTTGTATAATTGCAACATATTACAATAAGTCTTTAAATAAAGATTATTTAATTACTGGCGGAATTTCGCAAGATGGGTTAATAACTCCGGTTGGAGGGATTTTAGAAAAAGCAAAAGCAGCTAAAGAAGCTGGAGCGAAAGCCATTTTAGTCCCTCCTGGGCAATCTTTTGAGTATGTAGAAAAAACAAATTGTAATAAAACAGTTTCTGAGGGAAGAATAGAAGAAAGATGTATTGGATATGTGGAAAAAGTCAATGTAGCTGATTCAGTTGGTATACAAGTTATTGAAGTTAGGACTTTAACAGATGCGATGAAATATTTGTTGGGTGAGTAAATGAAAAAACTTGATTTATTTTTATTTTATGTTATGATTATTTTCCTCCTGTTTTTTTCTGCAGGATATATTCTCCCTTTACAAAAAATAGAAACATCTAAAACTGTTTTTGTATATGTTAATGAGTCCTACTTACACTCAAATATTTCAGCGAAAAGCATAATTTTTAGGGGAGTGGGAGTATCTGCAAACAATTCATCCACGCAAGGAGAATTTATAGATGTTAACTTTTCTTTGGTACCTGGTTTTGGAAATACTTACTTAAATATTAAAGAAAAAATTTATGGAGACGATTTTCAAGAAAGCGTATACTTAATTAGGTATTGTGCTCAGAAATATACTTCCAAATCTCTTTCTGTTCATGATCTATATATTTCGATGGAGGCAAGCGTGTTTAAGGTATATGGTGTGTCTTCTACCGCTCCATTATGCATTGCTTTGGCTGCTCTATTGAATGATAAAACTTTAAAAAACAATACTACCATGGCTGGAAAATTATCCATGGATGGAGTTACGATTCTTCCAGCAGATAACCTACAGGAAAAAATAAAGATAGCTGAGTCTTTAAATATTCAGGAGTTTATAGTTCCAAATGATCAATGCGATTTGGCTAAAAATACAACGAAAAAATTAAAAATAATTTGTGTAAATACAATTGATGAGGGTTACAAACACTTTGTAGAATAAAAATTGTTGGGATCGCCTAGTGGTATGGCACCGGCCTGCTAAGCCGGCGGGCTTTGCCCGGCGGGGGTTCGAATCCCCCTCCCAACGCTTTGATTTTTCTTAAACAAACTTAAAAACAATATTTATTTAAAACTAAATTACTTTTTTAAGATTTATGGGAGTAGATCTCAAAGATATTTTAGAAATACAAGAAATAGATTTTGAATTTTTGTGTGGAAAAAAGATAGCTATAGATGCGTTTAATGCTATTTATCAATTTTTATCGATAATCCGCCAGCCAGATGGAACCCCCTTGATAGATTCTAAGAACAGAATAACTTCTCATCTATCCGGGCTTTTTTACAGAACTTCAAAACTTGTTGAAATGGGGATTTTACCTTGTTATGTTTTTGATGGAAAGCCTCCGGAATTAAAAGAAAAAGAGATTTCGGAAAGGAAGAAAATTAGAGAGGAAGCAGAAAAAAAGTGGAAAGAGGCGTTGGAAACTGGAGATTTGGAAGCTGCTAGAAAATATGCTCAAGCAGCAAGCAAGTTATCGGATGAAATGGTGAAAGAAAGTAAAGCTCTTTTGGAGGCTCTTGGAATTCCTATTGTTCAAGCAATTGGAGAAGGGGAAGCCCAAGCAGCGTTTATGTGTCGCAAAGGCGATGTGTGGGCTGTAGCTTCTCAAGACTTTGATTCTTTACTTTTTGGTACCCCAAGACTTATTAGAAATTTAACAATAACCGGGAAAAGAAAAATTCCAGGGACAAAAAAATATGTTGAAATTTCTCCAGAACTCATTGATTTAGATTTAAATTTATCTCGGCTTGGGATCTCACAAAAAGACCTAATCCATGTAGCTCTTTTAATCGGTACTGATTTCAACGAGGGGATAAAAGGTTTTGGACCGAAAAAAGCAATAAAAGCGGTGAAAGAAGGGAAAATAACTGAATATTTTAGTCAAAATTCATTGGAAGAATTAGAGAAAATTTTCTTAAACCCGCCAATAACTGAAAGTTATACTTTGTGTTGGGGTACTCCGGATAAAGAAAAAGTAATCAAACTACTTGTTGAGGAACATGAATTTTCTCTCGAGAGAATAGAAAAATCCTTGGAATCTTTTAAAAAATTGGAGGATCAAAAATTGCAAAAAAGATTGGATAGGTGGTTCTAATGGAAGAAAAAGAAATTGATGAATATTTGAGAAAAATGAAAGATTTTTTTATTTCTAAAGACATACCTTCTTTGAAAATTCTTTCAAACGAGCTTGTACGTAGAAACTTTGTTGAACAAGATAAATTTATATCAAAGTTATCTTTGTTAGCCTATGCTTTTTTTAAAATTTTGGGAAAAGAGAGAATTCAAAAATCTGAAAAGTGGTTTGAGATCAAAGAGGCTTTAGTAACTCAACTCGAGCATGCGATAGAGCTTTCTACAACAAAAGAGCACTTGGATGCATTAATTTCAGATCTTTTAAACACTGTGGAAAAGTTTGATTTAGAAACAAGCGCTTACTTTAGAAGTGTAATTGCCCATGGAAGAATAAAACAAGCAACTTTACTTTATTCTTTTGGAGTTTCCTTAGATAAAGCAGCTGATTTATATGATGTTTCTTCTGCTGAGCTTTTAGATTACGTTGGTGGAACAAAGACCCATGATATGTTTATTCCTAGCAAGGAAGTTTTTAAAAGGTTTAAAAGCATAGAAAAAGCTTTGGAGGAATAGTTATGAGCTTTGTTTGGGATTCAAGTTCTATAATTTCTTTGTCTGAGAATTGTTTATTAAGTCTCATCCCTTTTTTTAAAACAAAGCACATAATTACCCCTGGAATCTATGACGAGACCGTTCACAATCCAAGCCTCACAAAGAAACATAAATTTAAGGCTCTTTTTGTGAAAGAGATATTGGATTTATATTTTGAAAAACAAAACCCGGATAAATTGACAGAAAAAACTGAAGATCTTCTGAATTTGGTAAACAATATTTTTTATTATGGAAATAAACCTGTGAAAATATTACAAAAAGGTGAAGCAGAAGTTCTTGCTCTTGGATTACTTACTCGTTCCAAAATCTTTGTTATTGATGAAAGAACTACCCGATCTTTAATAGAAGAACCTTTTTATATACAAAAAATAATTGAAAACAAATTAAACATAAGGCTTAAAGCTGAGAAAGAAAAATTGGAAGAACTTAACAGGCTTTTCATGAATTTTGAAGTAGTTAGATCTGCAGATCTATTCGCTTACGCTTATTCTAAAGGTTTTATGTCTAATTTTGGGTTGGACGGGTTGGAGTCCGGTCTTTGGGCAATAAAATTTGCTGGTTGTTCCATAAGTGAGAAAGAAATTCAGGATTATTTGTCTTGTTTTAGTAGGCTGCAATACGAGAACAAAATTTAAAAATTTTCCATAAACTTTTTAAATAATCATTCTGTTTCTCATTTATTGGTGTGTTAAATGGCTTTGCTCGAAGACATAATTAAAAAATATGAGAAGGAAAGTCAGCAAAAGATTGCAGAAGCTAGAGCGTTAAGAGAAGCTCAAAAGACTGAGGAACAAAAGTTTTCACAAATCGAGATTCTTAATGATCAACCTTCTGAAAAAGAAAATTCTACCGTAGTTTTTGAGGATAAACTTATGCAAATTTATACTCTTTTATCGCAAGTTAATGCTCTTTTATCTGAGATTCAAACAAATTCAAATATTTTGCAAGAATTGGCTCGATTGAAAAAAGAAAACTCCGAACTCAAAGAAAAACTTAATCGATATATACTAACTTAATCTTTGTCGCATGTTCCCAAAAGTTATAAAACCAATTATGATTAAAGCCACCCCTGCGCCAAGAATTTTATTTTCTAGATTTAGTAAAAATATTATCGAAAAAACCAAGCCTAAAAAAGATGTAATTGGAATATTGTTTCTTATTTTTGATTCGTTTTTCTTTTCTTTTAAGTTTTCAGAGATCGCAAGGCTGTTTATTATTATGAATAATAAGTAAATTACAAAATTTGTTAGTTCTGCAAGCAAGGATATTTCGTTTATTAATAGCGCTCCCAAGACACAAGTTGCGCATGCAATCATTGCTTTTTTTGGCGTACCAGTTGTAATGTCTATGGTTGCAAAATCTTTAGATAGTAATTTTTTTCTTGCTAAGGCCAAGATTAATCTAGACCCAGAAAGTATACCAAATAAGACAGTACTAAACGTGGCAAAAAGAGCGATTAGTGTTATAATAAAAAAGCCTGTTGGACCCAAATTTTTTTCAATAATTTTTGCGATTGGAGCCTTAGAATGAGATAACTCAGTCCAATTCACAATGCTTACAGCAGAAAGTCCAACCAAACAATAAATTATCATGGAAATTGTTACAGCAGTAAACATCGCTTTTGGTATATCTTTTGCCGGATTTTTCGAATCTTCGCTAAACCTTACGATTGTTTCAAATCCAAGGTATGCGAAAAACAATAAACTGGCTGCTCCAAGTACACCAGAAATTCCGTTTGGGGTTTCAAAGTAATTTACTACCCCAAATTTTGGCACTCCATAGGCAATTACAAGTATTAATCCAAAAATCGTTATCGCATTAGAGATTAGAAGAAATCTGAAAGAGTGTTTAAGCCCGGATAAGTTTATTAGAAGTGCAAAGAACAAGGCGATAATAGCTCCAGTAAATAAATCAATATTCAGGAATTGGGTTAAATATCCTGAAAAGCCTAGCGCTACTGTGGCCGATGAAAAAATAATCCCTAAAAATAAGAGCCAACCAACGATAAAACCTAGCTGTTTATGTACTCTAGAAGCAAAAATATATTCTCCTCCAGCGACTTTTACTCTTTTTGCAAGTTTCACGTAACTTGAGCAAGTGAAGTACGCAGGTATGGCTGCCAACAATAAAGAAAGAAATATAGTGTTTCCCGCGTATGCAATCCCTTCTCCAAGCAAAGAATAAATTCCTGCTCCTATGATTACGCTTACTCCTAAAACAGTTAGCTCAAAAAAACCAAGTTCCCTTTTCAATCTTTCCATATGTGCTCAGCACTCAAAAATCCTCATCATTAATCAGAAGCGCGTTGCAATCATCGCACTATTATCATATCGTATTTTATTTATTTAAATTTTTATCTAATTGGAAAGTAAGAAAAACATCGGTTTCCTTCCGGTTGTTTATTTATCATGCATACTCCTTTTCCTGCGTCATAATATCTACAACTTGGGCATTTATTAAATGTCGTTGTTCCAATCCCGCCTCCGGTACCTAAAAAACTTTCCAAAGACATAAAAAATAAATTAAACTTTGTATTTTTAAAAATTTAGGTGATTTTATGAAAGTAGTTCTTGTAATCGCACCGGAAGATTTTCGGGATGAAGAACTTTTCCATACTAAAGAAGAATTGGAAAAGGTTGGGATTAAGACTATAATCGCAAGCAAAAAGACTGGAAAAGCTGTCGGAATGCTTGGCGGAATTGCGGAAGCAGAAATAACTTTAGATCAGATAAAAGTTCCTGAATTTGATGGTATAATTTTTGTTGGAGGGGTTGGATCCGCGACTTATTTTAACGATACAACAGCTTTAAACTTAGCAAAAGACTTTTTTGAGAAAGGTAAACTTGTTGCAGCTATCTGCATTGCTCCATCAATATTGGCAAATTCAGGAATATTGGAAGGGAAAAAGGCAACTTCGTACCCATCTGAAGAAAACAACTTAAAATCAAAAGGAGCCAAGTATACGGGAAAAGGAGTTGAAGTGGATGGGAAAATAGTTACAGGGAAAGGACCTCAGTTTGCGAGGGAGTTTGGAAAAGAAATAGTTAAAGTTCTCAAAGGATAGTTTAAGTTATATTACTTTCAAATAAAGAAGTATGAGGATCCCTGTTGCAGCTATACTGAATACTATGATTGTGTAGAATATAATCGAAGACGTTGCTTGGCCCAGAGATACTTCAGGTTGACGACTTATATTGTTTGATGTCTCACTGGAGTCATTAGTCTTCTTTTCTTGATTCGTAATTTTCAGTAAAGTATTTACATTCTTTTTTTCTATCACTTTATTATCTTTTAAAGTTCCTCCATCCCCTGTCGAATTCATGGACTCTTTTTTTATAATATCTTGCTTTGATGATGATGAGGCATAACTGCTCGATCCAACGCTTGAAACGCCTGGACCTAATGGGGAATAAGTAACATTTGTAGAGTAAGAAGATGCGGAACTTGAGCAAGAAGCGGTGCTGTTTTCTATGGTGTTATTGCCAAGATAATCGTTGAAGAGAACGTGTTTGTTGAAACAAAATAAAGTATTTTTAAACCGATTATTGTCTCCTGAATCAAAGAAAGATATTGCATAAAAGTTGCGAGATAAAATACTATTTTCAAAAGTGTTATTTGAAGAGTAAACAGTCACATAGATTCCAATGAAAGCAGATTTTTCTACAGTCATATTTATGAATATATTGTCATGGGAATCCAATAAATTAACTCCAATTTCGTTATTTTCTGCTTTGCTATCCAGAATTGTATTATTTGATGAACTATCGAAGCGGCTACCTCTCCCATTATATATTGCGGTCATATCCTGAATTGTGTTATTCGATGCTTGCCAAAGTACTAGCCCATATGTGTTGTATCCAGTTTTGAGATCTAGAATGGTATTGTTGTATGATCTGTACAAATGGACGCCTCCATAATTTGAACTAACAGAAGCATTTATGATTTTGCTGTTAGTCGTATTATACAGTAGAATTCCATCAGTATTTTTAGAGATATTTACATTTTTAATTGTGATATTTTGGCATGAGATAAGAGCGATGAATCCAGGGTCATCAAGTTCTGAAATCTCAGCGTCAGTTTTGTTAACCCAATAAAATACAGGTTTTCCTTCCACTAGATTTGAGGAATCTATATCCAAGCTGTGCAAATAATCAGGTTGTGGGTCCCCACCCACACTAACATATATATTGAATGTATTATTATACATTTTGTTATCTTTCATCTCAATTTCAGAATTATTTCCTTCCAGTATAATACCATGTATTTTATTATTTTTCGCGGTTACATTATATATGTGTCCTTTAGAATTACCAAATAAAAATATGCCTGCATAATCATTATTTGTGGCGAGGATATTTGATAAAACAATGTTTTCAGAGTACAATAAATAAATTCCATTGTTCCAGCCATCAACATTTATATTTTTTATTGTTATGTTGGCCAAGGTTTGAGCACTATTAAAAACATAAATCCCAGTTCCGCCAGGAAAGACTCCTCCACCAGATATCAAGTGTCCTTTTCCATTCAAGATAACGTTTGATGTAGTTATAGTAATACAGTCAAATGTTTGGTTTAAATCTTTTGTTAAATAATACACCCCCGGCGTATCGATTGTTGTACATTGATCTATTGGGGAGCCTTCAGAAGAAGTGTAAGTTGTTAATGGGAGGTAATCAATATTGTTTGAGTCTATTATATAAGGATTTTCACATATTCCGTCATCACCAGGATTGCAAGCCGAGATATTCTCCGAGAATCCAGTTCCGTTAGGAGTTGCCCAGAAGTTTCCTCCGAGGTAGGATCCTTCGATGATGTTTGTTCCAGGCGTTTTTGTTATATTCCATAAATTTGGTAATGATTCGGTGATATTGACGTTTACAGTGTTGTTGAAAAAGTTGTTTTGAATCAAGTTATTTGAAGAAGCATGTATATCAATTCCCTCTTGAATGTTCGAGCTGATAACGTTATTTATCAGAATATTGTTGGATGACTCACGCAGATAGATTCCCCAATTGTTTGAAAAAATGAGGTTATTTCTCAAAACATTATACTCTGAAGAAATTATGTAAAATCCAGTCCCTCCGGAGTTTGATATTGTGTTATTTACGAAGGTATTATTTGAAGAAGCACCCATGACGAACCCCATGCCATTTGAGTCGCCATTATTATTTTCTAAAATATTATTCGAAGAATAACTCAAAGATATTCCATAATAGCTGTTATTGTTAAATGTATTATTTTTTATCTTATTGTATGAAGAAGAGAGTAAATAGATGGCTGCTCCATCCACCAGTTCAATAACGTTGTTTTCAATAGTAGCATTTACAACATCTTGCAGATAAATTCCATAGTCGAAATCAGAAATTAAACAATTTTTTATCTCGAAGTTTTGGCTGTTAGTAATATAAAACCCAAAACCGTCTTGTGAATTTCCTCTAATAGAGTGTCCTTGGCAATTAAATATTTTATCACTAAATCCTTCGTAGTTATGAATACAAGTCCCCCCTGCAGGGACTATGAGATCTACAGATAAGTTTACTTCTTTACAGTTAGAGTTATTCAACGCAATTCTACAACTTTCGCAAGAATTGCAAACACAAGTTATTGGTGTTTCATCGCATGTTTTTGTGCACCCAATTGTCCCATCATCATTCCATCCATCAGGATTACTACAAGTATTGTTAGTACCGGAACTTGAAAGCCAATCTTCTGAGTAAAAGTCATAATCTGTATTTCCACAAACAACGTTTCTATTTATCGTTGAGTTTGATGAGTTTGAAAATATACCTATTTTATTATTTAAAATTTCATTATCTTCAATAGTATTATTTATGTTTCCATTTCCACATTCGCCAGAACCGACACAGTTGGATATTACAATTCCTGCTTCATTGTTGTCGGAAATTTTGTTATTTAAAATTTCATTGAAGTTTGAATTATTAAAAATATAAATTCCGTATTCAAAGCCAGTAATCATACAGTTCTCTATTGTATTATCTTGTTTATTGTTTAGGTAAATACCGTAACCGAGTCCACTACCGTCTATTGTGTATCCTTGGCAATCAAAAACTTTATTACTGAAATTTTCTGGATTACTTATACAAGTTCCTGAGTTATCTGAAATATTTGCTGTTAATTTTACTATTGTGCAGGAAGGATCAGATAATTTGGAATTGCAAGTTGCACAAGAATCACAGTAACAAATTGGTGAAAAAGTTAAAGGTAAATAATCAATATTATCTGTAGCAAGATCATAGCTTGAATCACATATTCCATCATAATCGTTATCATTACAAGTTTCTGAGAATCCTGTTCCATCTGGTTTTGCCCAGAAGTTTCCTCCAAGATAAAGCCTTCCAATTATATTTATTCCAGGTGTTTTTGTTGTGTTCCAGTTATTTGAAGGTGTTCCTGCAAAATAAAAATTATTTGTGTTATTGAAGAAGTTATTATAGATGCTATTGTTTGAAGAAGAAGATAAAAGAATTCCATATTGAGTATTTGAGTTTATAGTATTGTCTGTTAGGATGTTGTTGTTTGAGGAAAAATCCAAATAAATTCCACAATCAATATTTGAGCTTGCATTATTGTTTGTCAGAATGTTGTTGTTTGAGGAAAAAAATAAATGAATTCCGTCGTAATTTGAGTTTACATTGTTGTTTGTTAGAGTGTTGTCTGAAGAAGAATCTAAATAAATTCCAACACCACTATTTGAGCTTGCATTGTTGTTTGTTAGGATGTTGTTGTTTGAGAAAGAATATAAATGAATTCCTTCATAATTTGAGTTTACATTGTTGTTTAAAATTTTGCTATCGGTTGTATTTACTAATAAAATTCCATAATAGTTTTTACTTAAATTTAAATTTTTTACTGTAATATTATCACAAGAAACTAATGCAACAAAGCCTGCATTAGTTGATTCATCTATTTCTGTGTCTTTACAGTTATTTGGAGCGTTTTTTTCATTTGTCCAATAATAAATTGGCTTTCCATCAACTGTGTTTGATGTATCAATGTCTTGATAATAATATGAAATACCCGCTCCACATATACCAAAATTATATGTATTGTCGTTCATTGTGTTGTTTATTAGAATATTGTTTGATGAATGATCTAAATGAATTCCTTCCTCATTTGAGTTTGCAGTATTGCTTGTTAGGTTATTGTTTGATGAAAAATATATATGAATTCCAAGATATCCATTTGAGTTTGCAGTGTTATTTGTCAGAATGTTATTTGATGAATGATCTAAATCAATTCCAACATCACTATTTGAGCTTGCGTTATTGTTTATTAATGTGTTGTTTGAAGAAAAATATAAATAAATTCCATACCTATTTGAGTTTGCTGTGTTGTTTGTCAAGGTATTGTTTGAGGAAAAAAGCAAATAAATTCCAGTGTTGTTATTTAAGTTTGCTGTATTATTTGTTAAGGTGTTATGTGAAGAATAAGATAAATAAATTCCATAATACCAATTCGCAACTTTTACATTTTTGAGTGTTACGTTAGACACATTTGCAGAAAAACCATCGATGTAAATTCCTTTGGAGTCAAACGAATATGTTCCATTTATCCAATGTCCATTTCCATCTAAAATAACATCTGAGGATATAATAGAAATGCAAGATGTTTGATTCTCTGTTATTATATCATTAGCTAGAATGTATTCTCCTGGAGAATTAATTTCTCTGCATTCATGGATGACTTCTGGAGCACTAAAATTTAATTGGGTTACGAAAATAAAAAAGATGACTAAAAGCCAAATATTTCTTTTAAAAGTCATATAATTTCCCTCTCAGCTTAATTAACAGGGTAATTTTTTCCATATTTATATTTTTGCTTTATAACTTCGCTTTTCGACGTATTTTTTCATATTTGCATTTAAAAAGCGATTACTTTTTAATTCTTTAAACATCATAACCAAAATTATGAGCATGGAAAAGATTGTTCTCTTGGGTGCATTTGGAAGAGATTTTCATAATTTTTTATCTTTTTTCAAAAAAGATAAATCTAAAAAAGTTATTGGCTTTTGTTATACTCAACTGCCTTTGGAAGTTAAGAAATTTCCAAAAGAGCTTTGCGGAAAGGGATATTCTGATATTCCAATATTCTCTGAAACAGAACTAGAATCTTTTATTCAAGAAAATAAGGTTGATGCTGTTTATCTTTCTTATAGCGATATTTCACCAGAAGAACTTCAAGACAAAATTCAAAAAATCTTAAAAGCAGGGGCAGAGTTTCGCGTCTTACCTTTTGGAAAAACTTTATTAAAAACAAAAATACCAGTCATTGCTGTTGTTGGTTCTAGGACTGGTAGTGGAAAATCCACGATCTCACGAAAGATTGCTGAAAATTTGAAAAACAATGGTTTTAAAGTAGTTGTTTTAAGGCATCCGATGCCGTACTCCGGATTCCAAAAAGTCCAAGAATTTAGATCGGTTCGGGATTTAGATAATTTAACTTTTGAGGAAATAGAAGAGTATTATCATTACGTAAAACGTGGAATTCCAATTTTAGCTGGTGTGGATTATTCTGAAGTTTTAAAAAAGGCAGAGTCGATGAAACCTGATTTTTTAATTTGGGATGGAGGAAATAACGATGTTCCTTTTGTTGAATGGAATTGGCTAATATTTGTCGCAGATGTAACAAGACCTGGCCACGAAATTACTTATTTCCCAAGTCTATATAACCTGAAAAATGCAGACATAGTAATTCTAACGAAGTGCAACCTTATTAAAAAGAACAAATTAAAAAAGCTTGTGGAAGAGTATAAAAGAATAAACCAGTCTGCAAATGTAATTTTTTCTGAGTTTGTCCTTCATGCGACTCCAAAAATAAATCTAAAAGATAAAAAAGTAGTTCTTGTTGAAGATTCACCAAGCTTAACTCATGGAGAAATACGTCATGGGGCCGCCTATGCTTTTGCAAAATCTCAAAAAGCAATAATTTTATCGTCGAAAAAATATGCAAAAGGAGCTTTACAAAATATTTTTAAAAAGTATCCGGACTTGATATCCATCCCTTCTTTAGGATATGCGGAGACTCAAAAGAAAGATGTAGAGGAAACGATTAACAATTGTCCAGCTGATTATGTAATTTCATCCACTCCAATCCTGAAGTTTCTAAGCATAAAAAAGAAAATTATAAATGTTTTTTGGGATATAAAATTTAAAAAAATATTTTGACCGATATGGTTGCGAAGAAAAGCAAGTCAGAGCTTTGCAAAGAAGATAGAGTAAGAATTTACTTTAAAGATAAATTGGATGCCATTTTAGAAAAAAATATTTTGGTTGCAGGTTGCGGTTCTTTAGGTTCAAGTTTGACGTTACAGCTTGCTTCTTGCGGGTTTAAGAAATTTATTCTTGTAGATTTCGATTTAGTTGAAAAGAGAAATTTGTCAACTCAACAGTACTTTTTGTCTCAGTTAGGTACGTATAAAGTCGATGCTTTGAAAGAAATTTTGGAGAAAAAATTTGAAAAAATAAGTTGCAAAGCAGTTAAAGTAAACTTAAATGAAAAGAACGTAGAGGAAATAATAAAAAAAGCAGATGTTGTTGTTGATGGGTTGGATAATTTTGCAACTAGGTTTGCATTATCTGATGCTTGTAGGAAACTAAAAATTCCATACATTTTTGCAGCTTGCGCAGGTAGCTTTGGTATAACTGGCGTTTTTTATCCATCAGGGATTTGCCTAAGATGTTTTTTGAAAGATAAACAAAATTGGCTAAGTTGTGCCGAAGTTGGTGTTGCTCCTCAAACCGTGGCAATCACAGCGTCTTTAGAAAGTATGCAAGTCATATATTGCTTACTTGGCGTTAAACAACCTTTTTATTATTTCGACTTGAACCAAAAGACTATCGATAAATTAAAGTTAAGTAGAACAAAATGTAAATGTTAAATGTTTTCTAGGGATACTTGTTTTACTGTCTTTTTAATTAATTTGTTTATTTGTGTTTTTTTCTCAAATTCTTTTACTTTTTCTAAATTAACTTTTGCCGAGCTATGTTTTGGAGTAAACAAAGTGCAGCAGTCTTCTTGGGGAATGATTGAAGTTTCGTACGTACCAATTTTTCGCGCAGTTTCTATAATTTCTTTTTTGTCGAACGTAAGCAAAGGTCTTAAAATCGGGATTTTTATGGATTCTTGGATAACTGTTAAGTTTTCCAAAGTTTGTGAGGAAACTTGAGCCAAGTTTTCTCCAGTAACCAAAGCCAAATACCCGTATTTTTTAGCTATTTCGCTTGCTATTTTTAACATCGCTCGACGATAAAGCACGATTAAATATTTTGGGTCTACTTTTGTCCTCAAATATATTTGAATGTCGCCAAAAGGGACAAAGAAACATATGCTTTCCTTACAACCATTATATTCTTTCAGAATTTTTATTAAACTCTTGGTTTTATCTATGCTTTTTTTAGAAACGATTGGGAAACTATGGAAATGTATGAAATCAACAAGGCACCCTCTTTTCATTGCAAGCCAAGCAGCAACAGGAGAATCAATTCCACCAGAGATTAAACAAAGAACTTTTCCAGAAACACCGACAGGAAGGCCACCAAGACCAGGTATAATTTTTTGGTATATAAAAGTATGTTTATCTCTGATTTCAATTTGGATTTCAAAATCCGGATTTTCCAAGTCAACTTTTCTTTTTATCAAGTTTCCTATTTTTGCTGCAATCTCCAAACTAGAGGGTCCTCCACCAACTTTTTTTACTCGTACTGCAAAAGTGCAATTTTTAGGCAAAACATCATTGAATTTTGAGCAGTATTTTAAAATTTCTTCCAACTCTACTGTTTCTAAAATTTCAACAGGACTAAAGGATACTATTCCAAATATTTTGCCAAGATTTTTTTCCAAATTCTCTTCTCCAAAAACCACTATCCTTCCATCAATTTTTTTAATTTCTACTTTTCCGCAAGTTCTTTTTATGTTATTTATTAATGTCCTCTCAAATAATCTTCTTACTGCACTAGATTTTAGAAATATCTCATCATACCGAATTAGATAGCTATACATACTTTACTATTTGGAAGATAAGATATATAAAGGTTAAAAATTATTGTCTTAAGAGAGTATAAATTGTTTAGGAGTTGTTTTAAAAGGTGATGATTTTGCAAAAATCTCTTTTAATGTTCTTAATAATTTCAATATTTGCAGGGGCAACTGTTTTATTCGCAAATTTTTACACAAATGCTCCTTCTTTCCAAGGATACGTTTCTTACTCGGAAAAAAACGTTAGTTTGGACTTGTTTGTTATGTCTTTATGCCCTTATGGAATTCAAGCCGAAAACGAAGTTTTAAAATTGATCCAAAAGCACTCTGAAGTAGATTTAAAAGTTTACTATATTGTTGGAAAAGAAAATGATTCTTTTAGAAGCTTACATGGAGACCAGGAAGTTTTAGAAGATATGAGACAAGCTTGCTTGCAAGAAAAAGACAAGTCTAAATTCTTGTCATATTTAAGTTGCTTTAATCAAGGTTTATTTGAGGGAAAGAACGTTGAGTCAGCTTCTTCTTTTTGTTTGGAGAAGTTAGGGGCCAAAAAACTTGTGGAAGAGTGTATCCAAACAGAAGCAAAAACAATACTTCAAAAACATTATGAAGCAGTTCAAGAAAAACAAGTTTCAGCATCCCCTACAATCTTTATTCAAGGCCAGCTGTATGGAGGGAGTAGATCTGCAGCCCGTTTAGAGTTTGAAATTTGCAAGTATTCTAATAGCACTGTTTGCCCAAAAGAAAACGAGGTGAAATTGTATTATATTTCTGGGAACTGTACTTTATGCCGTACGGCTATAGAAATTTATAAACAAATCCTTAAAGAAAACTATTTCCCAAATATAAGCTTTTATGAATACCCCATTAACTATACTTTCTTATCGAGACACGATATTCATGCTTTACCGGTTTTATTCTTTGATAAAGACGTAGAAAAAAGCAATTTTTTCAAAGATATTAATCGATATGTTATGCAGATTGGTGATTACTACTTTTTAAAGACTGAACCTATTTATCTTTATGATAGAAGTTTTAAGAATAATTCTCTAAAGCTTTTTGTAATGGCTTATTGTCCTTATGGAAACATGGCAGAGGATTCTCTTAAAGAAATAGTTTCTTCATTTAAAGAACTAGATATAGAAATCCATTATATCGTGAGTAAGGAAGGAACTTCTTTCTCCAGTTTGCATGGGGATGAAGAATTAAAAGAAGATATGAGGCAGTTATGTATCAAAAAATATTATCCAGAGAAGCTTTTAAACTACATTTGGTGTGTAAATGAAAATTACACGGATTATGGAAAATGCATGCGGAATTTATCGATAAGCGAATCTAAAATTCAAGCTTGTTTGAATTCTGAAGGAAATTCTCTTTTAGATGAAGATTATAAACTGACTTTAGATTTGGGTGTGATGGCATCTCCAACTTTCTTATTAAATAACCAAATACTCTTTTCTTCTGCAGTTACACCACAACAAATTCAACAATACATATGTACAGAGAATAGACTTGACGGATGCAACGTGAATATGTCCTCAGGAAATATACAACCAAGAAGTGGAGGAAGTTGTGGATAATTTATGGGTGGTAATTTTTGCTTTGTATAGTTGCTTTAGTAGTCTTTTCCATCCTTGCCATTTTTTCAGCAAAATACAGGCCTCAAGCAAAAGAAGCATTCCTTTGTGTTGCAAGGTTATTTCAATTTAAACCTTGTGAAGCAAGTTTTGATGAAAAAGTTAAATCAAAAGTTACATCAAAATTGTTAAAAATAAGCCCAAAATTAGCTAAATTTTTCTATAAGAATTATGCTTTATTTTCTTTCTCTTTTGTGATCTTGTTTTTTGGAAGTATGATTTATGGTTTTTACTCTTTATATTTATTATTTACTACAGGGTCTTGTGATCCACAACATCCAGAAAATTGTCCTTTTTCTTTTGTTAATAATTCCTTTGTATCGAATTGTTCGAACGTAACCCCAAATACAAGTCAAACATTCGATTTTATTGAATTTTATAGTGTCGATTGTCCACATTGCAGAAAGATGATACCAATTGTTGAAAAAGTTGAAAACGATACCGGAGTTAATTTCTTAAAACTCGAAGTTTCGTACAATGAAACAAATCGGATAATTTTAAGTGCGTATTCTTCTTTAATTGAAAAATATTGTGGAGCGGTAGGTGTTCCGTCATTTGTGGCTTTAAAAACAAAAAAAGTTGTTTGTGGAGAAATGAGTTATTTTGATCTCAAAAAATTTGTAGAGGAGAATAAATGAGTGTTTCTAAAAAAGAAATTTTAAAAACATTGGAAAAGGTTTTTGATCCAGAAATTCCAGAATCGATAATAAGCTTAGGTATTGTCTCTGAAAAAGATATAAAGATTAAGGATGGGGAAATTATTGTAGAATTTACGCCGACAGTGCCTTATTGTCCAATGGGGGCAATTATTGGTTTCTTAATAAAATATGCTTTAAAACAAAAGAAGATTAATGCAAAAGTGTTTGTGAAAAAAGGAACTCATATTTTAGAAAATGAGATAAACTTACAATTAAACGATGATAATACTTTTGAAAAAATGATTGTGAAGTTAAAAGAAAATGGAGTTTTAGATGCTTGCATTCAAAGATAAGTGGGAGGTGGGATTTGAACCCACGTAAATCCGGTCTGCAGCCGGACGCATAGCCGCTTTGCTACTCCCACAACATTATATTTATAAATTATTACTTTTTTTATACTTTTCCATCGCTTTTTTAAAGTCACAATGAGTAACGCGTACTAGTTTTTGTCTTGCAGATGTACTTTCTTATATTTTTCTATTGCTTTTTTTAAAGCCTTTGCAGCAAGTAAAGAGCAATGAACTTTGGCTTGTGGGAAACCTTTTGCTTTTTTTACAATTTCAGCCTCTGTGACTTTTTCTGCTTCCTCTATCGATTTTCCTTTTACAATCTCGCATAAAATATCGCTGGCTCCGATTGCAGCCACGCATCCAAAAGTTTCAAATTTTATATTTTGGATTTTACCGTTTTTAATTTTTAAATAAAGTTTCATCACGTCTCCACAAACAGGGTTTCCTTCTACAGAGATAACATCCGCATCTTTCAAACTTCCCATGTGCTTTGGATGCCTAAAATGTTTTAATAATTCTTTTGAATACATCATATTTTCCAACCTTTCTTAAATGGAGAAATTTTTCTTAATTTATCTACTTTTTCGGGTAATATTTCACAAAACCTTTTAATATCTTCAAATTTTGTATCTTTTCCAATAGTCACCCTTAAAGACCCATGCGCTTCTTCTCTTTTTAATCCAATTGCAAGTAAGACATGGCTTGGTTCAAGAGATTTAGAAGAACATGCTGAACCAGTGGAAACTGCGAATTCGGCTTCATCCAATTCAAATATTAAAGATTCCCCCTCGATGTATTTAAAAGAGAAATGAGCATTGTTTGGAAGTCTTTTTACTGGGTGCCCATTTAACCTGGAATCCGGAATTTCTAAAACTTTCTTAATTAAGTAATCTCTAATTTTTATTTCTTTTTTTGCTATATTGTGTCTATTTTTAAAATATTCTTCAGTAGCATATCCAAACCCAACAATGGCCGGCACATTTTCTGTGCTAGACCTTGATCCAAATTCATGCCCGCCTCCATGTAGCAAAGGAGTTAGTTTTATCCCTTCTTTTTTAAAAAGCAAAGCCGCCCCTTTTGGTCCGTAGATTTTATGAGATGAAGCTGTGAGAAGATCTATATTTTCCATGTTTATTGGTATTTTTGCGAAAGCTTGGCATGCATCCGTATGAAACAAAACATTCTTTTCTTTACAAATTTCCGCAATTTCTTCTATCGGTTCCATAGTTCCAATCTCATTGTTTGCTGTCATCACTGACACCAAAATCGTGTCTTTTCTAAGCATCTTTTCTAAAGCATCTAGTTTTACAATTCCATACTCATCCACTGGAGCAAAATCCACATCAAAACCTTTTGTTTTTAGATATTTTGCGGTATTCAGTATGCAATCATGTTCTATAGCTGAAACAATTATATGCTTTCCTTTTTCTCTGTAAGCCTCGCAGATTCCTTTTAAAGCCAAATTGTTGCTTTCGGTACCACTGCTCGTAAATATAATCTCGTTTGGGTTTACTTTCATGCATTTTGCAATTTTCTCCCTCGCTTCTTCAATAGCTTCTCTAGCTACCCTGCCGAAAGAATGGAGAGAAGAGGCGTTTCCAAAATTTTTACAAAAATAACTTTTCATTTTTTCAAAAACTTTCTTATCCACAGGAGTTGTTGCTGCGTAGTCTAAATAAACTTTTTTCAAATTTTCACCTTTTCAAGATCTAGCTTCTTTATTTTTTCACAAAAAAGACAAACGTAGTTTACTTTTTCATTTTTTTCTATTTCGGACAAAACACCGTCTGCTATTTTTTGAATTTCTTTATTTGAAAATATTTTGTTTACCTTTTTTCCCCTAGATTTTGAAAGATACTGAGAAACAGCTGGTTGTGTAATGTTAAGTAATCTAGCAATCTCAGATCTATTGTATTTTTTAGATAATTTTTTGGCCAAGTAGCATCTTAAGCTTGGTAAAATATCCTTGATATATCCTTCGCAACTTTTTACCATAACAGTGTTATACTATTATAAGTATAAAAACTTTTCTCCAAAATAAGATAAATTATTTTTTCATAAACTCTTTCAATTTTTTAGTCAGTTCAGCAATTTTTTCCGCAGGCATGTTGTTAACTGATTTTTCAAACTCGGATAATTTTTCATCTATCTTTTTAGAAATTTCTTCTGCTTTTTTTGGATCCTTTATTGATTCTCTCATTTCCTTAGAGATTCCAATCGCTTCTAGTATCGGGCCAGGCAAAGGCACATTGAATTTTTTCGTCTCAGCAGTTTTCATTAAAGTTTCTGTTTCAAGAATGGTAACAATAGTTTGAAAAAGTTCATTTTTAGCTTGTTGTCTTTTTGTTTCTTCTTTTGTTTTTTCTATCCTTTCTTTAAGTTTTCCCGCAATTAGTTTCATATAGTCACCTTATGTTAATTATGCCTTTTTCTTGGATTCTAATTTCTTTGGTCTTAATGCTGTAGATCCGCATTTTCTACAAACTTTTGCATTCCACGGGTTTCTAGTTTTACAATCTCTGCATATTTTCTTAAGTAATCTCCTTTTAGCTTCGGGAAAAATGGCCATAATATCACACACTATATCTTTATTATAATCTGTAATATTTATATTTTTTGATGTTCTAAAAAATACTAAGCTCCCGTCGTCTAGCGGCCAAGGATACGGGCCTTTCACGCCCGTGACCGGGGTTCAAATCCCCGCGGGAGCATTAAAATTTAAGGAGGACTTTTTATGAAAAGTACGCCGAGGAAATGGAAGAAAAAAGGAAGGATGAGGTGGAAATGGCATAAGAAAAGACTTAGAAAAGAAAAAAGAAAGAGGAGAATGAGGGCAGGTAAATTATGAAAAAGGCTAATCCTACTTCCAATAGCCTTTTTAAAAATAAATATGCTCTCCATTTTTTAGAAATATATAAACCTTTATGGGCTTTAGGGCATGCAGGATCTTTGTTAAGTTGGGATAGCGAGACGTATATGCCTTCTTCTGGAGTGGAACAAAGAGCAGTTGCACTATCAGAATTAAAAATTTTGGAGAGAAAACTGTTTTTAGATAAACATTTTTTGCAAACTATTCGGAAATTGAAAAATCAAAAAAGATTGAATGTTTTTGAGAAAGGTTTAAGCAGAGTTGTTTTACGTTCTTTAAAAATTTATCAAAAAGTTCCTGAAAAAGTTCTGAAAGAATTTACAAAAATTACAGAAGAGGCTAAGCCAGTTTGGAGGAATGCAAGGGCGAACAACGATTTCAAAATTTTCATGCCATACCTGGAAAAAATATTTAATTTTTCTCGAGAAATTGCAGATTATCTTGAGTATGAAAAACATCCTTATGACGCTCTCTTAGACCTGTATGAAGAGGAGACTACAGTCGCTGATTTTGATAGACTTTTCAAAAAAATAATACCAGTGTCTAAAAAGATTTTAGAAGAGAACAGAACAGTTGATGATAAAATAGAAGCATTGGAGAATAAAAAATACGATAAACAGAAATTAGAAAAAATAAACTTGGAGATTCTTTCGATGCTTGGTTTTGATAATTCTCGTATGAGATTGGACATTTCTACTCATCCTTTTACCCAAGAAATAAGTTTAAATGACATACGTATTACCACCAGGTACGAAGGAAAAAACTTTAAATCAACTATTTTTTCCTGTATTCATGAGTTTGGGCACGCTCTTTATGAACTTCAGATTGACCCACGATTGGAATTTACTCCTTTAGCAAGTGGAGTTTCCTATGGGGTTCATGAATCTCAGTCAAGATTTTGGGAAAACATTGTCGGTAGAAGCAAGGCTTTTTGTGAGTTAATTTATCCTCTTTTAGCAAAAGAATTAAACTTCGTAAGAGAGTACACTTCGGAAGAAATTTATAATTATTTCAATCTAGTAAAACCAGGTTTCATTAGAGTAGATGCAGACGAGGTAACTTATAATTTACACATATTTTTAAGGTATGAAATCGAAAAGTCTGTTTTGGAGGAAAAAATCTCCGTTAAAGAGATACCTGCTGTTTGGGAATCTAAGATGCAAGAATTGCTTGGTTTAATTCCTCCATCAGATACCCTTGGTTGTTTACAAGATATTCATTGGAGCTCAGGTTATATCGGCTATTTTCCTTCATATTCTCTTGGTACAATTTTGGCCGCTCAGCTAAAACATGCAATTGAAAAGGACTTTAATTTGGATGAAGCAATATCTTCAAAAAATTTTGAAAAGATTAGAAACTGGTTAAGGGAAAAGATTCATTCAAAAGGAGCAGTATATCCACCAAAAAAATTAATTCGCTTGTCTTTAAAAGAAAAAATAACGTCTGATTATTTTGAAAATTATCTAAAGAAAAAATATTTGGTTTACAAAATTTAATTGATGTTTCTGTTGGTGACAGAAAACATTTTTGGAATTAGAACAATCCCTAAAAAATCAAGAAAGTAAAACATGGCCTGTGGCATAAAATATACATCCTCTAACAGCATATAATAATTAAAAATTAAAATGAGGGTAAAAAGTGTTAAATAATTCATCTGGCATCGCTTTGTCGATAGTGCTGTTCTGTCTCATTGCGGGACTTGGATTCGTAATTATGGAGAAATTGCAAAACACAGTGAACAGCTCGTCTACAGCATACTCGCAAATAGGAAAAATCATCAGCGCAATGAGTACTTTAGTCGACTTCTTACCAGCTACCCTAACTGTTTCAGATGTACGGACAGTAGTGCTTTTGGCATCGATACCTTTGGCACCGATAGCAATACTTTTGCTCAATGCTTTTGGCGAAGCGAATAGATCAAGATGAAAAAAGAAAATTAAAAAAGGTTTAAAGGGGAAAAATCCTCCAACTGTCTTTTTCCAAAAGATAGTAAAAATCTTTTGAGTATTCTTTGTTTGCAATTCTTTTCGGAGGGTCAAGTTGTATTTTAGGAATTTTTATTTCTCAACTATATAATCTCCCAGTAGGAGTTTTAATTATTTTGGTAAATGCTGCGATTTTCTTAATCTCTTCGATTTTAAAAAATGAGGAATAGTAGAAAAGTATTTAACCACGTTTTGCAGTGCATTGCAATAGAACAGGATGCAGGGGGTGGGATTCGAACCCACGAAGGCACTAAGCCACCAGGTCCTAAGCCTGGCCCCTTAGACCACTTGGGCACCCCTGCTTTCAAAAGTTATCTATTTATTTATGATCATATACAATTATTAAATATGACTATTTCTGATGTTTCTCGGTTCGAGGAGTTCTTTAAAGAAAAATATTTAAAAGAATTTGAAAAACTTTCCGAATCAGGTTCAAAAAGTATCTATGTTGATTTTCATGAACTTGAAAAATTCGATTCAGACCTTGCAGATTCTTTTATTGCAAACCCTTCCTTTTTCTTTTTAGATTTGGAGGATGCTGTAAAAAATTTGGGAATTGTAACTCTCACTGGAAAGAGATTTGTTCCAAAAGTTAGGTTTTATAATCTTCCTCAAGATACCAAAGTCTCGATTAGAGACCTAAACAGCAACTACGTTGGAAAATTGATTTGTACAGAAGGGGTTATTACGAAAATAACTGACGTAAAGCCAAAAATCAAAGTTGCAAGATATAAATGTAAGAATTGCGGCAAAATTTATGATGTTAAACAAGAAGATGCAAATTACAAACTTGTGGAACCTTTTATTTGTGAATGCGAAAAAAGAAATTTCGAACTTTTAAAAGAAGAGTGCATTTGGGGAGATACTCAAAAAGCAGAAATTCAAGAGCCTTTGGAAATTTTAAAAGGAGGAGAGCAAGCAAAAAAAATAACACTTTGGATTGAAGACGACTTAACTAACAAATTTATTCCTGGAGATAAAATAGAAGTTATTGGGATCTTAAAGTTGTCTGAACAAAAATACAAATCTGCTTTATTCGACAAATATATTTATGTAAATAATATAATCAAACTCGAGAAAGAATTTGAAGAAATAGAACTTTCTGAAGAAGATAAACGTAAAATAATTGAACTTTCCCAAGACCCAAAGATTTTTGATAAAATTGTAGATAGTATTGCTCCAAGTATTTACGGCTTAAGAGAAATTAAAGAAGCTATTGTCTTGCAACTTTTTGGAGGCACTCCGGGTAAAAAGACTCCAGATGGCATGCCAATAAGATCCGATACTCACATTTTGTTAATTGGAGACCCAGGAGTAGCAAAAACGAGACTTTTACATTATGTTAGAAACATTGCGCCAAAAGGAATGTATGTTTCTGGAAAAGGTTCAAGTGCAGCAGGTTTAACAGCAGCTGCAGAAAAGGATGATTTTGCCGAAGGGGGATGGACTTTAAAAGCTGGAGCTTTAGTTTTGGCTGCAGGCGGTCAAGTTATGATAGATGAGTTTGATAAGATGAGCGAAGAGGATCGAAGTGCGATGCATGAGGCCATGGAAACTCAGGAAATACACATAGCTAAAGCAGGAATTGTTACAAAGTTTAAAGCAAATACTTCGATTTTGGCAGCTGCGAATCCAAAATATGGACGTTTCGATCCCAATATGTTACCTGCAGAACAATTCGATATTCCTCCTACAATCATGTCGAGATTTGATTTGATATTCTCCATACTTGATGATTTGGATCCAGCGAAGGATAAAGCGATGGCTGAACATATTCTGAATACTCATTACATAAGTGCGCATTTAGCCATTGGTAAAAAAGATGTTGTAAGTTTAGAAGAAAAAAAGATTTTGCCTCCGATCGATCCCGATATTTTAAGAAAATATATTGCGTATGCTAGAAAAGAAATAAAACCAATTTTAACAAAAGAAGCGGCAGATAGACTCCAGTCGTTTTATGTTGAACTTAGACGAATGGGTAGAGAACAAAATTCAATTCCAATTACTGCAAGGCAGTTGGAAGCCTTGGTAAGACTTGCTGAAGAGAGCGCAAAAGTTAGATTGAGCAACCAAGTTACAATCGAGGATGCTGAAAGGGCAATTCGGTTAGTTCTTTATTCTTTGAAACAAGTAGGAATAGACCCAGAGACTGGTAAATTTGATATAGATATAATTGCGACAGGTACTTCAAAGTCTAAAAGAGATAAAGTGAAAATTGTTGAAAGTACGATCAAAAAATTAAATGTTTCATATGATGAAGTTACTTACGAAATGATCGCTGAAGAAGTGGAGTCTCAAGGCGTTAAAAAAGAAGAATTGGAAGAGATTTTATCAATGTTAAAACGAAATGGAAGTATATACTCTCCAAAATATGGAGTATATAAGCCTGCAGAGTTGCAAAAATAGGGATTTAATGGATAGATTGTTTTTATATGTTTCAACAGTATTTTTTTTGTCTTATTTTTTGGGTATTTATACCTCTATTCAATTAGCAGATCAGATACATGCAGGAAACTTAGAGCCTGCTTTTGAAAACCCGGGAGACATAAATAACATTTGGTATATTTTTACACTCATTTTAGTGGGAACTGGAATTCTTTTCGTAATTATTAAACTTTATAAAAAACTATTGAAAGTTCTTGAAGGAATTGTTATATTTTTTACTACTCAGCTTGTTTTAGCCGCTTTTCTTATAAATGTTCCGGAAATTGTTGCATATTTTATTTCAATTTCTTTCGCATTAGCTTTAGCTTTAAAACAAGTGCTTAAACCAACGATATTATCTCAAAATATCTCTGTTGTATTTATAACAGCAGGTGCAGCTTCAGTTCTTGGAGTTTCTTTAACTCCTGGAATATGTTTTTTAATTATGTTTTTGCTTTCATGCTACGATTTTATCGCAGTTTTCTTAACAAAACACATGATTTATTTAGCAAAGGAAATAATAGACAAACCTTACTCGTTAGTTGCAGCATTCCCTGCAGAAAACATTAAGACACAAGGAAAAAATTTTAAAAAAATAAAGCAAAAAGCCCATATTTTTCACTTAGGAGCAGGAGACATTGCAATACCTTTATTATTTACTTGTTCTTTGTTAGCTTATGAAGGTATAATCGCATCCATTTTTTCCACATTTTTCACTTTTGTTTCTTTAAGTCTTTTATTTTTGTTTATGAGAAAGCGAGTAGGTATTGCTTTGCCTGCTTTGCCCGTAGTTTGTGCAGGAGCTAGTTTGGGCTATCTGGTCTTTTCGCTGATTTTTTAAAAACATGATATGCTCTTTTTTTACAATTGGTTTATTAATCATTAACTTCTTTTTTCTCACTCTTTTAAATATCTCTTAAATTCTTTTATATATCTTCTAAAAAACCATTGCAAGAAAATGTTATCATCTTTTTTAATCTGAGATCTTTCTAACGCATTATAATAACTTGTTCTTTTTTCATAAGGAATATTAAGCATTGGATAACCATGTTTTTTCAAAATAAAGTTCATCAGTATCCTAGAGATTCTACCATTACCATCCGCAAATGGATGAATAGTTACGAATTTCAAATGTACTAGTGCTGCTAGTTCAACTGGGTGTAACTTGTTTTTATTTTTATTATACCATTTAAAAAATTCTCTTAACAAAGGATATATCTCTGCCGGAAAAGGTGGAACAAACTTACTTCCAGAAATTTTCACCTGATAATTTCTTATTTTTCCAGCTATTTCCGGTTTGGACTGCTCAAAAAGCTTTTTATGCCAATACAAAATGATTTGTAACGAAAGGTCTTTTTTGTAATCTAACATTTCGTAAAAAATCTTTTTGTGCGCTTCTGCTTCTTTAACATCATATATTGGTTTTGCCGCAGGTGTAATTCCTTTTTCAAGTAAATCTGCAGTTTCTCTTAGTGTCAGTCTCGAGCCTTCTATTCTTTGCGTATCATAAGTAAATTTAATTGCAAATATTTCGGTTTCTTTTTCTATAGCAAACTTTTGCATTTTTTCTATTTCTTTAGAAAAATTTTCTTTTATCTTATCAAATAGAGGATACCATTTTTCCTTATAAATTTCAGAAAGAAATTCTCTTTTCAACTTTTGAATATCTTTCGGTAAATTTTTGCCAATATATTTTACTTTCTTTTCTATCTTACCATCTTTTCTTAGAGTATGTTCTAAGTAATAATATGTTTGCTTTCCAATAACTCTTTTTTTAATAGTTACCATACATAATCTTACCACCACATATTTATAAATTTTACTTTTTTAAATAAATTGTGTAGGTAAATACAAAAGTACTCATTTTTTGTAGTTATTGGTTAAGTAAATCTATTTTTTGGAAGAATTTTCTAGGACACAGGAAATATTTTCCAGAGAGGATTATGCTTTATTAAGTGGAGATAAGCTTAGAAAGTTATAGAAATCACATTTGTAAACATTAATGTTTAAATACTCTTTTAAAGAAATTAAAGTATATTGGTGATTTTTTGGAAGCTATACCAGAAACTTACGAAGAACTTTTAAAAAGAGCATATCAAAATATGAAAGTTGTTAAGACTGGGGAAAGGTTTGAATATCCAGTTGTCATTGTTTCTTCTCAAGGAAACCAAACCATTATTAAAAATTTTGTAGAAATTTCAAATATTCTAAGGAGAGATGTAAATCATCTTGTAAAGTATTTAGCCAAAGAGCTAGCATCTTCAATTTCAATTTCCGGAAAATCCGCTATTTTAGTTGGAAAATTTAAACAAGAATTAATCCAAGCAAAATTAAATAATTATATTTTGGAATATGTAATCTGCAAAGAATGTAAAAAACCAGACACAACCTTAGAGAATTTTCAAGGAGTGATGTATAAAATATGCCAAGCTTGCGGAGCAAGGTCGCCAGTAAAATCGATCTAATTTGGGTTAAAGAGCACCAAGATTTAATCGCTGCTTGCGACTCTGAACTTATAGGTAAAACTTTTGAAGAAGGAAATAAAGTTTTAGAAATTAAAGAATCTTTCTATAAAGGGTATCAATGCTCACCAAGTGATTTAAAAAAAATTGTTGATAAATATCCTCAATCGATTCTTGTTGGAAAAAGGACTATAAAAGCAGTATTTGGTAAAATTCCTGAAAAAGTTTATAAAGTAAATACGATTCCATATTGTATTGTGGTGAAATTTTGATGGAAGAAAACCAAGGTCAATTAAGAGTTAGGCTTCCAAGAAAAAACGAAGTATTTGGAATAGTATATACTATCTACGGAGCGAAGCATTTCGAAGTTAGATGCAGTGATGGAAAGATAAGGTTTTGTAGAATTCCAAAAAGTTTGGCTAAAAACGTTAGGGTTAGAGAACAAGATTTAGTCCTAGTGGAACCTTGGCCAATCGAAGGGGATAAGAAAGGAGACATTGTCTGGAAATACACAAAGGTGGAAAGTGAATGGCTAAAAGAAAAAGGCTTTTTAAAAGACCTTTAAAAACAGAAAAACTTAAAGTAAATTATGTTGCTCTTTATCTTGGAATTCTCACCATAATTGGGACAATACTTTTAGGGAAAGTATATATCGAGTCTCAAAAAACTGAATCAAAGGTTACTGTTTTATTTTTAGGTTTTGATTGTAAAGAATGTATTCTTCCAACGTTTGACATGAATTTTAAATTTGAGAATAAATCGATTCCCTATAAAGATTCCGATGAATATATTGAGAAGTATAATATATCTAAACTCCCTGCTATAATCGTATACGGCGATTTTGTAAAAGATTATTTCCAATTATTGAACGAGAGCGGTCTTAGAAAGATAGATGAAAAAACATACGTAATTGAAACAACCTCAGTTCCTTTTATGGACGCTAAGTCTAAAGTAGTTAGAGGCTTAATTAATGCTGTAGAAATATATGATGAAAATTGTTCTGAATGCTTCAATTTTTCATCTTTCATTGAGAATCTAAAAGCACGGTCTATAAAGATTGTAAATTATACACGTATTGACTACCGAAAAACACCATTAACAAAAGAATACAACATTTCTTTAATTCCAACATTATTTCTTTCTGAAGATGCGTATTTTTACAAGAATTTACTTGAATTTTGGATAAACATTGGTTCTTTTGAAAAGTCAGGCCTTTTGACAAGAACTACCTATCCTCCTTTTCTCAACCTTTCTTCTAAAGAATATGTTGGGTTTGTTGAGCTGATTGAGATTAAAGTAAATTCTTGCCCCGAATGTTTTAATGTAACTCGTTTAGAAAGTGCGCTGAGGAATAGAGTTAAGTTTAGAAATATAACTACTTATGATTATTCTGAAAAAAAGGCTAAAGAATTAATAAAAAAGTATAACATTTCTTTTGCCCCTACTATCTTGCTTTCCAAAGATATTTACTATTACGGGTTTGAAGATTTGGATTATTTTGGGGAGTTGAGAGGGGAATACTGGGTGTTTACCAAAATAATTCAGAACGAGACTTTTCTAAACCTTTCAACTTACAAATATTTCCACGGATGATTGTCGAATTCCGTTTCTCAAAAAATGAAGAGGTTTGGGGAAAGTTTTATAAATACAAAGTTTAACTCTTATTTTCATCGAGGTGGTTTTTGATGGCGGATGAGGACCCAAAAAAATCTAAAGAGGAAATAATGCAAGAAACTGTAGAAGAAATCAGAGAAGAAGTAGAAAGACATGGACTAGACAAAGATAAGTTCAATGTTTTCACAAACTCAGAGTCCGACAAAAGCTCGGATGAAGAGGACGAAGAAGAATAAAATTCGGATTCTATACTCTTTTTATTTTTATTTTTTTATAATATTATATGCAAACTTTGGATTTTAAAAAAGCTGTTACTTTTATTCCAAATAAAAAAGAACCCATATACAATTGGTACTATTTTAAAGAAGGATTTTCAAAGCAACTCGTAGATTATTTTTTAGAAAAATATTCTCCAAAAAGAGTTTTAGATCCATTTTGTGGGGTTGGGACAACACTTTTAGCTTGTAAGCAAAAAGAAATAGATGGTGCTGGTTTAGACGTTTCTTCTTTAGCTGTATTCGTAGCCAAAGTAAAAACAGCAAATTATGACATAAATGTAATTAAGCAATTATTCGAGAAATTTAAAGAAAAGCATGTTGGAGAGAAAATTAAAACTAGGTATAAGTCTTATTTTCCGAAATATGTTTTGGACATAGGTGCTGGGTACTTATCCATAATCGAAAGTTTTCCTCAACCATACCAAGATTTTTTTAAACTAGCTTTAATGGATAGTATGATGAAGTGCTCTTATGCTTTCAAGGATGGAGCAGTTTTAAAAAGGTTTAAAAGACCTCTACCGCCTTTTAAGCTAACTTTTAGAAACAAAGTAAAAAAGATGATAAAAGACTTGGAAAAAATGAACCTTCCAAAAATAGTGCCGGAGATTATTCAAGGTGATGCGCGCAACATGCCTTTTGAAGATGAAAGTTTTGATCTTGTAATTACTTCTCCACCCTATTTAAACAAAATCGAATATACTCAAGTGTACGGACCAGAATTAGAAATCTTTTTTAAACTTCCTGAAACAAAGTTAAGATCTTACATTGGAGAGGACATTAAGAAGACGTATGAGAAATATTTAGAATTCCCTCCTGCTGCACAAGCATATTTTTCAGATTTAGAGAAAAGTTTGCAAGAAATTTATAGAGTTTTACAAAAAAATGGACACATGGTTCTTGTAATTGGTGGTGGATGTTTCCCAGACCGTGCAATTGATGTTCCAGAACAAACTAAAAAAATATGTGAGGAAATTGGTTTTTTAAAAATCGAGGAGATTGTAGCGCGAAAGTTTTGGTGTTTTTTCAAAAGAATTAAAGTAGGTCAAGTTAGCGAAAGCATACTAGTTTACCAAAAACCTTTTTAATAATTAAGCATTTAATTTTGCATGGGTTCCGAATTTAATAAAATACTAGCTTATCAATCAAATATAATAAAACCCGTAATTGCGATCGGAGGGCTTTCAGGAACTGGAAAAACGACTCTTGGGATTAATTTACAAAAAAGACTTAAGCAAAAAGGATTTAATTTGCCTTTCTATGAAAGCGGGTATTTTTTCAGGAAGATAGCCAAGGAGAAAGGATATTTGGAGAAAGATTTAGAAAAATTTAGTGCTGTTTTTGTGGAAGGCTTGGATGAAATGATAGACGTGCAATGCGTTAAGCAAATGGTAGAGACCGGCGGGATCTTTGTGGGTCGGTTAGTTCATGTTTTATGCGGCAACAAAGGTTTCAGAATATTTTTAAAAGTCGATCCGGAAGTTGCTGCAAGAAGGATTAGTTTAGATGAAAACAGGCCAGAGAAAGGATCAGGGATTTCAGAACTTATGCAAAAAATAAAATCTAGAGACCAAGAAGATGTTAATCGTTATGCAAAACTTTATGGAATAGATTATAAACAAACAATTAACGAATGTGATTTAGTAATTGATACATCAAAGCTTGATAAAAAATCGGTTTTAAAAATTTCAGAAATAGGATGTTTAAACTACTTAAAAAGTTTAGTTTAATCTAAAAACTCAAACCCTTTATTGCTTATCCAATACGGATACCCTTGAAGAGTTATTTGTTTACCGCGCATTTTTTTAATTTTTGCAATGTAACTTATTTCTCCCGTCGATAACTCAATTATCCCATCACAAAGATGCTCTAAAGAAACTATTGTTTTTTGATCATGCATTCCAAGTTCTACTGGGAGCATTACACAACAACCATATTGAATAAAAAGTTTTCTTAAATCGTTTATGAATTGATAAAAATCCATAAATTCATGAATAATCATTGCTTGCGAAGCTATTCCAATTACGCCTCTTACTTTTTGGTCG
Organism: archaeon; assembly: GCA_038874115.1. Lineage (GTDB taxonomy): Archaea > B1Sed10-29 > B1Sed10-29 > B1Sed10-29 > JAVZDC01 > JAVZDC01. The sequence continues at coordinate 60,721 of JAVZDC010000001.1, forward strand.
GCATGTTGCCCTAAAAAATCTCTAATTGCATGAGAAATCGTATACAGCTCTTTTATATTTACATTTACAAAACCTTCTTTAGAACTCATGGAATCCGCGTCATAAAAAACCAAGTTTTTCCCAAGATACGGCTCCACGTTTAGATTATAACTTCGGAACTCTTCTAAAAGGATATCGTCTCTTTTTTCTCCAAAAATATAAAAAGCTGATTCTCCATTTTTCAAACCTTCTTGAATAAATTGATAAGTTAAAACTTCTTTCCCAGTTTCCGGGCCCCCAATTACCATTACGAGAGACTTATCTGGGAATCCACCATTTAAAATCTCATCGAATTTTTTTATGCCTGTAGAATACATGCTTCCATCAATTTTAAATAGTTTCCATCTTAAAATAAACCCCTGAATCTTTCAAAGTTTCATGTACTTGATCCGCAAGGGCTAAAATTGCATCTATGCTTGGTTTTCGCTTCCATTCATAAACAAAGTCATAATTTCCTTGTGTCGGTTTAAATCCCATCGAGAATAATCTTTCACTAATCTGGCTGGTCTTTTTTCCATCGGTGCTAAACCAAATTGCTAAGTAAGTTTTCATGTAATTTTTATAGAAGTAAAAATATATAAACCTTATAGTTTACATTTGTGCACATTTTTTATAAAAAATAGTATTTTTGAAATAATTTTTTAGAAAAAATAGGACATTATTTAAACGGTTTCTAATTTAAATAGAACTTTTGATTTCTTTAGAGCCTGTTGAAGAGTGTCCCCGAGCAATAAAACATTTTCTATTGTTGGCTTTGTTTTTCCCCAATCATAATAGAAATCATAAGGTCCAGTCATCGGTTTAAATCCAAAGTTCTCGATTATTCTTCTAACTTCGCTTGGTCTTGCCCCATCGCTACTAAACCAAACAATTAAATACGTTTTCAATTAGATCACCGTTATTTCTATACTTCTCAAAGATATTTAAATCTTTTCCTAATTCCATCATGCCCCTAGAATTTTCAATGGAACCAATACGAATATTTTTAACCAACCAAGAACTATCGGCAGTCCATTAAAAAGGATAATCAATATTCCTGAAAATACGATTCCCCACCATAGAAGAGTTGTACTTTTATCTATGAAAAACTTTATAGTTCCTAAAAAAAGAAATGCGGCGGAAGCTAAACCAAATAGGTTTAATAAACCATTGAAAAAAAGAGTATATTTGAACATTCCTTGAAATGCAAACAACAAAATAACCATTAATATAGAAAATTCAATAAGGATATTTTCATTATCTTGCCCCATGAATTTTTCCGTGTCGAAACTAATATATATACTTTACTTGTTTTAGCACAATCGATAATAAATTTAAACTTCAGAACCTTAATATAATCTAATGATATCTGCACGAATTTTAAATGTAGATTTAAGTAAAAAAGAAATTTGGTTAGAGAATATAGATTGGCAAGGCATAGGTGGTAGAGGCTTTGGTGCTAATCTTCTTAGAAAAAATCTTGTAAAAAACGCGTTTGATGAGAAAAGTTCTGTATTCTTTATTTCATCCCCTCTTGTTGGTTTTGCGCCAGCAGTTAATAGAACTTGGGTCGTTTGTGTTTCTCCTCTGACTGGTTTTTATTTGTGTTCTAGTGCTGGAGGTTGGTTTGGAGGAGAGTTAAGAAAATCGGGGATAGACGTTTTGAGAATATTAGGGCGGCTTGATTCTCCCGGATATTTGCTAGTGAAAAATGGACGTGCTTCGATAGAAGATGCGTCGAAAATTTGGGGGAGGACTACGGACAAAGTTGTTTCTTTTTTGGATAGAAAACATGGAGGTAAAACTGCTTGTATTGGTCCAGCAGGAGAAAACGAAGTTCTTTATGCAAATATCTTGGCTGAAGAAAGAGCTTTTGGTAGAGGGGGACATGGAGCAGTACTTGGGAATAAAAAGTTAAAGGCCATTCATGTCGTTGGAAGGATGGAGATTCCATGCGAGAATTTAGAAAAATCTAGAGAAATTTATAAAAAAATGCTTAAAGAGGTTTTAAAACAAAAAGATTGGCAAAAGGAAGGTACTTTGTCTTTGTGCGAGGTAATAAACTCTGCGCATGGTTGGCCTACAGCGAACTTTAGAAGAGTGTATTTTGAAAAAGGAGAAAAAATATATTATAAAGGTTTTGAAAAGTTCATTGTAGAAAGAAAAGGCTGCTTCAATTGTCCAGTTCAATGTGCAAGATGGATGAAAATTGGGAAAAAAATTAGAGATGGACCAGAATATGAAACTGTTTGGGCTTTTGGACCTCAGATTGAAAACGACTCTCCTGAAAAAATAATAAAAGCAAATGTCTTATGCGATGAACTTGGGTTAGATACGATTTCGTGCGGGAATATTCTTGGTTTCTATCTTGAGTGTGTGGAGAAAGGACTTTTGAAGAAAGAATGGACTTGGTTGCAAATTATTAAAAAAATAGCTTATAAGAAAGGTATTGGAGAGCTCCTTTCAAAAGGGTCAAAAGCAGTGACCGCAGGAGCATACTTTGCTATAAATCAAGCAGGAATGGAACTTCCAGCATATGATCCTAGAGCATTTCCTGGAATGGCTTTAACTTATATTTTTAGTCCTAGACATGGATGTCATTTAAAAGCTTGGGTTGTTGGGCATGAATTAAAGATGCCTTTAGAAAAAAGGCTTTCTTTAAAAGGTAAAGCAGAAATTGTATATAAAATGATGTTTAGACAGCTTAGTTTCGTGGATAGCGTGTGCTTATGTTCTTTCTTGGATTTGCCTGATGATTTGATCGTTGAACAATATAACGCAGTTGTTGGTTCAGATTATACAGTTGAAGATTTCGAAAGGATTGGAAAAGAATGTTTGAATATCGAAAGGAATATAGATGTTAGTTTAGGATTAACAAAAGAAAAGGATACTTTACCTGGAAGAATCTTGAAAGAACCTGTTGTTGTTCAAGGAAAAGAGATATATTTAGAGAATGAGTTGGAAGATGCTAAAAAAGAGTTTTATGATTTGAGTGGATGGTAAATGTACTTATCAAAAATTATTTTAAAGAATTTCAAATCTTTTAAAGAAGGACGTATTCAATTGGCAAAAGGAGTGACTTCTATAGTCGGAGCAAATGGGTCTGGAAAAAGTAATATTTGTGATGCTGTAGCTTTTGCGTTAAATGCAACGAATATTCGTAGTTTAAGAGCAGATCGATTATCAGATTTAATAAACCATCAAGCAAAAGATAATTTTGCTTTTGTTGAACTTCAAATAGAAGACGATTCTGGAGAAAGTTTCAAGATCTCTAGAGAAATAGATAGTTCCGGAGTTAGTGTTTATAGGATTAATGGATCAAGAACTACCAAATTTAATTTTGAAGAATTTCTTAGATCGAAGAATATTCCTTTGGACGGGAGAAACATAATTTTACAGGGGGAAGTTACTGAATTTATAAAGATGAGTCCTGTAGAACGTAGAGAAATAATTGATCAACTGGCTGGGATATCTGAGTACGAGAAGAAAAAACAAAACGCGATGAATGAGTTGCAAAAAGTAGAAGCAAAGCTTAAAGAAGTAGATTTTTTGCTTGGAGAAAGAAAAAGAATACTTCAAAATTTAGAAAAAGAAAAGGTTGAGGCAGAGGTATACTTCAAAACAAAAGAACAATTAAAAATCGCACAAGCATCTCTTTTTGCAAAAGAGTTGCAATCTCTTGAGAAGTCTTATTCTGGATGTTTGAATGATTTAGATAAATTAAATTCTCAAAAAAAGGATTTAGAAAATAAGTTGGAAAAATTACAAGAAGAGATTCGAATTATTGAGACAGAGATTGAAGAGCTTACCAAAAAATTTTTTGAAAGATCGAAACTAGAGGGGATTAAATCATCGATAGAGGATGAAAAAGCAAATCTTGCACGGGTCCAAGAAAAAACAAGCAATATTTCTCAAAAAATTTCCGAGCTTCAAAAACAAAAACAAGAAAATCTTTCTAAATTAAAAGAATTGGATGAAAAAATAAGAGAATATGAACAAAAAGTCAAAAGCTATCCTTTGATGGATTCTTCTGAATTAATTTCTAAGTACGCTGTTCTAAATGAAGAATTAAAAGAGCTTTATAGGAAATTAAGCATCTTTGAGGAGAAAAAACAAAAATATGCAGAAAACGTAATTAGGAAAAAGGAGTTAATCGAACACAAAAAAAAGGTGGAAAGTGAATTAAACTCGCTTCAAAAAGAGTTGGAACTAAAGTACGATGAAGAGAAAAAGAAAAATAAAGAGTTGAGGGAGATAGATTCTGAGCTACAAAAAGTAAAAAGAGAACTTTCCACTCTTGATTCCATTAAAGTACCCGAAGATTTTACCTGGAAAGCTCTTCAAGAAAAAAACATTCCCGGAGTGCTTGGCCCAGTTTATGAATTTTATGACTGCGACCCTGAATTTTCTCAAGCCATCGAGACTGCAGCTGGAAATAGATTGTTCTATATCATAACTGAAAATTTTGAAGCGGCAAAGAAAAGCATAGAATTTTTAAGAGAGAATAAGATCGGTAGGCTTACTTTTATTCCGTTAGATAAAATAAAACCTAATCCTAAAAAAGAAGCCTTGGATGTCGAAGTTGATGGAGTTGTTGATTTTGCAATAAATTTAATTAAATATCCTGAAAAAGTTAGAAAAGCGATGGAATGGGTATTTTCAGACACATTAGTAGTACGCGACTTAGAGACCATTAAAAAAATAACCTCTCCTTTAAGACTTGTAACCCTTCATGGTGATCTTTCCGAACCTTGTGGGACTTTAACTGGAGGATATTATAAAAAAGCATCTTTGAGTCAAATTAAGAGATATAAAGAACTTTCAGATCAAAACGCCTCTTTGGAATTTAGGAAGAATTCTTTAATACGAGAACTTTTTGAAATAAGAGAAATTTTCGATTCTTTAAAAGAGAAGATTAAGCAAAAAGAATTAGAACTTAAAGAAATTGAAGTGGGTCTAGAATCTTTAAAAGATTACGACTTTGATGATGCTCAAGTCGAAAAACTAAAAGAGTCCATAAAAGTTAAAGAAGAAGAGAAAAATAGGTTGGAGAAAGAATTATCGAGTGTATTGAAATCGGCTACTTCTGAAAGTTTAGAAATACATTCTTTAAAGATAGAATTGGAAAAAGTTCTTTTGCCGGAAAAAGAAAAAATTGTAGAGTCAAATAAAATGATTGAATTAAAAATTGACGAACTTTCTAAAGAGTTACAGTCTTTAGAGGTTTTAAAAGATAAGATTTTACAAAACTTAAAATCAAAACAGGAAAACGCAGAGAAAGAATTAGAGAACTATTCAGAAATTTATCAGAAAAAGAATAATTTGGAAGCAAAAAAGAAAAATTTGGTTGAAGAATCCGGTAAACTTAACGTAGAGCTTAAAGAAATTTCAGAGAAAATTATGAATAAGGAGATTGAAAAAGCAAAGCTTGAAGAAAAATTAAAAGAATTAAAGAAAAACTTTGCAAAATACGACGGGGTACAGGTTATAAATAAAAGCATGAAAGATTTAAAGAATGAGATATTAGAACTTGAAAAAGTTCTATCCAACATTCAAAATGTTAATTTAAAATCGATAGAACAATACGATATTGAAAAGAAAGAAATAGAATCAATCGAAAATAAAAAGAATAAGTTAAATGAAGAATATAACTCGATAATTCGGATGATTGAAGAAATAGAACAAAAAAAGGTATTGTCATTTAATGCTACGTTTACTGCTATTAATGAAAAATTTAGCCAATACTTTAGTGAGATATATTTCGAAGATGGGTCTTATGCAACGCTTAAACTTTCAAATCCAGAAAGCCCATTGACGTCTGGCTTGTTACTTGAAGCAAAAATTGGTACTAAGCAAATGAAAAATATAGATCTTTTGAGTGGGGGAGAGAAAACTTTAACTGCTTTAGCTTTTTTGTTCGCGGTTCAATCTTACAAACCTGCTTTTTTCTATATTTTGGACGAAGTAGATGCGGCTTTAGATTCTGAAAATGCTGAAAGGATTGCAAGAATGATTAAAAAGTTTTCTCTTCAAACCCAGTTCATCATAATTACTCATAACCAAATTACTTCAAAATATTCAGATCATCTCATAGGAGTGTACATGGGTAAAGATGGTTCTTCAAGCATACAATTGAATCTAAAAGAATACAGACCCGAGGAGTCTTAAAGTATTGTAAAGGTTTTTACCCAAGATTATAGAGATAAAACAAAAGATAATTATCCAGACCATTCCAACCAATGCTCTTTGTTTAGCGAATTCTATGTTGTTTTGTTTGTCTAAGTCGTTAATAACATGCCCATAATAGCCTGCAAAAAAACAGGTTACTACTGCGGATTTTGGGAGTGCGATATAAAATAAAATTGGAAGTAAAATATTTACCCAAAGCGTATCGGATCCAAGTTTAGTTTTAAAATTAAAATCTAAATTTGGAATAAGAGCGCCAAGAAAGCCAAATATTGCCCCAAGAGGTACTAAATTCGGGTTTATAATTGCTGCAACTGCTGCTCCGCTTAAAGAACCAAAAATTAAGCTCCTTATATGTCTTTTTGGTTTCACAATGTCACCTTTTGCGCTAATTCTAGAATATCTTCAATACTTAGCTCTCTTACTTTTCTCGAGTCTTGAATCTCTTTTCCAAAAGCTATCTTTATCGCATTCGACACATCTTTATTTGGGTACCTAAATAGCTCTCTTACAAAATTATCGAAGTTTGGATTTCTTTGAATGTTTTTCCGTTCCAGAACCATGATACATGAGTCTACTTTTGGAGTCGGGTAAAAACAATCTTTTCTAATAATCTCTTTTAATTGTGCATTAAAATAATATTGAACGCTTACGCTAAGTCTTCCATATTCTGAATCTCCAGGTTTTGCAACCATTTTTTCCCCAAATTCCTTTTGATAGAATAAGACTGCTTTTTCGAAGTTATATTCAAGTAATTTAAAAGTTATTGGTGCTGAAAGAGAATACGGGATTGCGGATACAACCTTGTTGAATTGTATACTCGAAGGTTCTATTTCCAAAAAATCTTGAAAGATTAGTTCCAAGTTTAGAGCTGGTAGAATGGATTTTAGAATTTTTTCCAATCTTTTATCTTTCTCTACTGCGATAACTTTTCCAGCCTTTTTTATAAGTTCCCTTGTAATAAATCCAAAACCAGGGCCAATCTCTAAAACTTCATCGCTAGGTTTTAAATCTGCATACCTAATTGCTCTTTCTATAGCGCCAGAATCAACTAATAGATACTGATCTAACACCGGGCTTAATCTAAAATTATACTTTACTGAAATTTCTTTCGCTTCGTTTAATAAATTACTGCTCACTTCTCCTCACAAAAAAGCAATATTTTGTTTCTCCTTTCAATTCTTCTATAATTCTATTTGCAAATATTTTTACTGGGTTTTGTAATAGAGGTATTCGATCAGTCATATCTTTAAAACTTAAAAATGGTGCTTTCTCTCTTTCTCTTAAAATATCTTCTAAATGTTTTTTCCCAATTCCTGGAAGCATTTCTAAAGTATGTTGGCGAATTGTGATAGGTCCTGCGTTATTTATAAAATCTACAAATTTTTGCTCATGTTTTTTTACAATTTCCTCTACAACCGGAAGCAATTCGTTTTTAGCATTCGTAGTTAATTCATCATATTTTAAAGTTCTTTTTATATACAATATTTTATCTCTTTTTTCTGGACCAATATAGGTCGTTTCACGAATGCTTATTTGTACATTTGGTTTCGGAACCAACTCTAAAAGAGTAAACTTTTCTTCCCCTATTGCCAAAACTACAGGTTGCCTTCTAGTAGATCCAGGATACCCTTGCGGCAGATAGTCCAAAACCACAGCATAATTTTCTTTTATCAATTTGACCTACCTCAAACGTTTTCATCCATAAATTTTATAATTTTTTTAATTTGATCATCATCTATATTTATTTTATTTTGGGCGAGGATTGATTTTAAACTTTCTGAATTTTTTGGCTGAACATCTACGATTTGAGTGGCGATATCCTCTGAAATTTTAAAGTCTTCCATTAACTTGGCAATTATTTCTTTAGCTTTTCTTGGGCCAAGTTTAGTTACTTTCTGAGCATGATCAAAAGCTAATTTCTGCTCATAAGTTAGCTCTTGATCTTCTTCCATCTTTTGCAAAGTATTTTTGACTTCTGCAACACTAATCGGTTGCTTTTCAATTACATCTTTTCCAATCATTCACTCACCGTATTTATTCTTTTAATTTGATCAAGTGCGCTGGATGCGCTAAAACAGACTTTATTTTTTCTTGATCTTTTATTTCCACTAAGTAGCAAGACCCTTGTTTTCCAATAACAGTCCCAGTTAGACCATTAAATCTTCTAAATGGCATCCCAATATGTACTGAAGGATCTATTTTTATGTGTACTTTTTCTCCAATGTTGAATTCTTGCAAAAGTTTTGTCAATGGCGGCATTCCTTTTTCTCTAATATTCTTTCTTAAACCACGTGTTTTAGATCTAACCCCTTTATGCGTTGCTTTTACCAAGATCATCACCTTCTTAAACTGGGTCCGGCAGGATTTGAACCTGCGACCTCCGCCACGTCAAGGCGACGTCATACCGCTAGACCACGGACCCACATCTTTTTAAAGTTTTTTAAATTTTTAATGCTATCGTTTTTGATTCCAAACAAATAATTTATTAAAATAAAGATTTATTCTTTAGGTTTTTCAAGCAATACTCCATTTAGCGTACCGTCTTGTCCTGGTCTAGAAGTAACTTTAATCAAACCCAAATCTGTATCTACTATGGCTCCTTTAGTTATTATATTGAGACGAGCATAGTTTCTATTTGCCGGATTTTCTTTCACGGTCCTTATCTTTGCTTTTTTATAAGTTCCATCTGGCATAAGCACATTCGCAGTAGCTGCTTTTTTTAATACTACTTTGTAATTTCCACCATAACCTCTCAAATGTTCTCTTATATCTTTGTCCCCCACTCTCGTATTTCTCGGGTAATTCCCCAGTTCGTGCTTTTGCTTATCTCGATAAGGGTGTTTCTTTCCTCCACTCTTTTTTCTTTTATGCATTGAAGAATGAACAACTGCCATATGTTTTTCACCAACTTCAAAATATATTTATTAATACTGGTATTTAAAATATTATGGTGCTTAATTTTAAAAAAATATATATCAAAGCTTTTCTAAGTTTCGAAGACGATTATTCTTCTTTTTTAAATAGATATAAAAACGTACTGCTTGTCGATAATGCACAGGTTGGAGGGGAAAAACATATCTTACAAGCTTTTTTGCATGCTAAAAAAGCATTTAAGGAAAAAAATAATTTTGCAAAAAAATTTCCATTGGAGTTTTTAGTTCGTCTTTGCGGAGAAAGACAAATAAACAAAGCGATAGAAAAAAGTTCAAAGGAAAATAAGAAAATTTTTATCTGTTGGGGTAAAAATTGCGACAAAATTTGGAATCTTTTTAAAAAACAGTTCAAAATTAACGAACTTCATTTCGAGAACAAAGAGGATGAGTTGGATTTTCTCCATAGAACCGCTACATTTTGGCTTAGACCATAAAAAAATATAAATTACTCTGGCTTTTTTTATATATGTTCAAACAAGTGAACCATCTTGTCTTTTTTCTCATAATTACGATTGGATTTTCACAAGAAATAAGTACTTGTATCAATATCACAAGCTCAGGAACTTATTATTTAATTTCAGATATTTTGGATAGTTCAGCTACTCCGTGCATAATCATTTCTGCGAGTGATGTGGTATTTGATGGGCAAAATCATTCTTTGGACGGGATTGACGCTTCTAGCTCTTATGGGATTTATATATCTTCAAATTTGAAAAATATAACAATCCAGGATATAAGGATCAGTGATTGGGAACGCGGAATATACGTATCCACAACATCAAATTTAACAAGAATCATGTCTGCAGAGGTATTTTCCAATGTTTATGGTATATTTCTTCAAGGAGATTTTCATGTTGTTGCCAACAGCAAAATCTATTCAAACACTGATACAGGAATACGAATAAACGGTAAAAATAATCAAATTTCAAATAACTTAATTTACTTTAATGGAGTTCGTGAGCTCTATCTTAGCGGCAATAATGCTACTGTTTACAATAATTCTTTCAATTCAACTGGTGGGGGAAATTATGGGATTTATTGCGATTCTTGCGGAAATAGTAATATTTTCAACAACACTTTAATAAACTATCGATATGGCGTATATTCCAGATACTGCGGAACTTCAACATACTCAAATAATCGAATAGTCGGGAATGCGGAAGTTTCTTATGGTATTTATATATACCACTATGGTTCTAAGGATTATTCAAATATTACAGACAACAGAATAGGTTCTGTTTACCGTGGCATCCATTTTGACAGTACGAGGGGTGGCCAAAGAATTGAAAACAATGTGATTAATTCGACATTTTTAGATATCCAGATTAGTCCTCCAAGCGAAACTTGGACGGATGATTTTTGCTCCTTCCAATTTAACAATAATAGCGGTTCAGGAAATCTTCCAATAAAGTTTTTCAATAATTCAGTAAATTTGGAAAATGATGTATTGTCTGAGTTAATCTTATGCGGAGCTCATTATTCAAACATAACTAATATTACGATCCATAGTCCAGATGGTAATCTAAACAATGGCTTTATTATACTGGGAACAAACTTTACAAAGTTAATGAACATAAATTCTTCAAATAACTATTATGGTGTTGCTTTTGTTGGGCCCATAAATAATTTAACCATAGTAAATTCATCTTTCAATTTAAATACATATGGGATATATGACTCTAGAGGTCTGAGTACATTCAGAAAAAGCTATATCAGTCTGACAAATAATTCCATATTGAATAACACTTATTCAGTATCTGCAGTTTTATATAATTCTCTTTTAAGCAATAATCTTATCGCGAATAACAGCTATGGAATCATCCTGGAAGGCGATGGTACATTATTAATAAATAATACCATTCAAAATAACGTAAAATCTGGAAATTATGAAATTGATTGCCGTGGATCAGATCAATCAATCGATGGTAATTTAATACAGTCTTATAAAACAGGGATACGCTTTTACTATACTACTGGAGGGGTAATAAAAAATAACTTACTGTTTGGAGCCGGTTCTAGCACCGGAATAGTTTTGGATTCCAGTTCTCAAAATGCGCTTATAGCAAATAATAATGTGTCTAGTTTTTATTATGGTATTCAGGTTGTAATTGGGTCTTCCAATCATACAATATCGAGTAATAAAATTTACTTTAATAATTATTGTGGAATTGAAATATATCCGAGCAGTTATTATATCAATCAAATAAATGTAACTGAGAATGAGATATATAATAATTCGAATTGCGGAATTAGAATAATAAATTCAGGAAATAATATAATTTATAATAACAATATTTCCTCAAACTCGTATGGGTTAATTCTTGGATACTCGTCTAGAGATAATTCAATAATATCAAACATGATCTATCTAAATAAAAATGGTACATACGTTACACAATCTTCTAACAATTTTTTTATTAATAATTACATACACTCTAATGTCTTTGGACTTTATGCATACTCTATCTCTAACTATTCTTTCGTAAATACTCTTTTTGGAAACAATACTTGGAATATATTTTTTAAAACATCGGCAAGTAACAATAATTCATTCATTAACACTACTATTTCAGGAATGAGCTTCCAAAACCAAACCTTAGTTGATTTAGAAGTTTATTTACCTTCTGCAAACCTATCTGTTCAACCAATCATATCAAAGCCATCGGATCCGCAAGGATTCAAGAGTTTAAATAAACACTTAGATATCTCTGCTTACGGATCTGCAACGATTTTCATTAGTTATCCATATGATACTTCAGAACTAGGAAAAATCCTGGAATCCAGTCTCAGAGTCGCAAGATATAATGGAACCTGGGAAACAAATTGTTCAAAATTTGCATCGGACTGTGGAGTCGACTTTGAAAATAAAAGAGTATACGCAAATATTACAAGTTTAGGAAGTATATTTACGATAATTGGAGAACAAGATGAAACTCCTCCAAGCATAATAGAAGGTCCAAACATTTCAGTAACTCACAACAGTTCATCCATATTCTGGAGTACTGATGAATTATCTAATTATTCTTTTGCCTATACTGATGGAATACATGAGTGGACAATTTCTTCGGATAATTTAAGCCTGGAGCACTTCATAATTTTAGAAAATTTAAAAGAAGGAACTTCCTATCATTTCAACATTACAATTTATGATGGCGTTGGAAATAACAGAACTTACGAGAATTATTCTTTTACAACTTTAAAAACTGAGAATATAACGATTGTTACGGCTCCGGAAAATTTAGATTTTATTTTCTTTCTATTTTCCTGCGTATTTTTAATTTTCATTTTATCAGGGATCAAGAACTAACCAATTGTGTTTTTCACTTTTCATACTCCATACACATTATGGATGTTTGCTGGTTATCTCAAGATACTCCTTATCCATATACTTGTGCAAAACTTTTGGTACTCGGATATTTTTTGTTGAAGGATCAAAAAGATTTTCTGCGATAGCACAAATTATTCTTTCTGATGCAACTCCAGTAGAATAAATGTTTCTTACAAATTCTTTTTCCCAAGTTTTTGTTTTATACCGTATTTTTAATTTTTCCGAAACCCAAGTATCCATTGTCGCTATGGAATGGGTTTCTCTATACGCATTTTGCCCTGGGAACCAAGTCTGAACATCAACTTGCAAAACAGCTCGTTTATCCATGTCTCCGCTAGGCACGATTACTGATCTATTTGGAAGTTCTAAACTGCTTACAAATTCCTGAACATCTTTTCTAACTTTCTCAACCTCTTTAAAATCTTCTTCTTTCCTAACCATGCATTGAATCTCAGTTTTTAAAAACTGCTTAACTCTAAATATTCCTTTTGTATCTTTTCCATGGGCTCCAGCTTCTTTTCTAAAGCATGGACTCCAAGCCAAAATTCGCAAAGGAAGCTCCTCTTCTTTAAATATTGTATCTTCGAAATATGCCATAATTGGGTGCTCTGAACTTGGTATAAGTATAAGGCCTTCTTTTTCAAGTTCAAAAATAGATTCTTCAAAAGTACTAAGATGGGTTATCTTTTTCTCAACATCTTTTCTCATAAAATACGGGGGGATCAAGACAACATCCCCGTAGCCTTTCTTCTTAAAAAATTCCAAGGTATACAAATTCAAAGCTAAATCCAAAATAACAAGGTCATTAAACAAGTAATAAAACCTTGCGCCTGCCACCTCTCCAGCTTTCTCCTGATCTATCAAAGTTCCAACGAGATTATAATGGTGGAATGGTTGCTCTATAACGAATTCAGCTTCAACTCCAGGGTACTTTTTTTCAAATTCATCTTTAAACTCTACCCACACTTTTGGTTTTCCCATATATTCTATAGGTTTTTCAAACTCATCCCCAACTCCAACTGGAACCATTTCAGAAAGCCAATTCGGTAGCAAAATGTTTATTTCTTCTAATTCTTCATCATATTGCGCCAATTTTTCTTCAGAACGTTGGATTTCATTTTTAACTTTTTTCGATTCCTCCAAAAGCTTCGGATCTTTTTCCTTTGCGTACTCTAAAGATAACTTATTTAATTTTTCTCTGAGTTTTTGAACTTCAAAATTTATTTTTTTCCAATTCGAATATATTTCCAATCCTTTTTCAAACACGGGAACCAAAGAACTTAGGCCACGGTTTTCCAAAACTTTCAAGTATTCTTCTTTTCTGCTAGCTAAATCCTTTATTTTTGGCATATTTTTTCCTCCAATCTTTTAAAAACATCTAACAATTTCGAATCTAAGAAAGGACAGCCAGGAACTTCAAAGTCTACTTCGACAACTGCTTTTAAATTTAATGATTTTTCTAAGTATTTATATTTTTTGATATGACTTGAGATCTTGTCTAGCTGAGTTTGGTTGAAAAAATTTCGCCAGTTAGAAGGAGATCCGGAACAAGCGCATGACCCTAAAGCAACCAAAAATTTACACTTTTTTCTAATTTCCTTAATTTTCTCTAATTCTTCTTCAGTAGAGATACATCCTTCAACAAGAGCTACATCCACTTTTTCTGAATTTTTCCCTAAACTTTTAGAATCAGCAATTTCATATTTTTTAAAAAACTCAGAATATCTAGAGTTTAAAAATTCTAAAAAATAAACTAAACAGCCTTCATCACAAGTTAAAGAATAAATCCCAAGTTTTATCATTTCCTGACCCTCTCATTCTTTTTCTAAATTTTCTTTGCTTTTTTCTTTGCCGAAATAATCCAACCTTGCAGCGATGGCTATTTTATTTGCATACTTCCTTGCAATCTTCCCCCTAGCTTTTTTCTGTGCTTTTCTTATTTCAGGAATCAAAAATATTACTCCGTGTTTTGGAGCAGGCACTTTTTTCCTCAAATGTGCAAATAATGCTTTTTCAGCCCCGAGAACTTGGATTGTAGACGCAGGCATTTTAGATAATCTTTTCAAACCTCCAGCTTTTTCGATCAATCTAGCCCCAACGATCGGCCCTGTTATCGCGGTAAGATTTGGAGCCTCTTCAACCATCAACTCTTCAATATACTTTCCTAATTCCAAGCTTTTACTTTTTATTTCTAAGCCAAACTCTGCCATCTTTTGAATAACTTTAATGTCTTTCTCAGCCAAATCAATTCCTAAACTTTTATCCACAATTTCCTTATATTCTTTTAAATTTGCAAAATTTTTTCTTTCCCCATATTTGCTTACTAACCTTAGAAAAGTTTCAGGATCATCTACTTTTTTACATAGTTCTGGAAAATTAACAGAATACCAATCGAATGTTTGAATGTAAATCAAATTAAAACATTTTATCAACGTGTCGTACATTCTTAGAGCATGAATTATCAAATTATCCCTAGAACTAAGTTCTTTTTTTATCTTTTTTTTCAATTGAGCTAATGCTTTTTCACGTACGTCCATATCAATCATTCGCATCTTTTATTTGACCCTTCATATATTGCTTCCACATTTCCTCTTTTACAACAAAGGATCGCACTCCCGTTCCAACTTTCCATAATATCTTTTCCATTGGAATCCACGCAATCCGCATCACAAAAACCACACTCTCTTTCTCCACCCAAGGCTAACTTCTGAGAGCAAAAAGCAGCAGCATTTTTGCATTTAGAGAAAAACAAATTAGAACTTTGTTTTCCTAAAACTCCTGTTTGAACCAAAAGCAAAGTTGAATAAATAAGAATTGCGAGCGAAACTACAATTACCCCTATACATAACCCGAAGATAGGTTTTGAAGGTGGAAACATAATTTTAATAAACTTATCAACTATTTAAACTATGCCGGAGAATCTATCGATTAATGAAGCAAAAATTTTACTAGATAATTATATAAAAAACGATAAATTAAAAAAACATTCTTTAGCTGTTGCTGAAATAATGGTAAACCTTGCCGAATTTTTAAAAATTCCTGAAAAAGAAGAATGGTATTTAATAGGTCTTCTTCACGATTTGGATTTTGAAAGCACAAAAGATGATCCAAAGAAGCATGGGTTAATAACTGCTGAAATTTTAAAAGGAAAAATGAGTGAGGATTCAATAAACGCGATCAAAAACCATAATTTTGAAAACTTGATGCTTTTCCCATCTAGAAAAGTTGATTTTGCTTTAATTTGCTCAGATGCGATATCCGGTCTTATAATCGCATGTATGCTGGTAATGCCAAATAAGAAGCTGGAAGAGGTTACAGTGAAAACAATATTACAAAAGTTTAAACAAAAAGATTTTGCTAAGAACATATCTCGGGAAAGGATTTTATTTTGCGAAAAACTTGGCATTCCTTTAGAAAATTTTGTTGAAATTAGTCTAACTGCTCTAAAAAATATTTCTGAAAAATTAGGGTGATTTTAATGCATAAAGATATTTTAAAGAAACAAGTTAAAGATTTCCAACTCCATAAAATAAAAAACTTTGAAGAACTTGCAGAAGCATTGTTCGAAAGTGGAGGCTTTGGGGCTAAGCATTTTGGACTTGGGGTAAAAATATTTAAAGAAATGTTTAAAGATAAAAATTGCATTAGATTTTTATCTTTCCCTGCTTGCATAGTTTCAACAGGCTTAAGAGGAGTTTTAGCAGAAGCAATATCTAAAAAGCTTTTCGACGTAATTGTCACTACTTGCGGTACTTTAGACCATGATTTGGCAAGAGCATTTGGTGGAAAATATTACCACGGTTACTTTAATTTTGATGACGCTAAATTAAAAGATCTTGATATCTATAGGCTTGGAAATATATTTATTCCTCACGAATATTATGGGGGAGTTTTAGAGAAAAACTTACAGCAGATTTTTAAGAAAATAGTAACGGAGAAAAAAGAATGGGCTCCTTGGGAACTAATTCAAAGAATCGGGTTTGAGATAAAAGACAAAAATTCAATAGTGGCGCAAGCAGCAAAAGCAAGAGTACCTATAATAATTCCAGGAATCATGGATGGTGCTTTTGGAAGTAATCTTTTATTTTTTAACGAATTAAAAATCGATGTTTTAGAAGATCAGAAGAAAATTGCAGAGTATGCTTTTACGAAAAAAAAGACTGGTGCTTTGATGCTTGGGGGCGGGATTTCAAAACACCATACAATTTGGTGGAATCAATTTAAAGGCGGGTTAGATTATGCTGTTTATATTACCACTGCAACACAATACGATGGTTCTTTAAGTGGCGCTAGATTGGAAGAAGCAGTGAGTTGGGGAAAAATAAAGAAAAATGCAAAATATGTAACTATCGATGGGGATGTGACAATCATTTTACCTTTTTTACTAAAATCAGTGTATGAAACTAAGTGAGCGGTTTTAATTAAAAGTTGACGCAAAGGGAAAATAAAAAAAGGAAGTGCCCCGATGAGCATAAAAAAATAGAAGTGATGGGATGCAATAATATTTATCTTGCAAGTTATATATAAACTTAACTGTTGAAAAAACAAAAAATAAAAAAGTTGGGAGGTATGAAATATTTAATATAAACAGAAAAAATATATAAAGTTTACTATTTACTTTCTTTGGTCTCGGTTTTTACTTGGCTTTCTTTTAAATCTTCCTTCAGAACAAAGAAAACCCCGGTGCTTGTAATTATAATTGTCATGAAAATTATCATAAAAACAACATCTAGAAAAACAGGGTTCGCCCCTTTACTTATTAAAATTTGCGCAACAACTGCTGCTGCCAAACCTCTTGACAAGACTATGCTAATCAAATCTAGATCTTTTTGACCTACTTGAGCTTTATACATCGCAATTTTCACTAAGAAAGGTCGGATAAAAACTATTGCCGCAGCCAATAAACATCCAATCATAATATTCTCATAATTATTTAAAGTAAAAGATAAACCTAAGAAAACGAAGAAGAAAGTTTGGATTATAAAAGCAATTAAAGAGTGAAATTCCTTTGTTTTTTCATCCAATTCGAAAACATCTCCTGCAAGACCTAGTCCAGACATGAGCTTTTTCCCATTTGCAAGCAAGATTCCAAAAGTTAAAATTCCTAAAGAACCACTACCGCCAACTAATTCTGCAGCAACATAGATTAAAAATAAATAGGAAAGTGTAACCAAATACGAGAAACTCTCATTTCTTACTTTTTTTATTATCGGACTCCAAAAAATCCAAAATAAAAGCCCCACCATTATGCCGACTGAAAAAGAAGCTGCCATAGTTTGGAAAACATTTCCAACCCCGGCGTTTTGAATGAAATTAAAAATAGTGAAAGCAAATACTATGGTGAATACATCCGTTATCGCACCTTCCAACTCCAAAAGTATTATCGAGTTTTCAGAAACTTTTTTCAACTTTTTTGATAAAGCCATGATTTCAACAGAGGACGTCCCACCGCATATTACACCTAAAAGCAACCCTTCAAGGAAAGGATGCCCAAGTAAAGTCCAAATTAAAGCGACAACTAAAGCACTTCCGGAAAAGCAGATCGTGCTTAGTAGAGTGGCTCTACTCGCAAGTTTTATTAATTTATAAAAGTCGAAAGCCAAAGATCCCTCAAAAAGTAAAATTATTAAAGCAACTGTACAGAAAATAGGAGCTATGGAGAAAAAAGATCGTGCATCTATCACTTTGAAGATTGGGCCTAAAAACATGCCGAAAAGCATTAAAATTAGTACAAAAGAAATATTTGTTCTTTTAAAAATGACATTTCCTGTAAACCCAAGCAAACAGATTGTACTTATTAAAACTAAAGTAAATAAAACGTCCATGCTTAAATTTAAACTGGCATAGATATATAAATATTAACTTTTTATTTCTAGATATGCATCAAGATCTGGCCATATCAAAAGAACTATCTAAAACAGAAGGTACAGCTATTTTAGAAATTTCACTTAAAAAAGGAAAAATTGATCACGTTCATATAAGAGTGTCTGAAAATAAAAGATTTATTAAAGAAGCGGTTGAAGGAAAAAGTGTTTTTGAATTGCCAAGCATAGTCTCGAGAATATGTGGTACTTGCTCCTCTGCGCATTTAATATGTGGGTTGGAAGCTATAGAAAAAGCTTTGGGGATTACGCCTTCGGAACAAACGATTACTTTGAGAAAACTACTAATGTATGGGTCTATTCTTAGAGATCATGCCTTGCATCTTTATTTTTTTAGCCTACCTGATTATTTAGGCATTGAAAGCATTTTGGATGCAAAGAACAAGAAAATTTTAAAGCAAGCTTTTGAAGTTAAAAAAGCAGGCAATTTACTTGCATCTTTGGTTGGTGGTAGAGCGGTCCATGCTCCCTTCCCAGTCGTTGGAGGCTTTGTAAAATACCCGGAAAAAGAAGACATTAAAAATGTGGTGAATCAATTAAAGAAAAGTAGAGAAGAGATATTTCCTTTACTAGATTTGCTTAAAGAAAAAGTTTTTGAAAGAGATCCAAACTTCGTTTGTTTGAAAACTCCTGATTTTTCTTTTTTAGAAGGAGTTCTTGTATCTTCTGAAGGTTTACTGGCTGAAGAAAAGGATTTCTCAAAATACCTATCAGAAGTTGTCATTCCATATTCTCAAAGCGAATCTTATTTGTGGAATGGAAAAGAATATATGGTTGGAGCATTAGCAAGGTTTAATTTGAATAAAGACAATTTAAACAAAAAAACGAAAGAAGATTGTAAAGAATATTTGAGAAATTTCCCATCAAAAAATATTTTTGATAACAATTTGGCTCAAGCAATCGAAATGTTGCATTGCATAGATGCATCGATAGAGATCCTAGAAACTCAAGAATTTTTACGAGAATTACCAAAAAAACCAGAGAAATTATCTGGAACTGGAGTTGGCGTTATTGAGGCTCCAAGGGGAACTTTGTATTATCAGGTTAACATAGTTTCAGGAAAAGTTGCTTGGTTAGATCTAGTTATCCCAACATCTCAAAACTTAATAAAAATGGAAAATGATATTCACTTTTATCTAGAAAACTTAGATCCAAGTTCTTTTAAAAAAGAAAAAATATTGAAAACTTCGGAAGAAATAATTAGAGCTTATGACCCTTGTTTTTCTTGCGCAAGTCATTTTTTGAAATTAAAAATAAGAAAGATTTAATTTCTTCTTTTGCTATTTCTTCATCTATATTGAAGGGTAGAGCTATAAAATATACTTTTTTCAAGTTTCCAAGCAATTGTTTAGCTTTCAATTCCTCATAAATTCCATAGTCGTGTGGAGAATAAGACGAATTTTTCTCTAATGTAGCTAAACCTTCTATAAGCATTGCTTTTTTTATATTTTTTGCAAAGTCTATAAAAATCAAATCTTCCCCATCAGGTAATTCTTCGCCTGGAACATAATGTACGACTGGGATCTCTATTTTTTGAATAATTTTGAAAATTTTAGTCTCGGTCAAAGGGCTTCCAAGAAAATATACTTTCATAAATTTTTCACAAGATTTCCAAGTATTTTTATCCCTTTATCTATTTTTTCTTCAGATTCATAAGTAAAATTAAGCCTCATACAATCCTTTTCCGGGTTTGTAGCAAAGAATGAATGACCAGGAACAAAAAGCACTTTTTTTTGAATTGATTTTTTTAATAATAGCTCAGTATCCATCTTTAAACCAGAGATCCAGAAAAACATTCCTCCTTTCGGGATATGCCATTTCGCACTTTTTGGAAAGTATTTTTCCAAAGATTCGGCCATTGCATCTCTCAATTTTTTATAGTATTTTTTTATAAAATCGATTTGCTTATCTATTTCTTTGGTTTTAAGATATTCAAAAAGTAAAAATTGACCAAAACTTGCGGGGCAAAGATCTGCATTTTGTTTTAAAAGCAACATTTTCTCCAATAAATCTTTTGGAACAATGGAAAATGCTAAGCGGAAACCAGGGCAGAATGTTTTTGAAAAAGTACTAATATAAATTACTCGATCATTTCTATCGAGAGCTTTTATGGGGAGATATTCTAATTTGTCATAAGCAAGTTCGCCATAAGGATCATCCTCTAAAATATAAAAATCGTGTTTTTCCGCAAGTTCCAGAAGATGTTTCTTTTTTTCTAAAGTCGCAGTAGAACCATGAGGATTATGAAAGATGGGAATTGTGTAAAAGAATTTTATTTTTGTTGTTTTTAATTTATTTTCTAATTCATAAGTATCCAACCCATCTTCAACAAGTTTAATTTCCATGTACTTTGGTCCACAAAAATTGAAAGCACACAAAGCCCCAACATAAGTTGGTCTCTCAACGCCGATTATATCTCCCTCATCAATAAAAAGCTGCGGTACAAGATAAAGCATTTGTTGGGATCCAGTAGTTATGTAAATATTTTCAAAACCTGTTTTTATTTTTCTTCTTCTTTTTACGAATCTAGCCAATTCTTCCCTTACGAAATTAAATCCTTCTGATGGACCATATTGAAGAGCTAAATCTCCTTTTTCTTCAATGATTCCCAATAAATGTTTTAGCATAAATTCTTTAGGGAATGTGTTGACGCTCGGCATTCCTCCAGAAAAAGAAATAACATCTTTTTCAGAAACAATTTTCAAAAGTTGTCTGATCGGAGATTGTTTCAAATAAGTAGTATTCTTTGATAATTTCATAATAAAAATAAACTATTTTCGAGTATAAAAACATTAAAGATATTAAAAAGTAAAGTTAAAAAAATAAAAAAAGTGGGGGTTTTATCTCAAATAAGCAATTCCAAGAGAGGAATCGACAAAGTCTTTTTCCACGGAGCTCAATGTCCCTGTGGATGATTTAAGGTTGTCAGAAACTGGACCTTTTATGTGTTGGGATTTTACTCCAGTCATGATGGCAATCACAGATATTTGTCCTTCAAATTCTGGAACTATTCTTGCTCCAACGATTACTTGCGCTGCTGGGTCTATCGCTTGCGTTAATTTTTCCGCAATTGTGTTTGCATCGCCTAGAGTCATGTCAAGTCCACCCGTAATGTGGATCAAAGCTCCTTTTGCTCCGCTGTAGTCGACATCCAATAAGCTGTTTTTCAAAGTATCCTCTACAACATCCTGAACTCGGTTGTGGCCGCGGCCTACACCTACTGAAATTACTGAAACTCCTCCCTGAGTCATTATGCTTCGAATATCTGCGTAGTCTAGGTTGATCAAAGATGGAACAGTTATCGTTTCAGTTATTCCTTTTACTGCTCTCGCAATAACCTCATCTGCTACTCCGAAAGCAGCTTCCATAGGCAAATTAGGAACAAGTTCAACCAATCGGTTGTTATCGATTATAACTACAGTGTCCGCAACTTTTCTAAGCTTCTGAATTCCTTCGTCTGCTTTTATCATTCTAGCCCTTTCAACTCTGAATGGGTAGGTTGCCATAGCAATAACGATTGCGCCTTGCTCTTTTGCAATGTCTGCAATAACTGGTGCAGCACCGGTACCTGTTCCTCCTCCCATTCCAGCGGCTAAGAATAACATGTCTGTACCTTCTAAAAGTTTAGACAATTCTGCACGAGAAACTTCTGCAGCTTTTGCTCCAACTTCTGGAATGCCACCTGCTCCAAGACCTCTTGTAACACTTTGACCTATTAATACTTTCTTTATCGATTCGTGCATTAAACTCAAATGTTGTTTGTCGGTGTTAATTGCAATAAGTTCTGCGTTTGCTACACCCATTTTTGCAATTCTGTTTAATGTATTGTTTCCGGCTCCCCCTACTCCAACAACAACAATTTTTGGCCCATCTAACAATTTTACTGGCCCAGAGGCCTGTTGTGGGCCCAAACTAAGAGCATTTCTAACTATCGACTCCATTTACGTCACCTCTTTTACATTTCATTGAAGTATCAGAATACATCTATATATAAATCCTTTTCTAATGTATCTGAAAAGTACTTCCACTAAAATTTCTATGTTTTTCACAGTTGTGATCCGATAGATTTAAATAGATGAAAAAAGAAAATATTTGGTTTGCTCGAGGTGACTCACATGACAACAGTAAATTGCCCAAATTGCAAAAGTAAAATAAATCTTCAAAATAATATAGAAGTTGGAGATTTTATTACTTGCCCCGTATGTGGCGCAGAACTTGAAGTTATTAAAAAGAAAAATAAGTTGGATGTTATTCTCATAACTCTGCCTGAAGAAACTGAAATGGACTTATCGGATCTAGGAGAAGAAGAACTTGAAGATATTGGAGGAGAAGATTATTAGTTAAAATAATATTGGTAAAATAAAGGCAAGTAAACCAGAAAATAGAGCATACAAAGTATTTTTTCTTATTTCTTTCCAATTCTTTTTCTTTACAACTTTTAAAGAGTTAAAAATAAAATAGACAGTTAAACCATAAAAAAGAAGATAAATTGGGTTCAAAAAATATCTAGGTAAAAAGAACCAAACAAATAAACCAAGAAAAACAGATATTGTGAGACTTACTTTTGCAAAAAACATTGCTTTCTCATCTCCAATTAAA
The DNA here is from genome assembly GCA_038874115.1 of archaeon. Classification (GTDB taxonomy): domain Archaea; phylum B1Sed10-29; class B1Sed10-29; order B1Sed10-29; family JAVZDC01; genus JAVZDC01. The sequence continues at coordinate 83,670 of JAVZDC010000001.1, forward strand.
ATTGGTAAAGTTTTTCTACCTGTCAATCTGTCTCCTTTTTTATCCTGAATACTTTTGAAAATTTCTCTTCCATAACCCATGAAAAAAGCGATTGCCGAGATGATTAAAACATCTAAACTTAGACTACCAACACTCATCGCTCCATACGGAAATGGGATCGCCATAGTTAATGCTATGGCAACATTGCCGAAAATTGTATTTTTTAATTGGAAATCATACAATATTGAAATTAAAGAAAAGAGAATAACAATGAAAAAGCAGAAAAGATTAACTAAATAACCAGTTAAGAATGCAAGTATAAAACTCGACCAAATCAAAAATTTTACTTGTTTTGGTTTAATCTTACTCGAAACAAGAGGTCTATCATACCTTTTGTTTTTACAATCGGTCTCATAATCTAAATAATCATTCAAGGCAAAAGCTCCAATAGAAACGAAAAAAGGTGCTATTAAAGCTAAAAGAGATATGCTTCTCGTCGTCAAAATCTGCCCAACAAGTATCGCCAGTATTATAAAAAAAGCATGATCTAATCTTACCAAATCATAATATGCTTTAATTATCTCTTTAAGCTTTCCCATAAAATTTCTTCTCTTGGATTTACAACTATTCCATTTTCAGTTATCTCATACGGATGAATTTTTTGATTATGCTTTGTACCTCTCATTTTCCTTATGAAGAGAGCTCTTTGAGGCGGTAAAAAATAAAGAGATATAACTCCATCTGCGATAAATTCTTCGATTCCAAATCTAGAATACTGATCTCTTTGGCCGAAAGTTTCGCTCGTTAAAATTGTAGTGCATTTCATCTCTTTTAATTCTTCTGAAAGTTTGAAAAGATTATATCTTAGCTCGGCTTCGTTTGGAACCCACATTCCAAAAGCAGTTGTAGAGTCCACCACTAATCTTTTAGCATTCATGCCATCAACGATCTTCTTTATTTTTTCTATTTCCTCGTCGAATTTTTCTGCGAACCTTTTTGGTTCAAACAAAGAAAGCTTGTATATTTTAATTAAGTTTTCCTGTTCATATTTTGTTAAATTCCAACGAAAAGCTCGCATGTTCCACCAAATATTCGTTGGACCTTCTTCTAAAGAAATGTATATTCCCGGTTCTCCATAAACTTCTGCTCCCTTGTATATGTACTGCAAAGCAAAAATAGTTTTTCCTGTACCAGTTCCTCCAGATACTAAAATAGAAGCTCCTTCTAAAAAACCGCCTTCTATTAATTCATCAAGACCAGGGATTCCAGATGGAACTCTCATAAAAAAGAATAAATCAAATCAAATATTTAAATATTACTTTTGTTGATCGTTAGTCTCAGTATCGTGTTCTCCATCTTCATTATTCCCAGTTACCATTTCAACTAATTTTGGGTCTGCACCACACCATTTGTAAACTTCATCAAAACTTTCAGGTGAATCGTTGCACATAAACTTCTTGTGTTTAATGAGATATTTAAACTTATCTCGTGCCATCCAAACCAAATAAACGATATTCTTAAATATTCAAAAAGCAATTAAAAAATAATAAAATTTCAAGGTGAAGTATATGGTGAAAATGCTTCAAGTTTGTCCAATTTGTTTTTCTACAACGGGGGCAAGCATAGTTTTAGAAGATAACGGCCAAGGAGTTCTTGTTTGTCCGCAAAATGCAGCCCATAAATTCAGAGTAGATACAAACGGGTTTTTAGAGCAAATAAAATGGTAGCTGTATCTGCTATATACTTCAGACATAATAAATTTAGAGAATCTCAAAAAGAACTAATAAAGGATTGTATAACTGTTCTTAACGATAAAAAAATTTTACTGGCTCATGCACCTACCGGGCTTGGTAAAACAGACGCTGTTCTTGGATCTTGTTTTACTTGGGCTTGGAAAAACAATTTATCCGTACTTTTCTTAACCCCTAAAATATCCCAACATTTTCTTGCTTTAGATGTTTTAAAAGGAATTTCAGAAAAATACTCTTTAGACTTTTGTGCAACAGATGTTGTTGGCAAAAAATACCTTTGCTCTCATCCTCTTGTTTCCTCCACAAGCAAAGAGGACATTTATGAGTTTTGTAATCGTTTAAAAGCAAAAGAAAAATGTGAATACTACTTAAATTCAGAGGATATAGAAATTAGTGGAATCTTATCCCATATCGAAATTAAAGAAAAAGCGTTGGAATTCGAAAATACTCCTTGTCCTTATGAAATTTTATTAAACAACGCGAGAAAAAATATTGTTACAATAGCAGATTATTTTCACATATTCAACCCGGGAATTTGCAAAGTTTTCTTAAACAGAATTAAGAAAAAATTAGAAAACATAATCTTGGTTGTAGACGAAGCCCACAATTTACCGGACAGAGTAAGAGAAGTACTTAGCGTAAGTATTACAAAAAATATTTTGAAAAACGCACAAGAGGAGGCTAACTTACTTAAAAATAAAGAACTTGTTTCTTTCTTTAGAAAAGCAATAAAAGAATTTGACAAAGTGGAAGGAGAAAGAGTTGTATTCCAAAATGAGTTGAGTGTAGACGAGGATTTATTGGAAGATATGAGGGAAACTGGATTGGATTATCTTGAATTAACCAATCGGTCAAAATCCGCATGCTTAAAAGCATACTCTTTTTATAGTTCTTGGCTTGATGATTCTCCAGGGTATTTGAGAATATGTACAGAAAGACAAACAAAAAGAATTTCTAAAAAATGTTTGGATCCTGGAATTTTTACTTCTGAAATTTTTAAGAAAACGTATGCAAGCATTTTAATGAGTGGTACTTTACAACCGTTAGACATGTATCGAGATCTTTTAGGTTTAGATCAAAAAAGAACAGTAATGAAGAGTTATCCTTCCCCATTTCCAAAAGAAAATAGATTAAATTTGATTATCCCGACAGCGACAACAAAGTTTTCTGCAAGGACAAAAGAAGAATATTTGAAAATTCATGAAAAAATAAACAGTATTCTAAAATGTGTAAAAGGAAACGTAGCTGTATTCTTCCCGTCTTATGATGTTTTAAACGCAGTAGTTGAGTGTGGGACATTTTGCAAAGAACAAATAATTCAAAAAAATAAAGCGAACCCAGAGGAGGTTTCAAACATTTTGGAAAAACTTAAATCAAATAATTCCGACTATGTTTTGCTTGGGGTTGCTGGAGGTTCTTTTGCAGAAGGGGTAGATTTTCCAAACAACTGTTTAAAAGGAGTAATAGTTGTTGGAGTTCCTTTGGCTGAACCAGATTTAGAAACTAAAAGTCTAATAGAATACTACGAACATAAATTTGGGAAAGGATGGGCATATGGATATATTTACCCTGCCATAATTAAAGCAATTCAAGCAGGGGGAAGAGTAATTAGAAGTGAAAAGGATAAGGGGTTTATTTTGTTTTTAGATTCACGATATACTTGGAAAAATTATTCAAACTGCTTACCAAAAGAGTTGGACTTTAAAATTTGTGAAAATCCAGAAAAAGAAATTTTAGAGTTCTTTAAAAATTAAACCTTCAAAGCTTTTGAAAAACGAGAGACAAAAGCATAAAGTGAAATTATCAATATTAATTGAAGAGAAATTATTAGATTGTTTGATAAAATACCAAAAAACAGAATGCTGGATCTTATGGGCCGAAGAGAGATTTTTTCCCCTATTTGTTTTTTCAAATAAGCATCCAATAAGGCACTTTCATAGCTAGCAAAAAAAGTAAAAGCTAATGTTAAAAATCCAATCAAGTATTGATGGGTTGCAAAAATTATTGTTCCAAGAATCACAAAGTCATTGATTCTATCTACTAATTTGTCAAAAAAACTTCCAAACTTTGTGGGCTTAAAATATTTTCTTGCAGAAATTCCATCAAAAGCATCAAAAACATTTGCCAAGAGAAAAACAAATGCTGCAAACATGAAATCTTTTTGAAAAATTAAAATGCTTGAGCAAAAAGTCAAAAGAACACTAACTAAAGTCAGAATGTTGGGCTCCCATCTTGGGCAAAAAGGTTCTAAAAGATTTTCTAATTTCTTTTGTTTTTCTGTTTTCATGTTTTAAGTATGTAAGTAAAAATATTTAAACCTTTAAAAAGAAGATATTAAATGGATGGATATGACATCGATAGGTGCAGCTATAGATAAGTTCTTTGATAAAATAGCCGATTTTGTAACTTTCTTTATTTGCTACACAATCGTGGTATTTATCCTCGGAGAATTTTATGGAATTTGGTTTGGCATGGCGAATTCAGAGTTCGTCTGGTATCCAATATATCTTTTATTTATAGTCCTTTTGTACAAAGTTTTAAAAGACTATTCTAAACAATCCGGAAAGTCCAAGAAATGAATTCTGGACCGTAGAAATAGCCCACGAAGGCGATCAGTAAGTATTTTAATAATTTTCCAGTGAGTAATGGCCCAAAGAAATTTTTAAAAGGATATCTTGTTAATCCGCAAAAAATCCCAACAAAATCAAAGGGCAGAGGTAAAAAAGCAAATAGGAATATGATCACACTTGGCTTGTATTTTTGAAAATAGGTTCTTATTTCTTCAAGTTTCTGTTTATACTTTTTTAACAATATATTTCCTCCAAGACCTGCAAAATACCCTGTTGTTTCTCCTACTGCTGCACCTAAACCTGCAAGTAAAGCAATTAAGAAAGGGTCAAAATTCCGCGTACTTGCCTCTAAAAATATTATAGCGAATGCGGGGGTTGGAAGGAAAATTGAAAAAGAGCTTAAAAAACCTAAGAGAAATGCGCCAAGATAGCCAAAAGTATCCATCAAGAATCTAAAGAACAATTCCATAATTTAATAAGTGTTATATTTAAAAACTATTTATCGTATAATACTATTATGCGACTCCAGATGGGTACTATTTCAAGTTTTGAACATTCGAAATTAATCCCACTTTTAAAAGATTTTAAAAAATACAAAAATATTAAGGTAGAATTTTGGCATTCTGAACTCCCTCTTTTTTGCAGTCTTTCACTCCCAAAACCTATAAAAAAAGTGAACTTTGAGGATTGCAACCATGTTATCGCATACATCGATGGGAAAAAGGCTTTTGAACTTTATGGAAAGCCACTAAAAGCTGGCGGAATGCTATATGAAAAAAACCTGAGTCAAAAAGAGCTTTCTAAACTTGAAGAAATTCTAAGTAAACATGAAATATACACTTTTAGAAAATTTAAAGAAGTAAAATATATTATACGGTACAACATGCTTATCTCAGCATTTCTTTTATTATTTTTATCTCTACTTGTGTTAATCTCGAGCATCGAAACACAGAACATAACATATGGATTACTAAGTTTGCTTGCATGCATATATAGTACAATTTTAGTGTACCTTTATTCTGGGTGATAATTTTTGAAATTTATAATTACTTCTGCATTGCCATATGTAAATTACGTACCGCATTTAGGGCACTTTGTTGGGTGCGTATTGCCAGCTGATATTTATTCTAGGTTTCTTAAAAAGCAAGGTCATAAAGTTATTTACGTTTGTGGAACCGATGAATATGGAAGTACGAGTGAAATAGAGGCTTTAAAAAGAGGGATCTCTCCACAACAACTTTGCGATGAAAACCATGAAATTCAAAAAAAATGCTTTTTAGCTTTAGGCTGTGAATTTGATGTATTTGGCCGTACGACTGCAAAAGAACACAATAAGTTCACTCAAGATTTTTATATTCAATTAAAAAACAATGGTTTCATATACTTCAAAGAAATTGAACAAATGTTCTGCGAAAAATGCTCCAGATTTTTGCCAGATAGATTTATAATAGGAAAATGTCCAGCATGCGGAGAGGAAGCTCGCGGAGATCAGTGCGAGAAATGTGGAAAGTTACTGGAACCTACGGAACTATTAGAACCTAAATGCGCAATATGCAACTCAACACCTGTTTTAAAAAAGACTGAACATGCTTTTTTTGCACTTTCAAAGTTTGGAGAGCAACTTTATGAGTGGATCTCAAAAAATGAACATTGGTTCCAAAACGCAAGGAATTTTGCTTTAAACATGCTGAAAGAAGGCTTGATTGATAGAGATATTTCAAGAGATATTGAGTGGGGAGTAAAAATGCCGGATAGGAAAGATAAAGTATTTTATTCCTGGTTTGATGCTCCTTTAGGGTACATATCTTTCACAAAAATGATTGGAAAAGAACAATGGTGGAAAGATAAAAATACCAAAGTAGTTCATTTCATAGGTAAAGATAACATCCCATTCCACACTATTTTCTTTCCAGCAATGCTCATGGCGCATGGAGAATATACGTTACCATACCAGATAGCATCTTCTGAATTTTTAAATTTTGAAGGTCAAAAATTCTCAAAAAGCAAAAGAATCGGTGTCTTTTTACCTGATGCTATAGAGCTTCTCCCTGCAGACTATTGGAGATATTATTTAATCGCGAATGCTCCGGATAAAAGAGATACTGATTTTACTTGGGATGATTTTGCTCAAAAAATAAACTCTGATCTTAACGATACTTTGGGAAATTTTGTGCAAAGAGTTTTAGTGCTTAGTAAAAAAGCTTCTATCAAGTATATACCAGATCAAAAAGTTGTAGAAAAGGTAGAGGAAACTTATGAAAAATACTTAAAGGAGATGCAACAAATTCATTTAAAAGCAGCTCTAAATTTGGTTTTTGATTTGCTAAGGTTCGGAAATGCATATTTAAGTGAAAAGCAGCCTTGGAAAAATCCAGAAGTTCTAGATGAATGCGTGGACTCTTGCTTAGTTATATTAAAAGCAACAGTAGTAATGTTGGACCCATTTTTACCAGAGACATCTAAAAAAATAAGAACCTTTTTGAACTTTACTTCTGATAATTTTAAAAACGGTAAAGTATCCATAGGGGAATTTTCGCCTTTATTTAGGAAGATTACTGAGAAAGAATTGGAAACTTGGAAAAACAAGTTTGGAGGTAAAAGTATGGAGAGCTCAGAATATATAGAGTTAAGTGATTTTGAAAAAATAGTTCTTAAGGTTGGAGTTGTAAAAGAAGCAGAAAAAATATCGGGAACTAAACTAATACGATTAAGCGTTGATACTGGAGAAAAAGTAAGGACTATTGTTGCTGGAGTTCCTTATGAACCTCAAGAAATCATAGGGAAAAACATAGTTGTAGTTACAAACTTGAAACCAAAAACGATAAGAGGAATAACTTCAGAAGGAATGTTGCTTGCTGTTGAAGATTCGAACGGGCAAGTATCTATTTTAACAACCGATAAAAAAGTTAGCGCAGGTTTAAGAGTGAAATGACTATGAAAAAGGACTTTGAAGAAAACTTAAAATTTTTTATATATCTGAATGTGGCATTAGTTGGCTTTATTTTGGGTTTCATCGTTAGGTTTATTTTTGGTTAAGTTGTTCAGAAATAAGCTTTCTAACCTGGGCAAAGTCCATAGATAAGGTTACTTCTAAAGCTTTATTTTCCGAAACTCCAATATTTTCTATAATTTCTAAACGAATTAGATTTAAAGAACTAAGCTTCTGCTTTGGGTCTTCTCCTTCTTTTACATATAGTTTTTTTAATAAATCAATCGCACAATCATCGCAAACTTTTAATTCGTTTAGAATTGAATTGTCAACGGCATGATCGCGAATTGTCCACTTATTCAGAGTATCTTTATTTTGTTTGCATAACGCACAGAAAACCATACTAAAATATAATATTGCATAAGGAGTTTATAATAATATCTCTTCTAAAAGAAAAAGTATTTAAAAACAAGAATTCTTTTTAGTAGTATGATTTCTGGAAAAAAGTATTTTTTTTATATCTATGATGTAGCGCAAGAAATAAACCTCCAGAAAATTGAAAAGATATTTAAGAAATCCCCGGCTTTGTTTGAATTTTCGTATTCTAGATTGATGCCTTTGTATGTGAAACTTGAACCTGCTCCTTTAGAAATAATCTTGAAAAGAAAAATTGGGCAAAAGGAATGTAAAGTAATAATTCACATATATTCGATAGGAGTTATAAGCATATGTTTTGTGATGGATTTTTCAGGTTCGGAAAAAGAAATAATGGCTTTAGTGGATGAAGGAGAGATAAAATCCAATGCTGAACATTTGTTACAAAGCACAATCGACATGATTAAAGATGCTTTAGAAAAACCAACATCTGAAACGTTTTATGAAGATTATAAAGTACTTGTTTTAAAAGAGTTGGATTTGCCCGCGAATGAGTTTATTAAAAAACATAAGAAAGAAATTGCTGCCTTTTTAAGAGAGGAAACGAATCCTGAGGAATTAAGTGAAGACGAAATAAAAAGAGCTTTTGAAGTTGCCTTCTCGTATTATTCCGATGATTTTTGTTTACCTGGATATGTAAATTCATTTGTAATTGAACCTGGTAATGAAAAAGACATCATCACAATTTTTGAAATTGCAAATATACAACTCTTAGAATTTAGATTCTATTCCAACCTTTTAGATAAATTAATAGATAAAGCATACGAGGATCTTAGAAAAATAAGGAATAGTAAGTTTGGGATTGGAAGCATTCCATGGCAAGAAATTGCTAGCTTAAAGCTTGAAATAACTGAGATGATTGAGAACGTGTTAAATTATTCTAAATTTACTGGAGATTGGCATACTGCGAGAGTTTACAATGCAACTGTGAAAAAACTGCATATAGATGAGTTACGAGAAGAAATTAAGAGAAAACTTGATGTTTTAACCGAATTATACGCTGTTGCCACTCAAAACATAGAGGCTAAAAGAGCTAACTTTTTAGAATTGCTTATCGTTATTTTAATTTTAATAGAAATTTTACTATTCTTTTTTAAATGAAGAATATCCAAAATCTTTTTATTTTAAACTATTTTAATTTATTCATGCGAGCACAAGGAGCTATGGAATACATGATTATGATTACTGCTGTCTTAGTTATAGCAAGTATAATCATATTGTTTATGACTGGTGTTTTTAAAACAACAAAATCCGGCGGAGACATAGAGCTTTGTAAACAAGCAGCAGCAAGATGTCAACAAGCCAGGTTAACAAATCCAGACGATCCATGTAACTTTTGTGATGAAGCTTGTAGTTCTAACGGAGTTGATATTTTTGATAGTTGGGGAGGGGAAGCAATTACTTGCTGCAAAAAAGCAGACCCTTCAATAATTTATTATAAATCTAAAGAATGCTTGGCATCGCTTAAAATTGTATCCGGACCAACTAAAAATGTTGAAGGCCCTTATAATGGAAAATATAATGTTACTTTCTCGTGGAAAACAAATCGACCAACTAAATATATAATAAATATATACGTTGGACCTACGCCTGGCCCAAACATTAAATGCTGGCTTCAGAACAATACTTTAAGTTTAGATCACACTTACACTTGCACTACATTACTAGAATCTGGAAAGTACAATCTATCGATTACGAACTTTGATGAATATAAAAATAGTATCTATTTTAAGGAAGAATTTTCCGTACCGTAAAACTTTGATAAAAACACTACAAGTTTATACTTTGCATTTTTTGTTTATGAATAAAAAAATAATTCAATTAAACATCAAAATTTCTTTGATTTACTTTGTCTCATGTCTTTTATTCCTCTATGTCTAGCACAAGATTTACAACAAAATTTTCTTTCTGGAACCCCGCGATACTCCAACCCGACTCTCTCGTCAATATAATTAAAACTATACTTGATAAAAGGAATAGCTTTACTTCTAGGTATTCTAGTACCGCAGAATACACATTGAACAGTCGCATCGCTCCCACGCATCTAAATCACCAATCCTTTTTTTATTTAACTAAACTAATATTTAAAGATTACATTTTTTAATTTATTGAAATGGATCACGTTACATTTTGTTGATGATTTCCCAAAGTCAAGGTTGAAAAAGTACTCTTCAAATCTTCAAAAGGTTTTGCTTTTATCCCAAGCTCTTCCGTAATTGATTTTGCCAAATCCTTTGCAAACCCGTGGTGCGTTATAACTTCTCGAGGTTTTGCTTCAGAAACATAATTAAGAAGTTGTTCATAATCCGCATGATCTGATAAAGGAAAAGTCTTCATACCAAACCTAAACTTTAATGCCCATCCAGTAAAAATCGCAGGTAAAACTTCAGTATTTGTTTGCTTTTCTAAAATTCGAATAAAAGATCTATCCAAAAGTCTTGGCGGTACGACTGCTACAAAACGTTTTTTCATGTTTTCACAATCCGGATATCCATATTTCAAAGAATACCCAAATTTTGAGTAAAGTTCGCAATATTTGTAAACTTCTGGATGCACTACTGGAACTATTCCAAGTTTATTCAGCATGTAAACTACTTCCTGAGCTTTCCCATAAGGATATGCGCCACAAAGCAAACTTTTATCTAAATTTTCATTTACCCACGTTTTAAAATTTTCAAATATTTCTTCCATTGTTGGAAAGTTAAACTCTTTCCTTCCATATGTGGCTTCTATAATTAAGTAGTCTCCTTTTAGAACTTTCGGCTTTCTGAAAAAGAAGCTATCAGAGAATCTTAAATCTCCGGTAAAAACCAAAGAAGATCCGTTTTCAACTAAAAATTGAGCAGCTCCGAGTACATGGCCAGAAGGAAACATGGAAATTTCAAAGCTATCATACGTTATTTTTTCTCCCCAAGAATATCCTTGTTTTCCAATTATTTCTCCAGTCTCCTTTGAAAAAATTACTGGGTTTTTTACTTTATGATCTCCATGAGCATGACTAAAAATAGTATCAAGTACTGGATTATCTAAACCAAGCTCCAGATTGTCCTTTACAACAAAACCTTTTTTCCAGAGCAGATGCATTAATTTTAAAAAGAAATTAGGTATATAAATTTATGCTTTACGATTTGATCATAATAGGACTTGGACCTGCAGGATTAACGGCTGGAATATATGCTACTAGAAGGAATCTGAAAACTCTGATAATAGGAAAGGAGTTTGGAGGAAACATGGCAAAAGCTCACCTTATAGAAAACTATCCCGGTTTTGAATCGATATCTGGAATTGAACTTGCTAAAAAAATGAGTGAGCAAGCATCTAAATTTGGTTGTGAAATAATTTATGATTCTGCAGTAGATTTAATAAAAGAAAAAGATTCGTTTAAAGTTATTTGTGAGACTAATTCTTTTGAGAGTAAAGCAGTAATACTTGCGACAGGAACTGCGCACAGAGAACTTGGAATCAAAGGTGAAAAAGAATTTTTAGGTAAAGGTGTAAGTTATTGCCCCACATGTGATGGTCCTTTTTTTAGAAATAGAATAGTCGCAGTTATAGGTGGTTCTGATTCAGCTCTAACTTCTGCAGCATATTTATCCGCAATCGCTAAAAAAGTATACTTAATACACAGAGGGGAAGAGTTTAGAGGGGAAACTAAAAATCTAGAGAAAATTCTTCAAGCACAAAATATAGAAAGAATCATGAATTCTGTAGTTTCTGAAATAAAAGGAGGAAAGATCGTCGAAAGTATATTAGTTAAGAATGTTAAAACAGAAGAAATAAAAGAGATAAAAGTAGATGGTGTATTCATTCAAGTTGGTTATGTTCCACTATCCAATCTTTTAAAAAATCTTAATGTAAAAACAGATGAAAAAGGATACATCGAAGTAAATAAGAAAATGGAAACAAACGTACCAGGAGTTTTTGCAGCAGGGGATGTAACCGGAGGTATTCTACAGGTGGCTCAGGCTGTTGGACAAGGCGCTATAGCTGCAATTTCTGCATATTACTATATTAAAAATATGAAAAATCCATATTATTGATCCTCAGACTCTTCTTCCAAGTCTTCCTTGAATTCCTCCTCCGAACCATCTACTTCTTCCTTAGTTTCTTTTTCAGATTTTTTTAACTTTTTCTCAGATTTTAATTTATCTGATTTTTCAGACAAGTTTTCTTTTTCCTTTAATTTTTTTGTTTCTTTTTTAATTTGTTCCTTTATTTCTTGAATCTCTTCTTCGTTTATACCTTCTACATTCTCATCCTGAATTATCTTTTCAAATATATTTTTAGTGCGTAAATAATCTATTTCGTTTAAAAGATTGTTTTTTGTCCTGATGTATGCCAATACAAGAACGAAAATAACCACTAACAATAGCCCAACTACCCAAGAACCACCAAGAATTGCAAAACCAGTTATTTGCCCAATTTGATTTCCAGAAACTCTCAAGACTTTTGTCACTATTTTCTCCGTACCTTTTACTACGCTTATATTCAAAACTTTTTCTTCAAAGTTAGATGAAATAATCTCCAATTTAATTTCTTTTGTTTCTCCAGGTTTTAACGTAAACTGATCTAAGCTTCTTATAATCCAATCTGCAGGAGCTCCATCTACTTGAATCTTTAAATTAGATATCACTTTATCTGATGGGTTATAGACTTTAAGAACTTCTAAGTATCCAATCGTCTGATTTTTATCATCTTTTAAAGCATCTGCTGGAGAAAGTTCTAAATAAAGCATCCCTTTTAAACTAGAATATGGTAAAACGCTTATAATCATCTCTTCATACCCGGAGACATTTCCGTATCCAATTTTCCCTAAAACTTTATAATCTCCAGCAGGATATTCAGAACCTACATAAAGTTCAAATTTTACTGTTTTTGATTCTCTCGGACCAAGATATATTACTTGAGTATCCGGAACAACCTTTCCAGGAATCTCGCCAGCCATTTTTATCACAATATTATCCAATATTGAAGATCCTGTATTGGATACTGTGAATTTTATATCTGCGTAGCCTCCTTGCATGGTTTCTATTTTCGTATAGACTGGGTGAAATTCAATTGCAGCAAAAACACTACTTAAAACAAATACAAAAGCAATGCATATCGCAAAAACGTTCTTGCACATCTCAATCACTCTTAATGTGTGATTTTTCTTATATAAAAACTTTTCTATCGTTTGTTGGAAATTATAAAAATAGTGAGTGAACGATCCAAAAGCAAGATTAAAAAAGTTGAACATAAATATTTATATATATCTTTTGTAACAAAAAAATTGTGAGGATTTATGGAATTTGAAAAACTTCGTGAAACATTATTGGAACTTGGATTATCTCCAGCAGAAATTCAAGTGTACAATATCCTGCTAAATTACCATGATGGGACTGTTGGGTTTATAAGTCGACAAACTGACATGCAAAGGAACAGAGTTTACTCCATATTACAATCTTTGGAGAAAAAAGGTTTCGTCAAATTGATAGACACAAAACCAAAAAAATATGCTCTAGAAGATGCAGATATAGCAATTAATAAGTTTGAACAGTATTTTAGAGAAAAAGCGGAGAAAAAGATTGAAAAAATAAGAAAATATAAGGATACTTTAAAATCTTTAATTCATAGAGAACTAACGTTTGAAGATTATGTAAAGAGGGCTGAAAACGAAGTAATTATCTCCTTGGATGAAGAGACTTTGAAGAAGAAGGTTGAACTTTTAATTCCGTGCTTAAAGGCTGCTTTTGAAAGAGGGGCGAATATAAAGATAATCTCTGATGCTGATCCAAGTTTATTAAAAGAATTCCAATTTTTCACCAAGTATATTAAAGAGTCTCCAAAAAATAAATTTATTTTAATCGACAATTCTTTATTGCTAATGCATTCTGCAAATGGGTTTGAAAAAGTTCTAGATCGGTCTGTAATAGAAAACATAAGAAATGGATAGAATAAGCTTTTTATTGATTTTTGGCAGGATTTAAACTCAATCGAAAAGAATAACATTAAAAGCATCAAACTTTTTAAAATAGCTAAATAATTTAAATGAAATCTTCCTCAAATTCTACGGAACAAATGTTTTTAACAAAAGTAAGGCATTAAAGAAGTAGAAGTTGAGGTGGGTAAATGAAATTTAGAGAATTTATAAATCACTTAGAAACTAAAAACGAATTGATACATATAAAAAAACCTGTTTCTCTTGAATTTGAGATGGCAAATATCATGGCAACTCTTAACGAAAAACCAATAATATTCGAAAATATAAAAGAATCGTCTTTTCCTGTTGTCGGCGGTTTATGTTCTTCAAGAAATTTAATCGCAGAGGCACTTGAGGTTTCGGAAAAAAACCTTGTTAAAAAATTATGTGATGCTATAAGTAATCTAAAAAAACCAGAAATTGTTGAAAATGCGCCTTGCCAAGAAATAGTGGAAACATCTCCTGATTTATATAAACTCCCGATCATGCGTTACATGCCAAAAGATGGTGGAAGGTATATACCTTCTGGAATTTCAGTGGTACGCGATCCAGAATTAAATGTGCAGAATGTTAGCTTTCATAGGTTAATGTTGTTGGATAAAAATCATTTTGTTGCAAGAATAGTTGAAAATCGTGGGACAGATACAGCATTAAAGAAAGCAAGTGGAGAACTTGAAATTGCGATATGTGTAGGAAATTCAACTGCTGTAATGCTTGCCGCAGCAACATCTTTACCTCACGGAGTAGATGAATTTTATCTTGCTAATGCAATAGAACAAACTCCACTTGTAAAATGTAAAACAGTTGATCTATATGTACCTGCGGATTCTGAATTTGTTCTTGAAGGAAAAATTACGAAAGAGATGCATGATGAAGGTCCTTTTCTTGACTTAACAACAACATACGATAAAATACGCAAGCAGCCTGTAATTGAAATAACCTGTATTACTCATAGGAAAGATGCAATATGGCAAACACTGTTGCCTGGGTTGAACGAGCATAGAAATCTCATGGGAATGCCTCGAGAACCAACGATTTTTAATGAAGTCTCAAAAGTTTGTAAATGCGTAAATGTTCGATTAACTCCTGGTGGAGGAAATTGGCTTCATGCAATTATTCAAATTCATAAAGAAAAAGAGGAGGATGGAAAACGAGCGATTCAAGCGGCATTTAAAGGCCACAGTTCATTAAAACATTGCGTTGTCGTCGATGATGATATAGATATAGACAATCCTATTTCAGTAGAATGGGCGATTGCAACAAGATTTCAAGGAGATAAAGATATGATAATTATGCCAAATCAACCGGGTTCATCTCTCGATCCAAGCGCAGATTTGACTGAAGGAAAAAAAGCAATTACTTGTAAGGTGGGCATCGACGCAACAATTCCGTTGGATAAAAAAGATAAATCATTTAAACCGGAAAGTTATAGAAAAGTAAATGTGAAAGAATATTTAGAGGGATAAAATGTATTTAACACATGAAGAAGAAGCTATGCTTGCTGGAGAACATGGCGAAGCATGTAGAAGGGCGATGGAAATTCTTGTTGCGCTTGGAAAAATTTATGGAGCAGACAGGTTAATTAACGTAGCTTCAGTGCAAGTCGCTGGCGTAAGTTATCATAATTTAGGCGATGCTGGTTTAGAATTTTTATCTGAATTAGCAAAGGACGGAAAAGTAAGAGTTTTAACAACGTTAAACCCTGCAGGTATTGATCTTGAAAATTGGAAAGAATTAAACATTCCTGAAGACTTTGTAATAAAGCAAAAAATGGTTATTGATGCGTTTGAAAAGCTTGGAATAATTACTTCATGTACTTGCATACCATATTTAGTGGGTAATCTGCCATTGAAAGGCCAGCATATTGCTTGGTCGGAATCAAGTGCAGTAACATTTGCAAACTCTGTGCTTGGGGCAAAAACAAATCGGGAAGGGGGGCCCTCTGCGCTTGCTGCTGCTTTAACAGGAAAAACTGCAAATTTTGGTTTACATTTGGATGAAAATAGAAATGCACAAATTGTTGTAAATGTAAGAACAAAAATCGAAAATGAAGATTGGGCTTTACTTGGATTTTCGATTGGAAAAAAAATAGGGAATAAAATACCTTTTATCCGAGGCATTAAATCAGCAAATCTTGAGGAATTAAAAAGTTTTAGTGCCGCAATCGCAACTTATGGGGGAACAGCGTTATTTCATATCGAGAATATTACGCCTAATAAAACTGAAATTCCGAGCGAAGAAATAGACATTGAAGAAATTGATTTAAAAAACGCTCGTGATGAATTAAACGATGAAGGAGAAATAGATTTCGTAGGGATAGGATGCCCTCATTGTTCTTTACAAGAAATAGAGAAAATTGCGAAATTGCTGGATGGGAAAAAAGTTTCTGTAGAAACTTGGATATTTACTGCAAGACAAATTAAAACATTGGCTGAATTGCAAGGTTGGGCATCTAAAATTGAAAAATCAGGGGCTAAAATTGTATGCGATACATGCATGGCTGTTGCACCACTTAAGGGAAGATTTAAATGTCTTGTAACAAATTCATCAAAAGCATGTTTCTATGGACGTGGAACAAACAATTTTAAAACAAAATTTGGAACAATTGAAAAGTGTATTGATGCTGCGGTGAGTGGAAAATGGAAATAAAAGGGAGAGTAATATTTCCTGGTTTTGCAAAGGGGGAAGCGCTCGTAACGAATCAGCCAATTTCATTTTTTGGTGGTGTCGACCCAAACACAGGCATTGTAGTTGAAAAAGGACACGAGCTTGAAAATAAATGTATTGCAGGTAAAATCCTTGTATTTTCTACAGGTAAAGGTTCAACTGTTGGGTCATATACTTTATACAGACTTTCCAAAAATAATGTGGCTCCTGCTGCAATTTTAAACAAAGAATGTGACGTGATTGTTGCTGTTGGTGCAATTATTGCTAGAATTCCACTTATGGATAAGATTGAAATTGAAAAAATAGAAACTGGAGACATAGTTGAAGTTAATGCAAATGACGGGTTTATTAAAATTGCGAAACGAAAATAACGGGCCTGGTGGGATTTGAACCCACGATCAACGGCTTAGGAGTCCGTTGCCTTATCCAGGCTAGGCCACAGGCCCTTTGCAAACAAAGTTTTATTATTTTTTAATGTAGTTGATTGGTATTTAAAAATTACTCCGACACAAAAACATCAAATATTTAATTATCGTCCAACATCTGATTCTTTATGGACTTTGAAATTCCGTTTGAAAAAATAAATAAAATTTTAAGAAAAAGAAAAATTAAAAAAGCTTTAATCCAATTGCCAGAAGGATTAAAACCAATCTTTCAAGAAATTAAAAAGAATTTGGTTTGCGAATGTATTTTTTCTGGGGATTCTTGCTTTGGTGCTTGCGATCTAAGATTTTCAAAAGATTGCGATGCCACAATTCATATTGGGCATAATTCTTTTGGGTTTGAAGAATTAGAAAACAAAAAAACAATATTCTGTGAAGTTTTAGCAAAAAATGTATCTTTTTCTAGATTATCTTCATCAAACCTTCCAAAAAAAGTCGGTTTACTTTCAAGTTTAGATTTCTTGGAATATTTGCCAAAAGTGAGGAGGATTTTAGAAGAAAAAGGGATAAAATGCTACGTTGGAGGACAAATTTTAGGTTGCAATTGGATAAATGCTTTAAAAATCAAAGACAAAGTGGATTGCTTTCTCGTTCTTTCATCAGGGATATTTCACGCTTTGGGAGTCCAGTACGCAACCAAGAAACCTGTTTTTAACTATAATCCATTTTCCGAAAGATTGGAAAAAATAGAGAAAGACTTTGAAAAGGAAAAGTGGACTAGAATTGCTCTTGGAAAAAAAGCGAGATCTTTTGGAATCGTTTTAAGTTTAAAACCTGGGCAATATAAAATAAAAGTTGCTGAAAAACTTTTGGACATGATAAAAGAAAAAGGGTCGGAAGCAGAGCTTGTCTTACTCGACGATATTTTTCCTGAAAAGTTAGATTATTTGCCTTTCGATGCTTTTGTGATAACTGCTTGCCCAAGAATTGTGATCGATGATTGGAAAAATTATCAAAAAGTAATTATTTTACCTGATGAATTAAATATAATTTTAGGAGATAAATATGAGCAAAAATCTAAAGAAGAAACAAAGTAAAAAAGTTTCGAACATATTTAAACAAATTAAACTAGCAGGAGAAATTGAAGAAAAGTTGAAGCAACATAAAACTGCTCTTGACAAAATACGAGTTGTTGAAGCTGAACTAAGTGAAATAAGAAGAAAAATTTTAGAAAGTAGTAAAGGGATCTCCGAGTATGAGAGTGCATTTGGTACTTTATGGGATGATCTTGGCAGAGCCCCTTTAGTAATGCGGGGAAAAATAGCCACCCCGAAAGAATATGTAGAAAAAATAATTGAGCTTGGTGAACTAGAAAAAGAAGTTCCGCCTGAAATTAGAGAACTTGATAAAAAGTACCGGGATGTTTTAGAAAAGTATTTAAGAAAAGAAATAAATGCTGAGCAAGCACTTGAAGAAATAAAGAAGTTGCATAAAAAATATGGAAAAAAAGTATAAATATCTATTAATCGAAAAATAAGAGGGATTTATGTGGAGAGAAGATCTTTAGAAGAATATAAAAAAAGAATAAATGAAGAAATAGAAAAAAAGATTAAAGAACGTGAAGAGGCTGAAAGAAAAATTAAAGAATTAAGTAAAAAAGAAGCCGAATTAGATAAAACGAGAAATAAATTGATAGCAAAAGTGTATGATATGATTGAAAATAGATTACTTTCGACAGAGGAGTGTAATATTTTCTTCGGTAATGTTGCACGATACCAGGATATAGATTCAAGTAAAGCAAAATTATTTTATGTGCAACAAGAGAAAGCTGTTGAAAAATTTGAAATCGCAGTTAACTTAAAAGAAGAAATTCTTAAAGAGATTGCCGAACTTATCGAAAAAGTGGAAAAAAGAATATTCTCAACAAAAGAAAAAGAATCTAAAAAAGAATAGTTCCTTTGAAAGGTTCGTTGTTTAAAACTTTTTTTAAATTCTTTAAATCTTTTCCGACAATGAAAACTTTCATCTTGTTCTTTTGAGCCAATCTTGCAGCGATAGGATCGAATGGGGCATGCATTCCAGGCTTCCATTCTCCAAATATTTTTAAATAATCATTCCAACTCATCTTTTCAATTTTCTTTGCATCCGGATATTTTGGGTCTTTATCATAAACATAATCTACATTCGTAACGTTAATTATTCTTTTAATCCTGTTCTTTTTTGCAAAAATAACGGCATCATAATCCGTACTCCAACCAGGCTTCCATCCGCAAAAAACCATTACTTTACTTTTAAACTTAACGTTTGGGTTTTTGTATACTTTTTCTAAACCGAAAAACTTAGCCACAAGGAAAGCATTAAGCTCGGTAGCTTTTATGCCAATTAGATCCAAATTATATGTTTCTGGACTAACAGTCTTTAATGCCTCTTGATATTTTCTAGCCGTTTTTCCACCTCCAACAAAAATAGCTTTTTTCCCATTAATCGATAAAACAAGATTTCGAAATTTTTTCAAAAAGTCAACATCTATAAAATCTGAAACAAAAGTGGAACCTCCAAGAGAAATGACCTGCATGATACATAAAAAACATCACGTTTATATATTCTTTTTCTAAAAAATAATGTCATGGAAAAATCTACAGCTCTTTATGAATTAAAAAAACAAATAAAAATTTTAAAAAGCATAAAAGGAGAAGCTACAGAATTAATAAGTGTGTACATTCCACAGAATGGAAACGTGAACGATATTGTAAATCAGTTAAGGCTTGAGTATAGCACTGCAGCAAACATAAAATCGAAACAAACTAGAAAAAACGTGCAAGCAGCAATAGAAAGTTTGATAGGTATGTTAAAAGGAGTACACAAAGCTCCGGAAAATGGTTTGGCCGTGTTTGCTGGAAACATAAATGGAAAAATAGTTACTTTTCAAATAATACCTCCTGAACCAGTAAACGTTAAACTTTATCACTGCGATTCTAGTTTTAAAACGCAGCCTTTAGAAGATCTATTGGAAACTAAAGATTTGGTGGCCCTTCTTACTTTAGACAGAAGAGAAGCTACTTTCGCTATTTTGAAAGGGAAAAATGTAACTATTCTTGAATATTTAACATCAGGAATTCCGGGGAAACATGGGAAAGGAGGCCAAAGTAAACTTAGGTTCGAGAGAATACATGATCAAGAAGTTCAAGCATTTTATAAAAGAATTGCAGAGAATGCGAATAAACTTTTTGCAGATCCAAAAATAAAATTTATTCTCCTTGGTGGGTCTGGCCCTTCAAAATATGACTTTGTAAAATCCGGTTATTTGCACACAGACATTGAGAAAAAGATTTTGAGAATTTTTGATACTGGATACACAGATGAAATAGGGATTAAGGAGCTTGTAGATAAATCTACAGAAGTATTTAAAGATTTGGAAATATCACGCGAAAAAGAAGTTATGCAAGAATTTTTCCAAAAAATATTGAACGATAAAGCAACATATGGAGTAAAAGAAGTTTTAAATGCGATAGAAGAAAGACGGGCAGCCAAAATACTGATTTCTGAAGGATTTTCGGTTAAAAGAATAAAATTAAAATGCTCAAAATGTGGAGCGGAAGAAGAGGAGTTTTCAGAAAAAGCAATTGAAAAACCTTGCGTGTGCGGGGGAGTTAAACAAATAAGTGAAGAAAAAGATCTTGCAGATGAAATAATCAATTTAGCTGAGAATCAAAATATTGATGTTGAAACTATTTCTATAGATACGTACGAAGGAAAACAATTACTTCAAGGATTCGGAGGAGTTGGAGCGATATTAAGGTACTAATCATTGATTCATATGTTAATTTATAAAAAAGTTCCAGAAGATTTTATTGTTGAAGAAATAACGCCAGAGAAAATAGTAATTGAGTTTGGAAAAGAATACGAATTTGAGAATGGCCAAGGTCCTTATTTGAAATGCTACTTAGAAAAAGTAAACTGGGATAATCACGTTGCTTTTAAGAAAATTTCCAAACTCCTACATGTCTCAGTAAAAAGAATTGGGTTTGCAGGAACAAAAGATAAAAAAGCGTGCACTACTCAAAGAATATCGATTTGGGGGATAAAAAAAGAACAAATAGAGAAATTAAAAATAAAAGACATGCGCATAATTCCAATCAAATACTCAGACAAACCGGTAGAACTTGGTGATTTATATGGAAACAGATTCACAGTAAAAATATATTGTGAAAAATTCGATTTCTGTGATGAGATTCCAAATTTTTATGGCTTCCAAAGGTTTGGAGAAACTAGACCGATAACTCATAAAGTCGGGTTAAAAATATTACAAGGTGACTTGGAGGGGGCGGTTAAAAGCTACTTGTGTGAAAGTTTCGGAACCGAAAGTAAAATGCATAAAGAAGTACGGGAAAGACTGGCAAAAGACTTTAATTATAAAGAAGCTTTAACTTATTTTCCAAAATCTCTCTATTTTGAAAGGTTAATTTTGAGTCATTTGGTCAGATACCCTAACGATTATGCTGGGGCTTTGAGAAAATTACCGAAATTTCTAAAAATCATGTTTATCCATGCTGTTCAAGCTTGGCTTTTCAATAAGTTTTTATTGAAAAATATGAAAGAAGGAAGAAAATATGCGGATGGACCTTTATTTGGTTATGAATTAGAATGCGATGACTTTGAACAAGTCTTTCTTGAAAGTTTTGGTTTAAAAAAAGAGAACTTTTTAGTTAAAAAAATGCCTGAAATGAGTTCTAAAGGGGAAAGAAGGCCTTGTTTTGTAAAAGTTGAAGATTTTAAAATTTTGGAAAGAACAAACGATTTTTTAAAAATTAGATTTTCTTTGCCTAAAAGCAGCTATGCTACAGTTGCTTTGTCTTGGTGGTGTGAGAGAGATGAATTTTTAAAGAAGATAGAGAATCTTTAAACTTTTTCAAATATCCAAATTTTTTCATCTTGGTAAATCAGTCTTAATTTTCCTTTTTCAACCAAATCTAAAAGATTGCTTGGACTCTCTTCTCCACCATCATAATAAATATAATTTGCAGAATATTTATCTAAAATTTGAAGAACTTCTTTTTCGGATCCTGAAAAAACTTTTTGAATATCTTTAAACCTTTCATCCGGGTTAGGAGCATATTCTAAATAAGCATCCATTACGTTCTTTCTATTCGCTATTCCAGCAATCCAGTGTCCATACCACATTGAAGCTAAAATTGTTGAATTTTCCGGAGTATTTTCTTTCAAAAATTTAAAAGCTTTGAATTGACTTACGTTTGGAGATATCAAAGCTACCGCACCTATTCCAAGCAAAACTGTAACAAAACAATAAAAAATAAATAAAGATTTAAAGAAAACGTAATTTACATTGAATTTTTTAGCTAAAAACTTCAAATTTCCTTGTAGATTTTCTGATACTAAAAGTGCAAGAGGAACAATAATTTGCTCATTAAATCTATTTCCTAATAAAAGAGGGATTAAAATTGCGATGAATAACCATTTCTTTAAAAAAGTATCTTTTGTTCTAAACCAAGCTATAAAACCAATCAATAAAATTCCAAATTGGATACTGTCCTGGTTACTAAACGTTTCAAAGATATAATATTGAGGACCACGTTGTAATTCAGTAAATTGAGAATAAACGTTTGAAGCTTTTGGGAAGCCATATTGAAGAATGGTTGGAATAAACCATAAAGAAAATATCGTTAATCCTAAGACTATTGGAATTAAAGATTTCTTTTTGTATAAAACGAAAGAAATGAATGAGCCAACAGCTCCGACTGCTGGATGGATCAAAAAGGAAGTTCCAAGGGATAAACCTGAAAGAATCTTTTTATCTATAAACATTAAAGAAAGCATGAAGAAAAATAAGGAAGGGAGTCTTGGGTTTATGTGCCCAGATAAGTAAATAGAAATATGCATAATTCCTACAAAAACAGCACAAAGAGTTGCTTTTTTTTCATTCTTGAAGTAATTTAAACTAAAAAAATATGCTAAAAGCACGAGTAAACAACCAAAGAAAACGTTTACGAATTCTTTGAAATTAAAAAATATCGCTAGTATAACAGGATACCCTAAAGGGTATGTTAATGGCCTTCCACCATAAGAAAGTGGGTCAAAAAACTGATTATTAATAAGAAGTTCTGCATTTCTTATATGGAAATATGTAGTAAATCCAATTATGTTTCCTTGCCCGTAAAGTAAATAATGAATTATTTGAGGCAAGGAATATATGATGAAAAAAGTTATGAATAAAAGTAAAGGAAGTTTAGTAGACTTTACCATTTATTTCACCCTGTACAACGCGCCTTCTCCATATTCATTCCAAGTTATTGCTATCCTTTCGTGCTTATACGCATCCAAATTAAATGCTCCCCAATCTGAAGTTGAGAACACCACATAATCTACCCCGTATTTTTTCAAAATATCTTCTACAAAGTCTGGATTGGAAGTCCAAAAAATAGATTCGAAATCTTTCCATTTTTTAAAGTTTGGTAAAGATTCAAAATAAAGGTCTAATTCGCAAGATTTATTAAACAAAGTTAGGATTAAACCACAAGAAGTATAAGAACCAAGTAAAGTGCCATTTTTTTCTGAAGCCTTCTCAAATATCAAGTAATCTGCCTTTGTAAATGGGGGGGTTTGAACATAAGAATTAAGGTAACCAACCAATATCAAGCATACTGCTAGAACTATACAAGATATCGGAATTAAAGAATTCTTTGTTTTATTTATAAAACTTGGTAGTAATAAGGAAAAGGATATTGAAATAAATAAAGGGTACCTCCATGGATGGAAAGCCTGAGTGAAATAATGGGTTAAGAAAAGAGTACAAGATATTAAAAACCATATAAACATTGCTTTTTCAAAATTGGATTGTTTTTTTGGGATGAAAAATAAACATGTAAAGAGTCCTAATAAAATTGCTGGGGTATAGTACTTCATCCAATAATCTATTGTTTTTGAAACAAATTCTGTGCCAAACTCATTAGAAAAGCTAGATGCTTGGGATAATAATGGCAAATAATATATTAGTAAAAAACTTAGAGCCGGGGCAAAGACCCAATATTTCTTCTCTTTTTCCAGAAACAATAAAGATAAAATTGGGACTGATACTAACAAGAAACCAAAAATGTTAAAGAAGGAAGATAAAAATATAAAAATACAGGAATGGAAATATTTTTTATTTTCTATAAAATAAAGGGCTGTCAGACCGAGAAGAACAGAAATAATTTCCGGAGAATCATAACTCGCGTTTATAATAAAAGGTAGAAATGCTAAAAAGAAGATACTTAAATATGTTTTTTCTTTTAGGTGTTTTTTAAATAAGAAAGGGGTTAAACATAAACTCCAACTTGCCGCTGCGATAATAAAGCGAGAAATTTGCAAAGTGGAAACTCCGGAGATTAAGCTTAGGAAAGCAAGCAAAATATGATAACCAGGAACATAAAAATTTGGTCTAGGTTCTGGCCAAGGAATTTCTGAAACAAAACCTTTAGATTTAAATAATTCTGCCATTCTTGCATGCCAATAAGAATCGTACTTTAAAGGATATTCGTATGCGAAAACAGGGATAAACCTGACTGCAAAAGCCCCAACCAAAATCAGTATAATTAACAAAAGCTTAACATTCATTTTCTAATCACTCTTTAAAGTCAAATAATGAGGTCTTTTAAAAGACCCAAGTGAATCTAAAGGTTTGTCTTTTTCATAAAATCTTATTTCAATAAAATCTGAACTAGAAACATTTAAACATCTCACTATGCTTTTGTTCCCTTGAACCGAAAAATTAAAAGTATCGATTAAATTTTTGTTTCCATAGATTTCAAAGATAAAAGATTTTTGATTTTCAGAAAAAAGGGTTAAATTTAAACAGTCTCCGATTTTCTTCACGCTTGCGAACCCAAGCTCTTTTTCTATGTTTGGATTTTTTATATAATTACTTGAAAAAGATACAAAAATTATGATTACTGTGGATATAAAAACTAAAACAAAAAGCATTGTGTCTTCTTTTAAATCAATTGTTTTCCAAAAATCTTTGAAACCCAGCATTTTAACACCATAACTATATTATAAAATGATTCATCTAAAAGCCTTCTTTGTATGTATTTTGATAAACTTCTATGTCTTTGTCTTGGGTTTTCGCCCTCATAAGTAACTTTAACCGGAACAAACTCAACTTTTAAATTATTGAAACCTGCTTTAAACATTATCTCGGCTTCAATTCTATAATCTTTCATTTTTGTGTCAAGTTTTAAAAAAGTGCTCTTTCTTATTGCCCTAAAACCGCTTAAACAATCCGGATATTTTTTCAAGGTTCCTAAGAAAATAGCCAAACAAGTTAATTTATTCGTTATAACTCTTTGCCAAGGGATAACGCTCATGTCTCTTGCTCCAACAACCATGTCGCAATGTTTCAATCTTCTTTCAAGTTTTGGAATCTCTCTTGGGTCAAACTGAGACGAATCAATAAAAATCAAAATGTCTTCTTTTGCTTCTCTTGCTCCAGTCCTCATCGCTTCTCCCTTCCCTCTGTTTGTTTCGTGCCGTATAACTTTTACTCCTTTAACTTTCATTGCTTCCCTAGAAGTATCATCTTTAGACCCATCGTCAACAACTATCACTTCTTGATTAGTATTTTTCTTTATTTCTTTTAAAGTCTTTTGAATAACGTTTTCATCGTTATATGCTGGAACAATAACTGTCATTTAAACATCACTTTTTACAAACATATTTGCTAAAAAGCTTAAAATTAATGGTACCCAAAATCTCATAATGCCATAAGAAATTATAAAGCTTGCTATAGTTTGTGGGTCGAATTTAAAATAACCACTACTTAAAACCCAAGCTATTAAAGCATCGTTCACTCCCACCCCTTGCGGGGTTATGGATACTGCGTTTATTGAACTTGAAAATGAACCTAAAAGTAAGTAATGTATTGTGGTTAAGTCTCTACCAGAACTTAAAACCGCGAAATATACGCATAGGAACTCGAAAAAAATGCTTATGATTAAAAAGAACATGATTTTCATGGATTGAGTTATTGAAAGTTTTTCCAAATGTCTTCTCATACATTCCGCGATCTTCTTAGAGTAGTAATTTCTGAACTTCATTCTTTGAAAAAATACTATGAAAATTATGAAAACTAGAATTGCAAACATTGTGGAAAGAATCACTGGATAAAAAGAATAAGCATCAAAGGAATACTTGGATAAAAGAATAAGGGCGATTGCTAGTAAAATTATTGAAAAAAATGATCTGAAGACTTTTACGATTAAACTCGTGCTTAAAACTTCTGATCTGCTAAGCTTCATTTTTTTTGCCCAAATTATCCTTGCAACATCAGTACCTATTCCTGGAACTGAAACTCCTTGGAAGGAAAGAAAGTTTAGCAAAATTGCCTTTTTTCTTCCCGTCCTTAAAATAGAATCCCAAGAAAGGGACCAAAACACGATTGAAAGAGTGAAGCTTAAAGATCCAAGAATTAAAGGGAGGATGTATATTTTTGGATTAAAAACCGCATAAATTCCTAGAAAAAGCAAAAATATTATAAAAAGAGTGGAAATTTTATTCATGGCAAATAACCTCTTAGAACCATGTATTCCGCATAAAGAGCCTGACTTGATTTTGCATAAAATTCTAATTTATTCTCAGAAATTTTTACCAAATTTTCTTTTGATTCTGGAAAAGCAATAAATATTGTTGGACTTTCAGGTTTTTTAATGCATTTGTCTTCATGGTATACTTTTGATAAATTCCCGGATTTGTATTCAAAGTATTCGCAAGAAGAGTTAGTTAGGTCATAGATTAAATAAGTGAAAGACTTGTTTCTTTGGGCCAAATCTTTAACCAATTGCATCCCTGTCGTAAATATTAAAGTATTTTCTGAAGAGTTTCCTTTTGATTCCACCCAAATGTTAAAATGATCTTTATTGAAAAAATCTTTAAATTCGTTAGTTATGTCTCCCTGGCCGTAAATGCAAAAATCTGCATAACACTGTTTTGTTTGTGGTTTTATAACTTGCGCAAATATTAATATGTTTAGTATTACTAATGAAAAAACCACTATAGAAATCAAAATAGTTTCTTTTTTGAACATAAAAGTCTTCTTAAAAAAGTATTTTTAATATTTAAAGTTTTTTGAAGAAAAATAAAATTGAAAATAAAAAAGAGAAAAGGGTTTGGGTTTTAGCCTTTCAATAAGCCTATTAATTCGTCGACAGCTGCTGCAGTGTCTTCTGCTGACCAACCTGCTGCGATCAACTTGTTGTCAGATGTTGCGATCAAGTATTGGTCTCCTTGAGCTTTAATCGCTTGTGTTTCTTCATATTTCTGAGCAATGGAGTTTACGAAGTAACCTCCAATTACGATCTGGTATGGTTTGGTTGCTTGGCTGTCTAAGACAATCAAGCTCTCAGGAGTAATTGCTGCTTTTTGTTCGTAGTAGGTTCCAGATACTGTTGTTGGGTATTCAATCTTAACAATCTCTATGTTTCCTTTCTTTTCCCCTTCTTTCAAAACTGTTTCTCCTGCAGCTCCTGTTGTCGTTGATGCAATTCTTACCAAGGCGTTATATGTCTTACTAGGGACTGTAGCTATCACTTTGTTGGTTGTTGAGCCGTCCAACACTACTCCAGTTGGACTTATGTGGTATTTGTTTTGCTCATATACTTCTGGTCTTGCTTGGTCAATGTAAGAGCTAATGTTAGATATGTTGTAGAACCAGAAATTACTGATATTAGTGTATGGTACATTGTAGTAAACTTGCATACCTTGGTATGTACCTGTATCGTAACCTCCAGAAGTAGTGGTATCGTCATAAACGATTAGTATATTCTTGGAAGCTGCGTCTGTTATTTGGATAACAGGTCTGGTTACATATTTGTTGGATTCGTTGCTTTCTCCAACATTTACTCCTCCGCCTAAACCAGTCATGTTTGCTTTTATCGAAGTTGGGAAGTAAATGGATTGTCCTATCTCTACTGAATCAGGGTATATATCACAATTCGTACCATTTTTAATGGTTACTTTATAGTTTGTATTGTTTACGGTCACTGCGCAAGATAGTTGAGATCCGCTTGCACCATAGTAAGTCACAGTTGAGTCTTGTCCATTTGCTACTGCTGTTCCTTTAAGCTCCAAACCATTAACTCCGCCTAATTTGAATACTGGAGAGTACATATCTGTGCTTGGGGACTCTATTCCGGAGAAGTATAAAACCTTATCATTCACGATCGTGTATCTTGCAGTGGCATCCAAAGTTACATTTGCATCTGTACTGTTGGCCAGTTTGTAAGATGTGTTCGTTGTCGGGTCGAAAACATTTGTCAATCCGTCTTTATCAGTCCACTTTACTTGAATTAGTGAGTTTGGTGCTGTACCAATTCCTGTAACTTCTATTGGAGTCGTGTAAACTGGATCAGAGTTTCCGAGACCTAGCAATTCGATATAGAACGTCGGGCTTCCACTACCGGATTTAGGCCCATAAATCTTAACATTCTGAGCCAATCCGTTCGTAACCGTACCGTCGAAATTTCCTCTTATGACTGGATCAGTGGAAGAAGGATCTCCGTATGAAAGCACTATTTTATTCAAAGCATCGCCGGTGTTGCTAAAGTTTACTTGCGTTACTCTCCAGGTTGGATCGAATGGGAACTTATCTCCTTGCTTTATTTCTATTTTACCAGAACCAACTCTTAAAACAGCCATACTCCCTTGTGCTGAACCATAAATAATCTTTTCAACAAATACAGAGAGAGTTGCATTTCCACTGAAAAAGTCGTAGCTGCTTCCTTCATCCAATGATTGAACGTAACTTTGTGTTCCTCTTTCAACTCTTACAGTCACTGTATATTTCGTTCCTTGTTGCGTTGATGTGGCTCCGATCGCAACTATTGTTAGTTTTGCGTCTCCAATGTTGTATGTCTCTCCTTCCTTGTATGTATCTTTTGTTCCAGAATATAAGACAACTTTGTTATTGGCTAATTCCTTTGTATCTAAAGCATATTTGTATCCCAGCATCGTTATTTCTGGAATTTCTGAATAAACGCTACTGTTTGTTGGAAGTCCTTGACCTCCGGCAGTAAAGTCTATCGTATAGTTAATTGCATCTCCTGTTTTAGCAAGGTATAATCCATGCCCAGAAGGAGTTGGCCCTGCCTCGTCGTATTTCACTTTATCTAAATTAACGTCAAGTTTCTCCTGAATTCTAAACGTTTGCTGAGCTCCGTTAATCACCAGAGTCAATGGTGTTTCAGTAAAGACATCCGGCATTACTTGTGGTGTTATTGTAAAGCTAGTTCCATTAGTTTCATAACTACTTTTACTTGTATTTGCAGTTAATTCTTTCGTAAATGCAGATCCAGAGATTTCAAATTGTGAAGTTCCAGCAACCTTTAAGGTTACTTTTGCTTCTCCAGACGGGGTGATCTCTGTTTGCTTGTAGTTTAAGCTTGCGAGAACTGCTGCGACTCTTGCTGCTTGAATTCCGTCTGCTAATTGTGCGTTTGATCCTACAACGACTTGAGTGTCTTTTATATTCTCTTTTATTGCTGAAACTAAGCTAGGTACGTTACCTACTGTCTGGACTGCGGAGAAACCTGTGGCCAAAACTGTTCCTATCATTGCTGCTCCAGTAACCACAGCTCCTATTTTTCCTATATTCACACTTTTCATTTCATCCCTCCGTTAATGCTTTTTTGGAGTATTTTTTTAGCAAGCCAAAGCTTGCTTTATAATGAGCATTTAGTGATGGTTTAAAAATATTTCGGTTCAAAAACTACATTTTGACGAATTACATTTCGACATTTTCAGATTCTTCAGCTTGTAGTTTTTGCAAATATAAACTTGCTATTAAAGATATATAGTAGTTTACGGCTGAACTAACATTCAATAAAATCGTTTGTGCGTCTCTTAAATTTACAGTAAAACTATCTGGCTCTAAAAACTCTATGGCTCCAGGACCATAATTTATAACAAAATTAACCATGTCTTCAAACCTTTGCGTACCAAGAACAAAAGAAAAATATTGCGAATATATGCCATTATTCTCCATAATATCGCTTTTAAAGAAATTTTCATAAACATAAGGCTCTTTACGCAATCTTTTTTCAAAATCTTCAACAGCTTTTATTAAACTCTCTTTACTCTGTGATGCGTTTTCAATTATCATCATTGCTTTAAACTTAGGTTTACTCTGTAAACGATCTATAATCTCCCCAAGTAAAGCATACTTTTCAGCTTTCTTCTCGATCAAACCCTTTTTGATTAAACTTTTTAACCCTTCATTTATTTCTTGTACTTGGAGACCTGTAGAATAAACAAGCTCTTGAAGAGACTTTTCACCCGAAACCAATTGCTTGGCAATTTTAATTTCTAAATCCGTAAAAGGCATAACCAATCACAATATTTAAAAATAATCTTCCCTATTTATAATAGTATGTTTGCTTTAGATGTTTTAAGCAATGGTTTGGAAAACGTTTCAATCCAAAATCCATTGGTAGGCAATGCAAACCTAATTTTTGGAGCAATAATATTCTTAATTGCAGCATTTATTTTAATATACATATTTAAACATTTAATTGCAAATGCGATCGCAGGAATAATTGGAATTTTACTCATAAAGTTTCTATTTTTCCCACAAATCCCATTAAATGGATTAACGCTTTTAATCTCTGCTCTTGGTGGGCTCGGAGGAGTTGCCGCTGTACTTATAGCTGTTTTTCTTGGATGGATAACTTAACTTTGCTCGATCGGTCCAGGTTCCCAAGATACAAGATCCTCTGCAGGAATTAACTGGTCTGGAAACTTCTTTTTTCTTTTTTTCTTTTTCTGAGTTGGCTTTGGAATTTCAAATGAAATTTCATCCATAATATCTACCAAAGATTGGAATATTTTGACCACAATAAATACATTTATTTTTTTCATCTAGATGCCAACCAACTATCGAAAAACCAAATCTTTCTATAACTTTTTTTCCACAACTTGGGCAAAAAGTATTCTCAAACTCATGCCCAAGAACATTTCCAATGTATACATAATTCATTTTTTTACTCGCAATAGAATGCGCTCTTTCCAAATCTTCGATCGCAGTTGGAGAGACATCGAGCATTTTATATGCTGGATAAAACCTTGTGAAATGCCAAGGGATATCTGGGTTTATGCTTGAAAGATAATCTGTCATGTCTGAAATCCATTTTTCATCTGTATTCTTACCTGGAATTAAAAGAGTAATCACTTCCAAATGAATCTTACCTGCACATTTTTCTATGTTTTCTAAAACAGGCTCCAAGTGTGCACCACCAACTATTTTCCGATAAAAATTTTCATCCCCTTTAAGGTCGATTCTTATTCCATCCAAGAACTTAAGTAATTCTTTTCTAGAATCCTCGGAAAAATAACCATTTGAAACAAAAACATTGTATAAATTATGTTTTTTAGCTATCTTAGCCGTGTCTTCACAATATTCAAAGAAAATAGTAGGTTCTGTGTAAGTATAAGCAATCCCGTGACATCTTTCCATTAAAGCACTTTGAACTACTTTTTCTGGCGGCAAATCAAACTCCGGAACATCTCCTGGGAATGCTTGAGAAATTTCCCAATTCTGACAATGTAAACAAGCAAAATTGCACCCAACAGTTGCTATAGAATAAGATAAAGAACCAGGATTAAAGTGAAAGAAAGGCTTTTT
This sequence comes from archaeon, assembly GCA_038874115.1. Lineage (GTDB taxonomy): Archaea > B1Sed10-29 > B1Sed10-29 > B1Sed10-29 > JAVZDC01 > JAVZDC01. The sequence continues at coordinate 115,011 of JAVZDC010000001.1, forward strand.
TTCTATTGGGTCAACCTCAAAAGAACATGGTTTTCCATAAGTTAAAGCATAAAGTTTTCCATCTATGTTTTTCCTAACCCTACAAAAACCAGTTTTTCCTTCTGGAATCGTACAAAACCTATGGCAAAGTAAACATCTTACTGTTTTGTTTGCCTTTTTTTCATAAAATCTTGCCTCATGTAGAACATCATTTGGAACCATGTTTTTAAACACGAAGAGTAAATATTTAAATACTTTGCGGATTTTTAAATAAATAAATGCTTTTAAAGGGGTGAAAAAATGGCTGAAAAGATAAATTTCACGATTGAGAACATAGTTGCGTTTGCAAACTTAGGGGTTGAGCTAGACCTTTATGCAATAGCAAAAGAAGTACATGGGAAAAATGTGCAAGATGTTGAATATGAACCAGAGCAATTCCCTGGAGCTATATTAAAACTTAAAGAACCAAAAACCGCTTTATTGCTTTTCAAAACCGGAAAAATAATTTGTACAGGAGCTAAAAGTGAAAAAGAAATCGAATCTGCGATGAATCAAACATATGAGCTAATAAAACCATACATTAGGAAGAAATAATTTTTCTTTTCTTTCTTTTTTTCTCAATCTTTAGATAATTTTCTAATTCTTCACCCAATTTTTCCAAATCCAAATCTCCAAAATCTTCTTCCACAATCTCTGGAAGCTCTACAGGAGGTTCTTCAAAAAGAGGTTTTTCTTCAACAGCGGGAACTTCTCCCATGGTTTCGTATCTTCTACGCCTGTACTCCTCTGATTTTCTCACAGGGGCAGGAGCTGCTTGTCTCTGTTTTTCTCTGAAAGCTTTCAAAACTTTCCCCACATTCTCAAGAAGTAAAAGAATCTCATAAATGCCAAGCATCTGATTTGGCTTTCCCTTCGATTTATTATATTCCAAATAAATCTCTTTTTTTAGTTTACCAAGAATTCCTGAATCTGGAAGCATGCGAAACTTTTTCACAACTTCTTTAACTAATTTTTGATAATCTGATGCTATCTCTTCATTAACTTCGATATTTTCCACGCATTCCAAAGAAAGGTCATATAGATCTTTTATCGGAATGTTTGTCTTTACATCTTTTGGGTTCTTAAACCCGCCTAAATAATAATCCTTTTCTGGAAAATATCCAAAAGCTCTAGACGTAACTCTGTGAACAACAAGTGCTTTTTTTGAATAATAAGTTGATTCATAATCTTGGCCTTCTTTTAAACATTCCTCGCTAAACTGAACAAACTTATCGAAAAGCGATCCTAAAGAATAAAAAACTAAAGTATAAAAATCTGCATCGCCAAAAAATATCCGTGAAACCAATTTCTTTTCAAATAACGATATCTTTTCAACTATGTTTTCAACAGACCGGAATGGATCGAATACCATACAAAAATAAATAATTCTTAAGTTAAAAAACTTTATGAGAACATGCCAGAATTTGTAGAACTTCCATTCATCAAAAAAAATACTTTAGAAAAAAGAAAATATCAAATGAACATTCTCGAATCGATAAAAGGAAAAAATTCTTTAGTAATTTTGCCGACCGGCCTTGGAAAAACAGCTATTGCTGCTCTTGTAGCCTCGACTGTTCTTCCAAAAAAAGTTTTGGTTGTTGCCCCAACAAGACCTTTGTCAGTTCAACATTATGAATTCTTTAAAAAAGTTATGGACCTTCCTGAAGACCAAATTTGTTTGCTCACTGGAAAAACCAACAAAAAAGAAAGAGCAAGGATTTGGGGAAATGCAAAAATAATTTGTGCTACTCCTCAAACTGTAATTAATGATTTTAATAAAAAAATAGCTGATTTTTCTGATTTCGAATTACTCGTTGTTGACGAATGCCACAGAGCCACAAAAAAATACGCTTATGTTCCGATAATAAAAAATTTTCCAGGTAAAGTTCTTGGTCTAACCGCTTCTCCTTCGTATTCTTTGGAAACGATAGTTAAAAACTTGGGTGCTGAAAAAATCGAAATTTATACTGAAGATCATCCAGACGTAGCTCCTTACGTGTTTGCAAAAGAAATTGAAAAAATACAAGTTAATTTGCCTGAAAAATATAAAGAAATTTCTGAAAAAATTAAAGAGATTATAAAGAGGATATGGGAAAAATTTGGAGAAATGAATGTAAAAATCTCCAAAAGAAGAAGAGATATTTTAGAATATCAAAAATGGGCTATTGAAAACAAATTTTACCCCGGGATAGTGCTTTCAAGTGCTTTAATAAAAGCATACTATTCTTTGGATATGCTTGAAAGTCAGGGCGTTGATGCTTTTCTAAGCTATACTTCCAAACTTATAAACAATCAAAGCAAAAGTTCAAAATTCTTGGTAAAGCTTGGCTTAAAAAATGCTTATGAAATGGCAAAAGATATGGAAAAGCATCCAAAATATAAGGCTTTGCTAGAGATCTTGGAAAAGGAAAGGGGTAAACAGGGAATAATTTTTGCTCAGTATCGGGATACTGTGGAAAAAATTGTAGATTTTTTGTCTGGGCATGTTAGAGCTGTGAAATTTGTTGGTCAAGCTGGCGAGGATGGACTTTCTCAAAAAGAACAACAAGAGATAATCTCTGACTTTAAAGCAGGAAAACATGATGTTTTATGCGCAACTAGTGTAGCAGAGGAAGGATTAGACATCCCAAGTGTGGATTACGTTGTATTTTTTGAACCCGTTCCATCTGACATTAGAAAGATTCAAAGAGAAGGGAGGACTGGGAGGCACAAAATTGGAAAAATTTATGTTTTAATGGCTAAAAAAACAATAGACGAAGCCAATTTTTGGAGTTCTAGAGCGAAGTATAAAAAAATGCTTTCAAAAGTAAAAGAATTTAAAAAAGAGCCTATTGGTCTAGAAAAGTGGTTGAATGGTTAAAGTTATTGCTGATTTCAGAGAAGCCGAAGTATCTGAAATTTTAAAGAAATTTTGTGAGGTTGAAGTAAAGGCTCTCCCTGTTGGCGATTTCTTGGTTTCTGAAGCTTGCATAATCGAGAGAAAATTTTTTCCAGATTTTGAGAAATCTATCGTGGATGGAAGGCTTTTCCAACAAGCAGCAAATTTAAAAGAATATGAAAAACCAATAATAGTTGTTGAAGGAGAAGTGGAATTTAGGTTGAATGAAAAAGCTACTTTTGGCGCTATCGCTTCTTTAATCTCGGATTTCAGAATACCAATATTATTCTTAAAAGATTCTTATCAAACTGCTTTGTTTATTTTTTCTTTAGCTAAAAGAGAGCAAGAAGGGAAAGAAGTAAACGTTAGAATCCAAACTAGGAAAAAACCAAAAGACATAAAATTACTTCAAAGAATGATTGTCGAAAGTCTTCCAAACGTTGGGCCTGCATCTGCAGAACAACTTTTAAAAACTTTCCACACTGTAGAAAATATCTTCACTGCTCCAGAACCTTATTTAGCCAAAGTTGTCGGGGCGAAAAAAGCGGAAAAAATAAGAGAAGTTTTAGAAAAATGGTACGATTAAAATCTTTCTTTTATGCTTAGGTAAGAAAAAATTAGCAAAACTAATAAGATAAGTGCGGCGACTTGGGTGGAGTCTTCCGGAGCAGAGGTCACCACTACTTCCGCTTGGCCTCCAGGTTGCTCTGATGGGTTTGTTGTAAAGTTATAGTTTGAATATGTATTGTTGTTTCCTGCTTGATCCCAGATGGTTATGTTATAATAATATGTTGTGTTTGGGGATAGGTCTAAGATCGTAACTAGATGAGATGAATCAAACGTGGAATTGGATATTGTCCAGGATGTACTTCCATCAGAGATTGATATCGTGTAGTTTGATGGTTCTGATGTAATCCACGATATATTTGCTGATGTTGATGTTGTAGAACTGTTTGGTCCAGAAATAATGTCTGGTGGAGTTGTATCTTCTTGTCCTAATGGAGCAAATATACTTCCAAAGTCAGTTATGTTTGCATAAACTATGTTATTGTTTGTATCTACTCCACAGGAAGATGCAAACTGGGAGCAATTAAACCATCCAGTTCCGTTATATTTCCATAGTGAAAGGGTGGATTCGGAAACATTACCTAATTCTGATTCATTATATGATATATTTAGGAAAAGCCAGATTGATTCTCCTGTGAAAGTTATGTCGACATACCTACCGATGTTATAATAATCGGACGGGTCGTTTGGCAGCTGAGAATAATTTACACTTTTTATTGATAATCCTTCGTTGAAACTACCTGACATATTGGAATGAGAAAAACTTAAAGTTACTTCTTTTGTTAAGCTTGAGTCCAAGACTCTTTGATTGATAAAAGTATTATTAAACGAAATTATCTGCCCACCTTCAAAAAATATTGGCCCTATGGAGATAGCATAATTCGAGATGTTTCCAATCTCATTATTTTTGAAAGTATTGTTGGCGCATCCTACGATAGCTATGCCTCCATTCGTAGAAAATATTCTATTGTTTGATACGTTATTGTGATGACATTCCGACAATTCAATTGCAGCGGCATTAAGTATATTTTGAAAAGTATTATTTTCAATGAGGGTATTAAAAATGCCGTATGCATAAATGCTGCGCGGGTTTCCAAAAAATGTATTATTTCTAATAACTGCGCTTGTACCCGTCAGATAAAGGGGATAATCGGAAATATTTTCAAAAGTATTGTTTTGAATTAAAGAGTCGCCAGCCCCTGAAAGAGAAATACCCATTCTGCAGTCTCTGAAAGTATTGTTCTCGACATGTATAGAACTTGAGCCATAAAAAGAATCTACTCCAGCATCAAGACCTATGAAATTAAAACCTGAAATCGTTATGTTATTAACATTATTGAAACGAATTCCCCCTTCAAAATCCGCTCCTGCGATAAGAGAAAAGTTATTCCCAATAAAAACTGTATTATTGGCTGAAACTAAAAAACATGGTCCTCCGCTTCCAGGATGTAAAACTCGAATATCCTGAGCTAAAGTATAAGCTCCACTCTCAGTTATATCCCCGCATGAAAGAAGAGGAATGCAAGTTGTTGTAATCATCCTCGTTTCTGTAGTATTACTTTCTCCTGCGGAATTGTTAGCAAATGCAGAGAAATTATGTTGATTTGGTTGAGGAATTTGATGAATGTAAAAGTTCCACTCTTCATTATTGTATTTTTGTAAATTTGCAAGATAATGCTGCTTCACTTCATCTTCGGATAAAGCTCTATTATAAATTCTTACTTCATCTATACTTCCATTGAAATAATGAGAATTTGTTATGTGATTATATCCTATGGAAAGTGGAGACATGCGTGTATCTAGAGATCTCGAAATAGAAGCTGCTAAATTGCCATCCACATACCATTTCAATAAAGATCCGTCATACGTAACTACATGGTGCTGCCATACTCCATATTCCACTGAAATACCAGCAGTCCAATCATAAGGACCGCATCCCCAAACAAACCACTCTTGCAATGAATCAGATACAGCTATCCCAAAAGTATGTCCGACATAAGGCCAATAACAATAATCCCCAACTAAAACCAAGTATTGATCCTTTCCTGTCGACCCATTCACACGAGCCCAAAATTCTACAGATCTTGGTGAATTTCCGGAAAAAGAGATATTGTTCAAAGTAGATGCGTAATCATTCACTCCGTCAAACAACAAACCTTTCCCATGATATCCAGAAGAATATTGAACACCGTTATACAAAGTTACATTATTGGAACTTTTAGAAATATCTACAACAAAAGTATCGTTTTCTCCCAAATCAGACCTATTCTCAAAGTTGAGAGCTAAAAGCAAAGAATCATCATAGAAAGGATAAGAAATATCATCAAAAGTGTAAGAGAAATAATCTAAGTTTGATGTTGTCGAAATAGATATGTTTGTCTTTATGCCAGGCAAACATCCTGAAGTTCCATTCGGGGGCGTGGGGGGAACAAAATTTAAATTTATTGCTGAAAAACTGAGAGAAAAAAGGAACAAACTCACCAACAAAGTTTCATAAAACAATCTCATGACTATCACACTAAAAAGATAACTAATCAATCATTTAAAAAATTTTTGGAAAATTCTTGCATTATATTCTTATAAAATATGGTAAAAAATTCAGAATAAGGAAAAATAACACAAGATAGGTTAATCCTTTGCTGATTTTTAAAATTGCTTTTTTATTTAACTTTCTTCCAAAAAGAGTTCCAAGAATAATCGGAAACATTTTCAAACCATCTAAAATTGCAAAAGGTGCAAAATTAAAAACTCCAAGCATAAGATTTAAGAAAAACGTCCAATAAACAATCTCAATGTAGCTTTTTTTAACCCAAAAATCCAACCCAAAAGGCTTATGGAAAGTGAATTCAGAAAGTTTAACTCCAATGTATCCTTTTTCATCAGTTGTTAAATTTAATAACCCCCTGCTAGTATTCAAGTAAAAAGAAGTATTTCTCTGACCAACTACGTTAAACAAGTTTTGAGGAGAATATATAACATCGCCTTTTTTTAAGCCAGCTAACTCCGCAGGGGAACCAGGGTAAACTTCAGAGATCACTGCTGATCGAATATTGTTTAAATATTCTTTTTGTATATCGATTTGAGTTTGAGAAACTAATAAGACTACGGCAAGTATAAAGCTAATAAAAATATTTATGGATGAACCTGCTGAAAAAAACTTGATTTTATCGAAATTACTTTTTCCTTTTAACTTTTTTTCATTGATTTCTGTATATGCTCCAAGAGGAATCAATCCAAGAGTTAAAAGACCAAAAGATTTCACACTTACTTTTGCTTTTTCTGCAAGTATCCCGTGGGCAAGTTCGTGTACAACTATCGCTAAAACAAACCCAAACCAAGCAATCAAAGGAACCTCGATCGGAGATCCTGGAATGCTAACTCCTGGAATTATTAAAGCAACCCCGGGAGAGGGTTGAATTCCAAAAAAGTAACTAGCAACTATTTCAAAACCTTTCATGGCTAAGGCAATCAAGATGAAAAACCCAAAACCTAGAAATAAAATTAAATAAATAAAAGGCGTGGGTTGTAAGAAAAAATAAAAAAATAAAAGAAAACTAAGAAAAAATGAGAAATGTACCAAGATTTTTTTAAAAGACTTAAAGTTTTTCCATAGGTACAAAACTCCGAGGATTCCAAACCCAAAAATTACTCCAGCCTCAGACAAAAAATTTAAGAAAGAAGATTTGGCAAACTTTCGTAAGAATTTTGGATTACGCTTCAAGCATATTAAATGAAATATTCCGTATGACTTAAACTTCGTATATTTTTTCAATAAAAACGAAGGTATAAAAACAAGTGCGAGTAGATACAAAATTAACTCAAACATTTAATTCACTTTCTAATTTCTTGCAAAAAAGCTGGTCCAAAAACTTTAGATAATTTAACAAACACTGGCTTCGAGATCGAAATTTTGTTAGACTCTATTTTTTGAATAGTGCTTTTCTGCTCATTAATTCTTTTAGCCAATTCTTCTTGGGTCAGACCAAGTTTTTCTCTATAATCTTTAATTAGTTGCCCAAACCCTTTTATTTCAAATTCGTCAGGTTGAGAAGTAATTGTTTGACCTGAGCTTTGAGGTTTTTTTGGAGTTAAATTAACAGGTTCAGCGAGTTTACCTTGGCTACATCTTTCGCAAGCAAGCAATTCCGCCCCTTCCAACCTAACTTTATACATCTTTTCTGCTTTCGAACCGCAAATTTCGCAAAACATTCAAATCATGCGGATTCAAAAACTATTTCCAATACTCCATTACGATATTCTTTTCTCTTTGGTTCCTGTTTTACCTTTACCGGTAAAACTACTTTTTTATAATATTTTTTAGGAACTTTTAGAACTAATGTTTTTTGATCAGAAGATAAATTTAATTGGATCGATTTTTCATCAACCCCGGGTAACTGTGCCAAGATAGTCACTTCTTTACCTTTTTGAAAAACATCAACAAGAGGTTCTATTTCTTCTTTGATTTGCTTTTTCTCCGGCTTTATATTCCCAAACCTTTGAAAAACAGGTTTCCCATCTGGTCCTATCTTTATCGTAAACCCGTAAATTATTGGTTTTTCTCCCGATTTTTGCTCAACATATTTAAACTTTTTTTCAAAAGTTGTTCTTGGCTCAATTTCTTCAAATTCTTTAAAAAAACCTTCATATAATTTTTCGAATTGCTCCTGGATTTCTTCGTCGAGATCTTTTATAATGTCAAAAAAATCATCATCAAAAAAGAAACTTTTCCTTCTTTTTTTGCCAAACATTATATCACCTTTATATTAGAAGTAAAGTCTATATAAAAATTTTATCTAAAAAAGGCAAATATTTTCTCTTTTTCAAGGATAAGACTTCCTTTTGTCTCTATCTCATGGACGAAAGTGGGTGTATTTGGTATTATTAAAATTGTAAATTTTTTTGAGTATGGATAGGATGGACCACGAGAGATTTTATAAAAATCACTAAAACATATGAAATCAAAAATTGGCGGAGAATTCCGTAAAGGTTCGATTGTAATATACAATAAATATTCTTTTGTATCGTCAAAAGTTCCAAAAGAAACTCCTTCCCGGACTCCTTTTATGTATGGTTCCAATGAAGTAAAAAGTTTCTCGCAAAAATCTTCAAACTTTGCTTTACTAAACTCTATTTTGGAAAAATTCTTAAAAGTTCCACAACAAAATAAACGATCTTCAAAAACATCGTAAAAAGAAAACTCCAAGCCGGCTTTTTTCCAAAGTTCTTTAAAAGAAAAATATTCTTTAACTTCTTTGAGCAAAGATTTTCTGATTACTTCAACAGGTTCTGAAAAGAAAATAGGGAAAATTCCACAAAAAACAACGTTTGAAAATTTTTGAAGGAATGAAAAATCTTTTTGGAGGCTGGAATAATTTTCTTCGAAAAGAACTATTTTATTTATTTTTTTGAAAGCAGAAAAGGTCTCAAAAGTTGAAATAGTTATATTTGGAATCAAACTTGAATATTCTTTGTTTTTCACTAGAAAAGCATCCAAATTTTCATCAGATATTACGCTTAAGGAGCATTTTAACTTTCTTTCTTTAAGCAAATGTGCAAACTTTAAAGTGTTTTCAAGAGCATTCGTTCCGAAAAATAATACGTTGTCTTTATTGGTTGGCGATATTAACTCCAGGATCTTATCTTGGACGCTCATCCATTTTGTAAAATCCATTCAAGGTAATAAAGCTTTCTCATCCGCTAGTTATCGACGCTTAAGCTTGGCGATTGTGAATGTTTGAATTTTGCAAATACTTGTATCGCTTTGATGGCCTCGTTTTTGATGAGGTTTAACTTATCTTCTTGTCTTTTTATAAGAAAATCAACGATTTCATCTATCGGTTTAGCTATGTATCTTTTCGGTCTTTCCAAAGATGCTTGTATCAGATTCATGTCTTCCAAATTTTCCAAAACAGAATATACTTTAGTAATCGGAATGTTTGCTTGTTTTGAAATGAAATCAGCTTTGCAATTTGGGTTGTGGATTACAACTGCTAAAGCACCAGATTGGTATTGGGTTAAACCGAGTTTATTTAAGATGCGAGTGGAAGTATTTAAGTCTAAAAAAGTGGAATCTTTCTCGTCTAGCAAAAAATCACCCGATACTTAATTTGCTCAGTGAAAAGTACTATTTTTAAAAATTTCTACCAAACGAAAGTTAATTCGACAATAAGCGAGAAAAAATAGAATTTTTCTACAATATACTTAAATATAATTTTTGAGTTTAAGATAGTATGCTTTTAGAAGACAAAGTTTTAGAAATTAGAAAAGATTTTCCAATCTTGGAAAAAAAACATAAGAATAAACCTTTTATATATTTTGATTCTGCATGCATGTCTTTGAAACCAAAACAAGTAATTGAGAAGATGCTGGAATATTATAAAGAATATACGGCGTGCCATGGCCGTTCTGTTCATGATTTCTCTGAAAAAACAACAGAGGAATTTGAAAACGTAAGGAGAAAAGTTGCTAAAATGATTGGGGCGAGGGAAGATGAAATTATTTTTACTAAAAATACGACAGAGTCCATAAATTTTGTTGCTAACTTTTTTAGGGGTAAAAAAGTTATAACAACTGACTTAGAACACAACAGTAATTTTATTCCTTGGAAAAAAATGAGCGGAAAACATACGATAATCCATGTTGATGAAAAAACCGGTTTTGATTTTGAAACTTTTGAAAAAGAAGTTAAAGACGCAGATCTTGTGAGCGTAGTTCATTATTCTAATTTTTCAGGCCACATTTTACCCGTAAAAGAAATTATTAAAATTGCACATAAGAATGGTGTAAAAGTTCTATTGGATTGTGCTCAAAGTGCACCTCACGTAGAAATAAATGTAAGAGATTTGGGGGCTGATTTTATCGCTTTTTCTGGGCATAAAATGCTTGGGCCAACAGGGGTTGGAGTCCTTTATGGAAAAATAAACCTTCTGAAAGATTTTGAAGGAATGATGTTTGGCGGGGAGACTGTTAAAAACGTTGATAAAAATAAGATTGAATGGGAAGATATTCCTCATAAATTTGAAGCAGGTTTACAAAACTATGGTGGAATTATTGGTTTTGGAGCAGCGATAGACTACCTGCTAAAACTTGGGTGGAAAAATATAGAAAATTATGAGAGTAAATTAGTTAAAGAGTTGGTGGAGGGTTGTGAAAAACTAGGGTTGAGATATGTAGGCCCAAAAGAAAGGCCTGCGTTAATATCCATAGTACCAAAAACTTTAAGCGCCCATGAATTAGCTTTGCTTTTAAACGAAGAGAATATTTTCGTAAGAAGTGGAATGCACTGTGTGCATTATTATCATAATGAAGTTTTAAAAGTTGCTGGTACTGTAAGAGCATCTTTATATTTCTACAATACCTTTGAAGAGATTCATAACTTTTACAAAGTTTTGGAAAAAATACAGAAAACATTTATATAATCGCTGTGTCAAAAGAATATGGTATCTGCAAAGTTTGTCGAGGACTTGATAAATAAAAAAAATTGGAAAATTTTGGAAAACAGCAATATTTCTTATTCTTTTTCAAATGTGTTTTTTAGAGTTGGAGGAGAAGAAATATCCAGATATGTATTAAGAAAAGTATATCCTAAGAATATTTCAAAAGCTCATCTTGATGGGACAATCCATATTCACAATCTTTACATGGGAATCACGGGATATTGCGCAGGCTGGAGTTTAGAAAACATATTATATCGCGGCTTGGTCGGAAAAGGATCCAGGATTGTTTCAATTCCTCCAAAACATTTAAGGACTGCTGTACATCATCTTGTAAATTTCGTTGGAATTATTCAAAATGAGTGGTCTGGGGCCCAAGCTTTTAATTCACTAGACACAATACTTGCTCCATACATCGCAAAAGACAAACTAGAATACAAAGAAGTTAAACAATGTCTCCAAGAGTTTATCTATGGTTTAAACGTCACAAACAGATGGGGAGGCCAGTCGCCATTTACAAACGTAACGCTTGATTTTTCAGTACCAAAAGACATGGAGAACAAAGAAACTTTACTTGGTAATGGAGTTTATGGAGACTTTTCTAATGAAATGGAGATATTTAACCGTGCTTTTCTCGAAATAATGCTTGAAGGAGATCCAACCGGAAAACCATTTACTTTCCCAATACCAACATATAATATAACAAAAGATTTTCCATGGGAATCTGAAAACTCAAAACTTTTATTCAAGGTTACTGGAAAATATGGATTGCCATACTTTTCAAACTTTATAAATTCTGATCTAAAACCAAGCGATATAAGAAGTATGTGCTGTCATTTACGACTTGATTTAAGACAATTGAAAAGAAATATAACTGGGGGGTTATTTGGGTCTGGAGACCAAACTGGTTCTATAGGCGTAGTTACGATAAATATGCCAAGGATTGGATATCTTTCTAAAAGAGAAGAAGATTTCTTAGAAAGATTAGAAGACATAATGGAAATTGCATATTTATCTTTGGAAATAAAGCGAAAAAAGGTTAAAGAAGGTTTTGAAGAAGGACTTTTCCCATACTCCAACGTGTATCTTGGAACATTAGATAATCATTTTTCCACGATTGGTTTGGTTGGTATGAATGAAGCTTGTGAAAACCTTCTTGGAAAAAACATTCTTGACAAAGATTCTCAAAAATTCGCATTAAAAGTTTTAGACTTTATGCTAAAAAAACTTAAAGAATTTCAGGAAAATTCTGGGAATTTATATAATTTGGAGGCAACACCTGCTGAAAGTGTGGCATATAGATTAGCAAAAATAGATAAGAAAAAATATCCAAAAATAAAAACAAGAGGAGAAAAAGTTCCATTCTATACAAATTCTTCTTTATTCCCGCCTGAAGAAAGAATAAACTTCTGGGATGCGATAAAGCACCAAGAAGAATTACAAACGAAATACACTGGAGGAACGGTTTTTCACATTTATTTAGGAGAAAGTATTCCGTCTTTTGAAAATTGTAAAAACTTGGTTAAAACAGTACTTGAGAAAACAAAATTGCCTTACATAACTATAACTCCAACATACAGCGTATGTTTAGAGCATGGGTATTTCTCAGGTAAAAAAGAGTGCTGCCCTGTTTGTGGAAAGAAGACTCTAATTTACAGTAGAATAGTTGGATATTTTAGACCGACCGAAGATTGGAATCCAGGTAAAAAAGAAGAATTTAAAGTTAGAAAATTCTTTTTGAATCCACTTAATGCTCATACTTAATCAGAAATATGAAATTCAACTATGTCTCCATCTTGTAAGATATAATCTTTTTCTACTCTTTGACCTGGAAATTTCGCAGACCCCCACAATCTAGCATACTCCAATTTCTCCGCAAAATCTTTATGAATTTCTTCCGCAGCATCTAATACTGAAGATCCTTTTTTCAAAAGAATTGGCTGAGTCAAATCCGGATCTTCCCCTGGTTCTTTTGTGTAAACTCGAATAAGTTCGAAAAATTCAAAAATTTGTTGTTTTTCCAATCGTTCCCCTTTCCTTAAGAAAAGTATTTTCTTCTGTATACCAAACTCGTTCAATTCTTTTAGTAAAACTTCTTTTTCATAATCGTCTGAATATATCAAAATAATTCCATCACAGGAAGTTAAAAGAGAAAGTAAATGTCTCTGTTTTGTTGCCGCTCCTTCCATTAGCGCAGGGAGTTCGAAAATCTGAACCCTACCCCCTTCATAAAACATGGATCCTACAACTGGCTCTTTTGTTGTAAAAGGATATTCTGCTACCTCTGCGTTTGCGTTAGTTAAATAATTTAAAAGAGTGCTTTTTCCAGAGTTTGGAAATCCAATAATGGCTATTTGAAACCCTTCTTTCGGAATACTTATGGAGTAGCGCGCCGCTTTCTTTTTCTTTTCAAGAAGCATTTCCTTTTTCAATCTTCCGATTTTCGCCCTTATATCTGAAAGTAAATTCTCGCTTCCTTTATGCTTTGGAGCTGTACGAAGCATTTCTTTTAAAGCTTCTAACTTTTCTTCATTAGACCTTGCATTCTGATATTTCTCTTTTGCTTTTTCGAATTCTGGACCTGCATTTATGACCATAAATATTATTTTTACGTTAGATTTTTATAAAAGTTAAGCTTGATTCTATTAATAAGGATGGGTATGAAAGGAATTCTTATAATAAAACAAAACATTGGTTTTTGGGATAGAGCTGTAAGATTAATTTTAGGAATATTGCTTTTGGGCAATCTAGGTGCAAAATTGGCTGGGATAGAAATATTGTATTTGGACGCAGCCTTGGCAACAATGATTGGTTTTATTGGAGTTATACTAATTGTAACGGCTGCGCTTGGATTTTGCCCACTTTATGAATTTATAAAAAGACTTTAAAAAAGTAGATGAAAACATGGAAAAAAGAATTATCTTGGCTAGTGGAAAATGCTCTTGGGGAAAGTGTTTTGCTTGTGGATGGGGAAAAATTGAGAGCGAGCTAAACATTGAAAAATTAAAAAAATATTTGGAAAACTTAAACTTGAAAAATGTTGATTCTTTAAAAGTGTTTGCGAGCGGGAGTTTTTTAGACGATGCACAATTCCCTAGAGAATTTAGAAAATGGTTTGTTAAGTTTCTGAAAGAAAAGGGGGTAAAAAAATTAACTATCGAAAGTAGGCCTGAATATATTACTGATGAAAACTTAGCTGATTTTGAAGGCATAGAATTAACAGTAGCAATTGGTTTAGAATGTGCGAATGATGAGGTTTTAGAAAAATATGAAAAAGGTTTTACTGTGGAAGATTATTTGAAAGCAGTTCAAACATTAAAGAAAAACAAGTGCAAAGTTAGAACTTATTTAATGGTAAACATGCCGTTTTCTACCCCTCAAGACTTGGATAAAAGTGTTGAATTTGCTTTAAACTATAGTGACTCGATAGTTTTAATAAATACTTTTCCACATTCTAAATCCAAATTATTTGAACTTTGGGTCGAAGGGAAATGGAAACCTTATGATAAAGAACAATTCTTTAATGCTGTTGGAAAATGGGCTAAAAATCCAAAGATAGAACTTGATTTTGAAAACTACGTCTTTATTCCAAAAATTCCTCAAGAAAAACAAGAAAAAATAGTTGGAGCATCGATAAAAAATTTAGAGCATCCTTATTATAACGTTTGGCAAGATTATTTCCAAAGGTTTTACAATCCGCCAAAAGAAAAAGATATATTGCTATTTTTGCCTTGTGCTTACAAAAAACCATACCGAGAATCTGAAACTCATAAAAAAATTAGGGAGACTTTGAAAAAGGTGCCATGCTTTCCAAGGATTCATAGAGTAGTTGTCTCAAACCCGGGGGTAATTCCTTTTGAGTTTTCGGATTATTATCCTTTCAATAATTATGACTGGCCGGAATGGGAAGAAACTTTAGAAATAAAAAAGGCTTACATTGAGATAACAAAAGAAAGAGTGAAAAAATATTTGGAGAAACATTCAAAGCATTACAAAAAGATGTTTGCCTTTTTAAAATACACTGAAACTTGGGAAGCAATATCTAAAGCGGCTGAAGAATTGGGTTTGGAAATCGAAAATGTTTTAAGAAAAGAAACTTGGGAAAAAATAAAAGAAGAAAAAAATCCAATAATTCATGAGTTAGCTTTGAAAGATTTAGAGGAAAAATTGAAAAAAGTTAACGCCTGAGGCAGGATTTGAACCTGCGACCTTCCGGTTAACAGCCGGACGCTCTACCAACTGAGCTACCCAGGCATATCAAGCCCATTTTTTATATAATGATATACTGTACGCAAAGGAATATTTAATTCTTTAGCTATGTTTTTTGGAGCAACCCCTTCAGAATATTTCGCCAAAATATATTTCAAAGTATCCTCATGATACTTTCTTGGTCTACCGATTTTAAAATTCCCTGGTTCTACAATGATATTAACATTTTCCAAATATTCTTTTGTGTTTTTAGAAATTTGAAGGTATAAACTTCTTGGGCAAACGATTTTTTTAATTTTTAAATTATTTGCTAAAATATGATCGATAATATCAGAAGTTGGTCTTAAACTTATGTAAACTTCTTCCTCGCCTTTAAGTTCTTTCAAAGCCTCCAAAAGTTCGATTTTATTTTTTGTAGTTATTTTTTTCATGCAATTCACTTATGGTAAAAATTCTTTATTTTCAATTTTCTCGGGCAGATAAACGTTTGTTAAATAACGCAAATTCAACCTTGTAAAAGCTTCTATTTCCCCTTTTTTCTTAGTTTCTAAAGCTTTTTTTAACTCTGTCTGCCACTCTGGTTTCTTAAACCAAGCATAGTCCATTAACTCTCTAGTTCTTTTCAAGTCTTGATCTTCTGCTGGCATTAACTGCTTTTCCAACCCTCTTTCATAAAGGTCTGTTAAAGATACTCCAAGAAACTTTGCGGCTGGAGTAGCTAAAAGATCAGTCAAGTAAGCCAATTTCATGGAACCAAACTTTATTGTAGAGTAAATATACCATCCATAACCGTCGGCATCCGTCACCACATAAATTGGAAGACTTTTCTCCATCGAAAGTCTTTGAATTAATCTTCTTGCGCCACGGGCTGCCTGTCCTTTCGTTGCTATCAATAAACAGTTGTTTTTCTTCCAAAACATATCTTCATTCAACCTGTCAAACGCTGCTGATTTTTCTACGACTAAAACGTAATCTACGTCAACTTCTTTAAATTCCAAATGCTCAACGTTTGAAGGAATGGCCCATCCACCAGATCCTTGTTTATCTAGCTCAATAACTATATCTTGGCCAGCAAAATGATCTACAAAAACAGCGGGCCCTACAACCATCCCTTTTGGATCCGCGTTCAAATGAAGTTGTTCTCTTATAGATCCAAGCATAATCTCCAAATCTTCTATGCAAGAGTTTGATTCTCTTTGATCATCCCAAACATTTTCTGTTGAATTTTCCACACTCCTCGCAAAAGCATAATACAAATCTCTGATTGTACAGTGAAGACCTTCTTTGAGAAGATTTTGATAACAGTAGTTTGCAATATGTAAAGTTTGCATGAACTTCTTTGAATGTGCAACATTCATGAAATTCCTTCTCAAGAATTTTTCCGGGTTCTTCAAAAGTATTTGGTTTTTTTCTTCATCGAAAAAAATATTTGATCTACCTCTGACTGGAATTCTTAACACAGGGGGTTCTTTAACCTTTATATCGTTCCAAATAATCTCTGCAGTTTTCTCGATCTTATTTTTAACCTCAGAATCCATTTCCACTATCTTCTTAGTCATTCATCACCACCGTTAGATTCCGATGTGCTATCAGTTTCCATTCTTTCTTCATCCGATTCCTCTAATTCCTCTTTTTCATATTTAGACTCGATCAACTCTATAAGTTTATCTAAAATCTCTTTTTTAGGTATTCCCAACAATTCTGAAAGAGCAGTAGCGATTTCAGGTGCATATTTATGTAAAGTTTGTTTTTTAGCCGCTGCTTCTTTTCTTTTCATCTGCCCTGAAATATATCTTTGAACTTCTCTTGCACAATCGAGTAAAGCGAGATGCAATTCCCTCATTAATTCTTCTTCATCACTCACCGCCTGCTTTCCCGCACCAGTGTACGGAACGTATACTGAAACAAGGTTTACCATTACAGTCAATGGAACATTATCTCTTAAATTATAACGTTTCCAATCTACTTCTTGAACAGCCTTCGTAATCGCACATCCCCCTGAATCAAATAAAAGTGGTACTCTATTTGCAAACCTCATAAGCTCCAAAGTCCTAACAGTTTTCACTTCTCCCCCAACTTCTTCTTTAACTTCCTTACCTGAATTACCTCCGTAAGCCATAGCAATTTCTACTTGAAAAGGAATTCCTCCTCTGTAAACTCCAGCAGGCCTAATTTTTACAACTTTAAATTCTGGTTTCAAAATAGCATCTAAAGATTGTTCTATGTGTTTTTCACCAATGGGAACCAAAATATCTCCTGGCGGGGCTATAAATTTAATTTGCTGGACTGCAGAAATTATCTGTTCTGCTTCTTCCCAAGTCATATCTTTTGGTCTTTTATTCAAATCGAAATTTACTTTTTGTTGAATCTCATTAACTTTTTGACTCGAAACTCTGGAAAATTCTTGAATTAAAAATCCTCTAATCGTACGTGCGGATGTATTTTGGGCGAGAGAAATAAGATCATCAGCATTAACTCCTTTCAAATGAGGTTTCGAAGCTTTCGGTAGCTTTGGTAAAACACTTACAGAGCGCTCATAGACTGTCTTCAACCCGTCTGGGTCCACATAAATTATTTTTACGTGCGGATTTGCCAAAGCAGTCCGACGTAAATATTCATCTGGGGAATTTTCACCTTTTTGATACAATACTTCTTTAACTTCTGTTTGAATCCATAACCCTTTGAAATCAGGATCTAAATATTCTGACTCTTGAAAGAATCTTGGTTCATTTTTTTGAGTATCAACCATTATCGCACAAGAATAAACTTTCCCATCTCCTTGAGCGGAGCGGATTAACGTTGGTTTCCCTGTGGTAATTTGTCCATACAGAATACATCCACTTGCCCCAATGCCCTGTTGTCCCCTCGATTGTTTAAAACTTTTGAATTTAGTCCCTGCAAGCATCTTTCCAAGAGCTTTACCAACGTATTTTTTAGGAATCCCAGGACCATTGTCGTGTACTGTAATCAAATAATGCTCAGGTCCAAGTTTTTTAATCTCAACATAGATCTCTGGCAAAATGCCTGCGTCTTCACAAGCATCAAGACTATTTGTTACATATTCGTGAATAATTGTTGTTAATGATCTTATTTTACCCGAATATCCCAGCATTTGCCTATTTTTCTTAAAAAATTCAGCTACAGAATATTCTTCGAACTTAGAAAAAATTTCATGTCCAGCAGTCGGCATGCTCTCCTCTCTAAAACAGAGTATAATAAAGGTAAGAAATTTTTACGTCACCGCTTTGAATTATAATAACATATTTTATATAAAAACCTTTGTATCTCGGGTTCTGTCAACTTATTGGAGGCGATTAATCTACCTTAGTAACTCCAGGAGTAAGAGGAATTGTAAAATAAAAACAAAAAGAAAATTTCTACAAATTTCTTCAAGTAATTACCAAACATATATCCCAAAATAATTGCCGATAAATTTTACAGCTACATATAAGAAATAAATACCGAAAATCAATTTTAGGTGAAATGGCTTAAATCTCTTGATTGTTGCTGCACCTATTTGTGCTCCAACAATTGTACCCATCGCTATCATTAAAGCTGCACAAAGAAAGACAAAGCCCTGCGCTAATTTTATTGAACCACCAACTATTGCCATAGGTACCATTATTGCTAAAGAAGTTCCCATTGTGATATAAACCGGTGCTTTAAACAAATAAATGAGTCCTGGAACTAATGCATAGCCTCCCCCAAGACCAACTATTCCTGTAAGAATTCCTACAATAAATCCAAAAACTGATAGTTTTGCAGGATGGCCATTTATTGTTTCTGGCATCGAACTTTGCATTTTTGATGATACAATATGTCCTTGCTTAATTTTTTTGTATCCTTCAATTCCTTCCCATATCATTCTGAATGCAGGCCACAGGAACACAATTCCAAGGATAAGACCTAAAAGCATAGATTGATTTGATAAAAACAGAAATAACCAAGACCCTAGAATTACTCCTAAAAGTCCAGCCCCACCCATCCAAAGCATTACTCTCTTATCCACATTTTTTTGCTTAAAATGACCATAGCCGCCAGAAATAGCAGTGAAAATTACTGCAAAAAGAGTTGTTCCGATGGCAATGGGGGCAGGAAATCCTAACCAGAAATGTAATATTGGAAGCATAACGCTGCAACCACCTGTTCCTATCCATCCACCTAAAAGCCCTGCAGCTAACCCCACAAGAATTAGTATTACACCTGTTATGACATTAATCTGGGGAACATCTTTAATAGTTTGTTTTTCAGTAGAAAATACAAAAATAGTTATTGCTATCATAACTAATAATAGAAAAATAGTAAATTTGTTTTTATTGCAAATTGATTTTACATCCATTTTAATGCCCCTTTACTGCAGATATATATAAATTAACAGATATTTATAAATATTGATGGTTATCAATATATCAATAAGAAGTATTTTGCACTGAAGCTTTAAAATTTGGGTGTTTAGATGGGTATAAAAATGAATGAAAAAACAATAAAAATATTGAAAGCTCTTGCAAATGAAACAAGGCTAAAAATAGTTGAATTCTTGTTAAATGGGGAAAAATGCGTTTGTGAAATTTTTCCGTATGTAAAAAGAACGCAATCTACGACCTCAATACAATTGTCCAAATTAGAAAGCGCAGGAATCGTTGAAGCAAAAAGAAAAGGGAAACAGGTTTTTTACATGATAAAAGATTATCGCGTTTGTGATATTTTCAAAGCACTGGGGTACACTAAAGGAAAGATTTTGAAAAATTCTAGTTGTATAGGGGGTAATGTTGGAATAGAAATTAAAACAGATAAATGGAAAGGCATTGACAGAGAAGAAATAAATTGGCATCCAACAATTGATGAATCAAAATGTATGGGGTGTGGGATGTGCGTAACTTCTTGCGGTAGAAATGTTTTTGATTATGATACAAATAAGAAAAAGGCGATTGTTGCAAGACCTAATAACTGTATGGTCGGCTGCACTTCTTGCGAAGTTTGGTGCATCTTTAATGCTATTAGTTTTTCTGATAAGCGGTATGTAAAAGATTTAATAAAGAAAAGAGGTGTTTTGAAAATTGTAAGGAAAGAACTCGAGGATAAATTAAAGAATAAATCATGCAGTGGGGGTTCAAAGTGAAAATAGAAATTCTTTTTGTATCGCTATTATTGGCTCTCTTTTTTGTTCAGATTGGACATGCACGAGAAGTCTGTACAATAGAAAATCCATGTGACAATACCATCAATACATGTATATATTTCTTTTATGGAGATGGTTGTCCTCATTGCGCAAGAGTTGAGCCATTTATCAATCAATTAGAATCAAAATATCCAACTTGAAATTCATAGATTTGAAATTTACAATAACCGCACAAATATGATTTTACTTAATAATTTTTTTGATGCGTATAACATTTCCAATAAAGAAAGGGGTATACCTGCAATTTTTATTTCAAACAAATATCTAATTGGAGATAAACCAATTCTGGAGAATTTAGAAAATGAAATAATAATTAATGCGGGAAAGGGGTGTCCAAAGTTAGAAGAAATACAAGCAACAGGTCTAACGGGTGCAAAATCTCCTTTAGAAAAATTAGGTGCGCTATCTATCGTTACAGTAATTAGTGCTGCCTTGGTTGATTCGATTAATCCTTGTGCAATCGCTGTGCTATTGATTTTGCTTGGTGCGTTGTTAATAAGTGGAGACAAGAAAAAAGCACTTAAAGCAGGCATTGCCTTTACCATTTCAATTTACATTGTGTATTTTCTTTTTGGCTTGGGCATATTTTCTGCTTTACAAATTTCCGGATTATCTTTTTGGTTCTATAAAATTATTGGTTTTTTAGCAATCATCATTGGGCTGGCAAACATAAAGGATTACTTCTGGTACGGCGGTGGCGGATTTGTTATGGAAATCCCAAGAAGTTGGAGGCCAACTTTAAAGAAAATGCTAGGAAAAGTCACTTCGCCGATTGGTGCATTCTTAATGGTATTTTTAGTTTGTCTTTTTGAATTGCCTTGCACAGGTGGACCATATATATTTATACTTGGTTTGCTTGCAGAAAGAGCGACTATGATGGTTGTAATCCCTATTCTTTTATTGTATAATATCTTTTTTGTCCTGCCTCTTATACTTATAACTTTATTTATGTATTTTGGTTTTAGAAGCATTGAAAAAATGACAGAATGGAAAGAAAAAAATATAAGACTACTTCACTTAATTGCAGGAATAATAATGCTGATTTTAGGAATAGTTGTAGCGTTAGAGATAATATAAGAAGCAACAATGAAAATAGAAATATCGGGTTCTGGTTGTACGAAATGTAAGTAATTGGAAGAAAATGTAAGAAAAGCTCTAGAAAAGTCAAAACTTATATGGAAATTATCTTACCTTTGCTAAATGAATGGTGGGAAACAGGCACTATATCAAAGGAAAAAGCACGAGAATATAAGAGAAAGATCTTTGAGAGTGTGAAAAAAACATTTTTTAACTACAAACAAATATTGCTTTTGAGCGGGCTGCGACGAACAGGAAAGACAACTATCATTTACCAGCTAATAGAAGAACTTATTAAAAGAAACATTCCTCCAAGGAATATAATTTATTTTTCATTTGATGAAGCAATAAAAGATCCTACTAAAGTGCTTGAAGAATATTCGAAACTGACAAAAGTTGATTGGCGAAAAGAAAAATGCTTTGTCTTCTTCGATGAAATTCAAAAATTGAAAACTTGGAGTACTAAAATAAAACTTTTGTATGATAACTTTCCAAATCTGAAAATCTATATCTCCGAATCAGCTAGCATTGCACTAGAAAGCGCAGCTGTTAAAGATCCGGCAGGTAGATATTTTTCGGAGTATATCAGTCCCTTAACATTTCAGGAATTTGCAGAATTATATTTTGGAAAGACTGTGGACAACTTTGAGCTCTATGAGCTAGAGCTAAAAAGGCTTTTTGAAGATTATATAAGAAAACCTTTCCCAGAAATAGTTCGCTG
Source organism: archaeon (assembly GCA_038874115.1). Classification (GTDB taxonomy): domain Archaea; phylum B1Sed10-29; class B1Sed10-29; order B1Sed10-29; family JAVZDC01; genus JAVZDC01. The sequence continues at coordinate 137,093 of JAVZDC010000001.1, forward strand.
GAAGATAGAACAAAAGTTGCTCAGGATATTAGAGAACTTGTAATAGAAAAAATAATTAAAACAGATATTCCGGAAACATTTGAACATGTTAATATTTCTCTTCTGTCAGCATTAAAAGACAGTGGAAAAGAAGAAAAGTTAAAAATAGATGGAAAGGAAATAATATTTTTACCCATACATAAGCTTCTTTTTAATTTCAGTTTAGAATAGCGCTTTCAGCTGTTGAGGACGTCTAACAGCACTTATATGACATGCTCCACTTAAAAACCCAACTTCAAAAAAATCAATCCTCGGAATTTCAGTGAGCTTTACTTTTTATTGGAAATATAGAGCGTACCATTCTTTTGCCGTCGTTTCTGCGGAAAATAATTTAGCATTCTTTATCGAAGCTTTTATTGCTTTTTCCCTCGCAGACTTATCCGTTAAATATAATTCCATCAAAGAGTACAATCCATCTTTATCCCCTGGTTTTATCTTGAAAGGATATTCAATGGCCGTCATTCCTCCAACGTTTGTTCCGATTATAGGCAATCCAGCAGCCATAGCTTCAAATATAGTGAGCATCCATCCTTCTCTTTCATCTGAAAACATAACAAAACAATGGGACTTTGCGTATAATTCCCGAATTTCTTGTGGGCCTTTTCCGACTATAAATATTACATTTCTCGACTGTATCGCTGCTTCTCTTGGTAAACGATCCGTGGCGATAATAAGTTGAGTTCTTGGATATTTTTTATTTAATTTTACAAATGTCTCTATTATTTCCGACTGGTGTTTAACATCAATCCATCTGCCAACATGAAGAAAAGTAAACTTGCCAAACTTTCTTCTCTTGATATTCCAAAAATTTATATCGATACCATTTTGAATTATTTTGTAATTTGCGGAAGATCCTACAGCATATTTTTCAAATATTGCCTTCGAAGAAAATACGAATTCTACATTTTTAAATATCTCTTTCATAGGCGTCAAAAATAACATTTTGTTTATGGGATTATATCCATGGAAATGTAAAATGGGCTTAGCATGAATTAACTTGCAAAACCAAAACCCGACGATAAAAGATCTTGGATCTTGAAAATGAATCACTTTATAACATCGAGCTCTATTAAAATTTAAAATTAAGTAAACTATTAAACCATAAAAAACAAAAATGGTCGAAAGAAAATAAAAAATAAAACTTCGAGAAAATTCTAGCTTTGGGGTTCGAATCATAGAAACTTTGTATTTATTCCTCACTAAACTTTCTGTAAATTCTTTTGGCGGATTGCCTATAATTAAAAAATCAATAACTTTATTCTTAGATCTCATACACTTTTGATTGAAAATGTCTCTAATCAACGCTTCTCCTCCACCAAGCCAATTAGTGTACATAACAATTAAGACTTCTGGTTTATCCATGTTTTACCTCTTTCTCTATTTGTTTTAATAAATCGCAATACTTCTTTAAAACAGCTTCTTTTGAAAAATTCTCACGTAGTTTTCTATTCGAAAATTTCACTTTGTTTTTAAGTAGATAAACTGTCTTCCTTGCAATTTCTTCTTCTGTGTCGCCAACGAAAACTCCTTCTTTTTCCGAAAATCCTATCGGCTCCGCAACTTGAGAGGTACAAACTACGGGTAATTTAGCAGCTAAAGCCTCGAGAACTTTTGTTTGAATTCCCGAACTTATCCTTAAAGGAGCGACAGAAACTTCGCTTTTATATAATTCTGCTACTCGATCCTTTACAAACCCAGTAACGAATATATCTTCATTATCGGCTAAATTTTTTACTTTATCTGGTGGGTTTGCTCCAACAATATAAAACTTTGCATAATCAACTTCCTTTTTTATCAATGGAAATATCTTTTTAGCAAACCAAAGAACTGCGGAAATGTTTGGTGCATAATCCATCCTTCCAAGAAATATTATTCTTCCTTTTTCTCTAATGATGTTTTCATACTTGGAATCGTTAAACTCTGCAAGATCAATCGCAGTTGGGATAAGAGTACTCTTTCTTGAACCTATGTGCTTTTTATCCACGCTGGAAATAAAAATAAGTTCATCGAAAACTTCTGCTTGTTTTTTTTCATAAGCAAACAACCTTGGATAATCAATAAAACAATAAATTTTCCAAAGAATATTTTTCTCTGCTTTCATCCTGCGGAATACATTAAGAGATAAAGAGTCTACATAATCCAAAACTTTTACTTTTGCGTCTACATATTTTGCATATTCAGCCATCCGCTCCAAACACACCCACAGCACATCAAACTTTTCTTTTCTATTCAATTCCTGTAGCAATTTCACCATGCTTTCATGCTGGTAAAAATTAACTTGAAAAGGTAAAGAAGAAAACAAAAATTTTATTCCTAACTTGATTTGGTTTAAAGATAGGGTAGATGTAACAACGCCTCTTCTTTCTTTTGGTAGTGGAGCCAGATAAACTTCTTTGCAAAATTTTTTCAGATTGTTAATGTGTTCTGGTTTTACTTCTCCGTCATCGAAGGAAACAAAAGTTACATCATGGTCTTTAAGAGCTTCAAGTTGTTGATAAGTTCTTACTGCGTCCCCTCTTGCCCTGGAAGTCGGAAATCTTGGGCACAGATAAAGTATTTTCACGAAATCACCACAGGAAACATTAACCGAGACACCAGTAGATAATATGCCTAGTAAAAATATAAAGATATCTTGTATATTAAACACTTCACAAATTTTGGTTTTATAACTTACGCTTAATATAATAAAAATTAAAAGTTGATTGAAAAGTTCAAAAGATGAAAAAATATTTAAAGAAAAAGCACTATATATGAAGCATGAAAGTAGTTATACTTGCTGGAGGATTCGGAAGCAGATTAAGTGAAGAAACAATTGTTAAACCAAAACCTTTGGTGGAAATTGGAGATAAACCGATCTTATGGCACATAATGAAAATTTATTCCCATTATGGGTTTAACGATTTTATCATTTGTTTGGGGTATAAAGGACATATGATAAAAGAATGGTTCGCAAATTATTTCATTTACAATTCGGATTTGACAATAGATCTAAAAACAAATAAGATGGAAGTGCATGAAAATAATAATGAAGATTGGAAAGTCACATTAGTGGATACTGGACTATACACTCAAACAGGTGGCAGAATAAAAAGAATTCAAAAATATATCGGAAATCAAAGATTTATGATGACGTATGGAGATGGAGTCGCAAATGTAGATATAAAAGCTTTAATAAAATATCATGAATCGCAGGGCAAGATTGCAACATTAACTGCTACCATTCCTGAAGGCAGGTTTGGAGCGCTACAAATATCTAAAGAAGGGGTTGTCAATTATTTCGGGGAAAAAAAAGATAATTTATCGAATTGGGTAAATGGTGGATTTTTCGTTCTCGAGCCGAAAATATTCGACTATATCAAAGACGATTCTTCAGTTTTCGAAAAAGATGTTTTGGAAAAATTAGTAGAAGAAAGACAACTCGTAGCGTATAAACATTCCGGTTTTTGGAAGCCGATGGATAAACTTAGCGACAAACTTAAATTGGAAGAATTATGGAATTCCGGAAACGCGCCTTGGAAAATTTGGCAGTAAGGGTTTTCGTATGGAATGGGAAGAATTAAAAAATTTTTTTGCTAACAAAAAAGTATGTATAACAGGGCATACCGGATTTAAAGGAAGTTGGTTAACACAAATAATGATCCTAGCTGGAGCTGATGTGGTTGGAATTTCGGTAGATCCTCCATCGCAACCAAATTTATTTCAGATTTTAAAATTGAAAGATAAAATAAAACATTATTACGCGGATGTTACTGAATACAAGGATATCCAAGCAATCTTTTTGAAAGAAAAACCCGAAATTGTATTTCATCTTGCTGCTCAGCCAATAGTTTTTGAAAGTTATAAGAATCCAAGAGATACATTCGAGATAAACACACTCGGAACAACTAACGTATTGGAAGCGATAAGAAATACAAGAAGTGTAAAGTGTGCCGTATTTATCACAACGGATAAAGTATATAAAAACAATAATTGGATTTGGCCATATCGAGAAATAGATCAACTTGGTTCTGGGCTAGATCCATATAGCGTATCAAAAGCTGCGGCAGAGATGATTATAGAAACATATTCCAAAATATATTTTAATCCTGAAAAATACGGGGAAGAACATAACACTTTAATAGCCTCTGCGAGAGCTGGAAACGTTGTAGGTGGGGGAGATTGGGCGCCATATCGATTAATAAATGATATAGTTAGAGCAATTTTTGAAAAAAAAGAATTGGTGATTCGAAATCCATATGGAATTAGACCCTGGAACTATGTTCTCGAAGTATTGGAAGGATACATGATGTTGGCAAAGCGCTTATATATGGGAGAAACCGCTATAGTTGGAGCATGGAATTTCGCTCCAAATATTGAAGATCATATAACTGTAAAAGAAATTATTGAAATAGCAAAAACAGTGTTGAATACGGAGATTAAAATCGCTCTGGGAGAAAAACAAATGAAGGAAGATTCCATCCTTTTACTGGATTCAACAAAAGCACGAAGAATTTTAGGATGGAAACCAAAATACTCTGCCTATGAGCGATTTACAAATACTTTTGAATGGTACGGCAAATATTATTCTCACAAAGAAAATATGGAAGAGTATTCCAATAAAATGATATTGAACTTTTTTGGTGAAACTTAAATGTATGAGATCGGAAACATTGAAGGTGTAATAATAAGCAGTAGAAAAACCATTTTAGATGATAGGGGATGTATACGACATTTTATGAAATGTACGGACCCTGAGTTTAAAAAATTTGGAGAAGTCTACTTCTCAGAAATATTTCCGGGGGTAGTTAAAGGTTGGCATCTTCATACAAAAATGGAGCTAAATTATGTTTGTATTAAGGGGAATATCAAACTTGTTTTATTGGATTTAAGAGAAAAGTCTCCAACTAAAAATAAGTTAATGGAGATCTATCTTGGGGAAAAAGATTATAAGCTAGTAAAAATTCCTCCCGGAGTATTAAATGGATTTACTGCTATTGGAGAAGGTTCTGCAATTGTAGCAAATTTTACGGATATGCCTTACGACCCTGACGAAATTAAACGCATCGATCCATGGGACAAATCAATAGGTTATAACTGGAAAGTGAAAGACCGATGAAATTTGCAGTAGTCGGCTCGAATGGCCTTCTTGGAACACATCTATATCTCAAACTAAAGGAGGTAAATGAGGAAGTTTTTGGCATAAGTAGAACCAAAAGTATTTTTACGAAGTATAACTGCGATGCTGCTTCTTTCGACGCCATCGAAAAGATTATTTTAAAAGAGAAACCAGATATTGTAGTTAATTGTGCAAAATATAAAGGAAAGACAGATAATGCCGAAAAAGAAAGAAAAGAAGCGTACATTTCCAACGTGGTGATTGTAAAAAATTTGGTAGCCATACAGAAAGAAATCCCTTTTAAATTGATACAAATATCAACTGATTGGATCTACTCCGGATTTGAGGAAGAAATATATACGGAAGAAAGTATTCCTTATCCTTTAAATTTTTATGGGTTATCTAAATTATTGGCTGAACAAGAAATAATATTTAAATCAAAAGATTATCTCATATTGAGAACTACTGGATTATTTGGAGAAGAACATCCGCCAAAAAACTTTTATGCTAGGTTGAAATACTCTTTAGAAAAAAATGAAAAATTTTACGCTGCTTTTGACCAATATTCTCAACCAATTTCCGCATTAGAACTTTCTAAAATAATATACCAGCTATCAAAACAGAACGAGTGTGGACTTTTTAACGCTACTGGCGGTGAATATCTGTCTAGATATGATTTTGCGAAAAAAATTGCAAGATTTCTAGGCTTGAATGAAGCACAAATAGAAAAAATATCATCAGATTTTAGAGAAATAAGAATACCTAAATATCTCAAAGTGGATAACTCTAAAATCGAAAAAAAACTGGGTAGAAAAATGAAAAATATCGATGAGATGCTTAAAGAATTAAAGGTGACATAACATGAGAAATATAACATTAAAAAATAAAATGAAAAAACTTGTAAAAGAGTATTATAAAATTGAAGCTCAAAAAAATAAAAAAAGTGAATTTATATCAGTTACAGGCAAAAAATATGATGATAAAGAATTGTGGAATGGTATCGAAGCTATCTTGAAAGGGTGGTGGACTGAAGGGGAGTATAATTTAGCTTTTGAAAACAAGTTAAAAGAATATGTGGGATGTAAATACGCTGTAACAACTAACTCAGGATCATCAGCCAATCTATTAGCTTTTATGTCTTTGACTTCGAAAAAACTTGGAGAAAAAAGAATTCTTCCTGGAGATGAAGTAATCACAGTAGCTGCTTGCTTTCCAACCACGGTCTTTCCGATAATCCAAGCAGAAGCAGTTCCAGTGTTTGTAGATGTAGATCTTGAAACATATAATGCCAAAGTAGATGAGATAAAAAAAGCGATTTCACCAAAAACGAAAGCAATTTTAATGGCACATACTCTTGGAAACCCTTTTCAACTAGACGAAATTTTAAAGATAAAAGAAAAATATGATTTGTGGCTAATAGAAGATACATGCGATGCTTTGGGGTCTACTTATGCTGAAAAAAAAGTGGGTAGTTTTGGGGATTTGTCGACTTTCAGTTTTTATCCAGCACATCACATTACTACTATAGAAGGAGGGGCAATACTCACCAATAATTCTTTAATACACCGCATCGTCCGGTCTTTCAGAGACTGGGGTAGAGATTGCTGGTGCTCGACTGGAAAAAATGATACTTGCGGAAAAAGATTTGGTTGGCAGTTAGGCAAGTTGCCATTTGGGTATGATCATAAATACATATATTCTGAGATTGGGTATAATTTAAAGATGACTGATATTCAAGCTGCGATTGGATTGGCACAACTTGAGAAAATAGAAAAATTTTCTGCTATCAGGAAAAAAAATTTTAATTACTTAAAATCAAGAATGATTGAACTCGGACTGGATGAATACTTTATACTGCCGAAACAAACTCCGAAAAGTGATCCATGTTGGTTTGGCTTTATACTCACCATAAAGGATAAATATGCAGATCTCATCAGAAGAAACGAATTACAACAATATCTTTATAATAACAAAATAGATAGCAGAGTACTGTTCGCCGGAAATATAACAAAACAACCAGTTTTCATTGAAAATGAAATTAATTACAAAGTGGTTGGGAATTTATCGAACACAGACAGAATAATGAAAAATTCCTTATGGGTCGGGATCCACCAAGGCCTTAATAAAAAGCATATGGAAAAAATTGCAAAAAATATTGCTAATTTCATATATGATAAAATGAGGGGAATTAAATGAAATTTATTGATCTTACGCAATATGCTTACAAACCTCCTAGCATCGAGGAACTTTGCGGAGAGATATTGGATAAAAGAGATGGTAGAAAAAAAGATTTGGCTGTAATCGTAGCCACAAGCGGATCGCAAGAAATACTTCATGAATTTTTAAACTTTGTTTCTAAACAATCATACAAAAAGTTTGATGTTATAATAATATACAATACTTTGGATCCGTTTTATAAGAAATTTGATAATAAGTTATCAATACTTCACATCATTAGAAAAAAAAATCTAGGTTTTGGAGGAGCAGTTTATCTTGGACAAAAAATAGCAGTAAAAGAAAAATATAAATATATAACTTTTTTCGATGTAGATCGGTTTGTTGTAAATCGAGATGCTTTTAAATTAATGATTGCCGAGTTGGAAAAAAACCCAAGGATTTCTGTTGTGATGGGGTTATGCGAATATTCGAATAAAAAAGACTATAGATCAGTTGGTCCGTCTGTACTCGGCGGGATATTTAAAAGAGAATTTTTTGAAAATTATGGGTATTATTATCTTCCTTTTTACTTTGGTATGGAAGATAATGACTTTACGAGGAGGGTGTATTATTCAAAGGGGTATAAAATCTTGAATGAAGTATTGCTCACTCACCCATATCACACTTTTTTAAATACTCTTCTGTTCCTTTGGAAAAACTCAACAAAAAATATCTTTCCAACGCAAACAAAAATACTTTATACTTTGCCTGAAGTAGCAGGGGTGGCAAAATATGTGAGTTCCAAAGAGGTTTATGGTGTGGATTCTAGCTCTTGGAGAAAACTAAGGTTTGCAAGAGTAAGACATGCAATATACATATGGCTTCTTTTATTCAGATTCAATATAGTTTCTCGTCTAATTTTATCAGGTCTGGAAAAAACACTATCTGGTGTCTTACCCGGCCGTTTAAAATATCCAACTGTTATTAAGATGGGTAAAGATGTAAAACTTAAAATAAAGTTAGAAGAAATAAAGGACCCTCCTGTGTTTGATCAATTTTTCTATTCCGATAGTAAAGAAGTGAGAAAAATAATTGATGAGCTAAATATCAAATATAAAGAAAAAATTTCGATACCAGTAGACAAAGGGGCATTATCCAACATCAAACCAACAATAACGCTACTTACTTTTCCATATAAAGGAAAGGTGGCTTTTTATCATTCGACGATAGGATTATTCTGGAGATACTTCTTATTGAGATATATTCCGTTAGCTTTGCGATTAAAAGAATTTTATGTCATATACCCGGATGGAAAAGTATATAAAGTTTATCCATTTCGACAGGGGATAATCTCTTCGATACTTTGGAGTTTTTTAAAATCAACGTGGCAAACGTTCCAAGTAATTTATGCGTTTAGGCACATGCCGTCCACATATAAATATGGGTTGGAAACTACAAAACAAAAAGATTAGAATTTTAAATAATATTTCTTAAGAAAGATTTAAATACTAGATCCACCGAAAAATATATATACTTTACGGGTAGATTAAATGAAAAAGCTAGGTAGAGTACTTTCTATTTCTAATGATAATAAATTAATAGTCAAAACAGAACAGGTTGTAAAACTTGGAATGGAAGTATATGATGAAAAAAGAAGGCATGTTGGTACAATCATTGACTTTTTTGGGCCAGCGTATGGTCCATACGTTGTAGTTAGTGCGGAAAAAGAGAGTAATTTTTTGCTTGGAAAAGATCTTTTCGTAAAAGGAAAAAAAGATTGAAAAGGAGGATTTAAAATGGCGTCTTGTGAATGTGGGGGAGAAATTATAGAAGACTTTGAGAGAGGGGTAAAATATTGCAAAAAATGCGGAAAAGTAATTGAGGAAGAATTGTTGGATAGAGGGGCAGAATGGAGAGCATATGATTGGTCTCAAAGGACTGAAAAAAGTAGAGCTGGAGCCCCAATAGATATTACAAGACCAAACAAAGGACTCCCTACTGAAATAGATCGGTTTAACAAAGATTGGAGAAGTGAGAAAATAACTTCTCCGGAAATGAAAAAAAGATTGACTAGCTTGAGAAAATGGAACAAAATGCTGCAGACATCGTCTTCGGTTGAAAGAAACTTGGCTATTGCGATGGGAGAATTAAGTAAAATTTGCGCTACTCTTGGATTGTCGAACAATATAAAAGAAGCTGCTGCAATGCTTTACCGAAAAGCTGTTTCGAAAGGAGTTATCCGAGGAAGATTAATTGAAGCGGTAGTTGCAGCAATCGTGTACATGGTATGTAGACAATATGGAATACCAAGAACTTTAGAAGAAATTGCGGAAAAAACAAACTTAAGTAAAAAGGATATTGGCAGAACATACAGATACTTGAAGAAAGATTTAGGAATAACAATGCCTTTAAGCAATCCAATTCACTACATTCCAAGATTTGCTTCTGAATTAAACTTATATGGAGAGGTCCAAGAAAGGGCGATTAAGATTTTAGAAGAAGCTATGAAGAAGAAATTAATATCTGGCCGGGGTCCGACTGGAATAGCAGCTGCAGCGATTTATATAGCAAGTGTTCAACTTGGAGAACATAGGACTCAAAAAGAAGTTGCAGAAGTTGCGGGGGTCACAGAAGTTACAATCAGGAACAGGTATAGAGAATTAAAAGAACTTTTAAAGTTAGATTTGCCAAACTAATTTTTTAGTATATTTTTTACTCCCTGCCAAATCAACTAATAAAAATTAATTACTCATCTATAAAGATAAACGAGTAAAGCGGTATTAATCGGAAAAAATATTTTTGTTACTTGCAAATGTTGAATAATCTTGTTTAAATCATTCAACGACATTCCACTCTAACCGTGGGGAAAACTTCAGAAGATAAATAATATTCTCCTGGCTCCAAATCCGGAATGTAAAAACTTTTTAATTCCCCCAGGTTTAGACTCATATTAAAGGACCAATACTTTTTTTGGGACGCAAAATAAGCAGTAGTATTTATCGGAGCATCTCCACTGTTTCTTAAGAAAATTAATTTGGTTTTTGCATCACAATTAACTACTTGGACTACTGTTGTTTTAACGAATTGAGCTTGGTGAGAAATAAAAAATAGAGCAACAATTCCGACAATAATAAGTAAAGAAAGCCCTCCAGCTAAAAAAGCTATTTTTTTAATTAAAATAGATTCCATAGCTTTAATAAAATACAAAGATTTTTATTTATTTGCATTTAAAAAAATAATATGCTTTGGAAAACAACTGCGCTCTCGTTGATCATCTTTTTAATATTTTGTTTACCTGTTTTTTGTTTAAACGTAGATTTAGAAATGAACCCTGTGAATGGGTCAGCACCGTTGCACGTATATTTGAATGCAGTTATTTCTGAAAACCAATCTACTCCTGAAATAATTTGGAATATCGAGGATGAGTCCGGGCATGGGATCAGTATTATTGATCAAGATAAAATAGACAATATTTTCCGGGCAGGAACGTATAAAATAAATTTGACTGTTGCAGACTCAACTACAAGAAAAAGTGTGACTAAAATCCTAAAAGTTTTTGAGTCCCAAACAGATGCCATGATTGAAACAGACTGTAATTTCCCCCAAGACCCTTATAACTATGTCAACATTTATGCAAAAGTAGCAGAATCCGAAGGAAAAAGTTGCTCTGGAGAATTAACCGCAACCATCGATGACATGCTTAATGTTAGTTTTAACAAATATTCTGGTTGCTATTTTTCCAAATACATAATACTTCCTGGAGGATTACATAGGGTAACTTTTCAATATAAACATCCAATAGAAACAAAATTTGCGACTTGCATTTTCAAAGTTCCATACCAAACAAATGTGGATATAAAGATATCTGAGCCAAGAGAAAATAAAACGTATGCTGTAAATTCTTTGATTTTTGTTGAAGTTACAGGGTTCGTAAATGGTCGAATAGCAAAAGATGGAAAGATTACCGTATATTATGAAAATGAGAGCGTTGAATTAAACAATTTTAGAGGAGTTTTTAAAGGTTTTATTAAATTTAGAAACACTGGTCTTCAGAACCTTACCTTTGAGTTTAAGTACGGTCTCCTTGAAACAAAAAAAGAAATAAAGGTAAATATAAGTGAGACTTCGGAAGATGTGGCTGGAGCTAGAATTAAAACATATTTCCCAGCAAATATAAACACGAATGTATCTGAATCATTGAGAGTACAAGTTTATAATTGGAAGGGTCTTTTGGAAGAAAATGCAAGAGTGAAGGCTGAAGTTTATTATGATTCCCAAGTCGTAGATACTTTTGACCTGCCGTTGACTGGAGTATTCTATACAAAAGTTTATAGCTTTAAGCACGCCGGAATATTTACATTAAGAATTACTGCAGAGTTTGAAAATAATACATTGGTCGATAAAAAAGAAGTAAAGGTTGGAACGCCTGTTGAAATCTCGAAAGTTGAAAATTTTACAATTATAATTTTAAACCCTCAAGAAAACGAGACCTATTCAACAGAAGCTAATATAAAAGCTATCGCAAAGATTCTTTTAAATAATTCGCCTATTTCGGCAGCAAACGTGCTATTTAAAGTAGATGATGAAATATTGAATTCTACTTACGAAGGGTTTGGAGAATATTCTGCTATTTTGCCCATTCTTCCAGAAGGAATACATTCATTAAGTGTGTTCGCAACATACGGTTCGGACTTTGTAGCGAATAAAAGCATCGATTTTTCGACAAGTGAGCACCGAGTAATAATAAAAGCAACAAATCCGGGAGAAAATGATGAAGTATTTACTGAGAAAGGAGGGAAAATTGAACTTATAGCAACTGTTGTTGATGAAACTAATGATATTGCGGTAAATGCTTTGGTACTTGGAGAATTAATTAGCCCAAACGGGATGAAAACAAACATTCAATTTTCAATGGATCAAAACTCTGGAAGATATATAGGAATATTTTATCCTTTAGAAACAGGAATTTATCAATTAAAAATCACTGCTAAAAAGCAAGGTCATGTATCAGATTCGGTTTCTTTAAGATTTAAAATCACAGTTAAAGAAGAAAAAATTTCGTTGCTTGGCTTTTTAACAACTGAAAATTTAGTCTTGATTGCGATAGTTTTAGGTATAATTGCGCTTTTATTAATCATATTTAAATTTTTGTTACATTGAAGGGATTGAATGAAACTATTCGTAGAAAAATTGGTTGAAAATAAAAACGAGTTTGAACTTGTGGAAAGAAAAGGTCTTGGCCATCCAGACACAATATGCGACTCTATTTGTGAAAGTATATCCATCTCCCTTTGCAAAGAGTATTTGGAGAAATTTGGATTTATTGCTCATCATAACATCGATAAAGGTCTTCTTGCAGCAGGAGAGTCAAGAGTAAGGTTTGGAGGCGGAGAAGTTACAAAACCCATGAAAATGATAGTAGGAGACAGGGCAACACGAGAATGGAACGGTATTGAAATAGATCTAGATAAAATAATTTATGAAACTACGAGAAAATGGTTTTTAGAGAATTTAAGATTTGTAAAACAAGAACATTTTGAAATAGAAAATGTATTAAAGCCAACTTCGCCAGAACTTGCAAGGATTTTTAAAGAAAAAGATGTTCCTGGCTCAAACGATACTTCTGCAGCTTTCGGATATTATCCTTTGTCTGAACTTGAAAAAATAGTTCTTGATACTGAATTGTACTTAAATTCAAAGGATTATAAAAAAAGTTTTCCAGAAACCGGGGAAGACATAAAGATAATGGGGATCAGGAAAAAAAAGGAGGTTGAGCTCACGATAGCAATGAGTTTTATAGATTCTTTAATAGAATCAGAAGAAGACTATTTTAGAAAAAAAGAAGAAGTTTTAGAAGATTTAAAAGATAAAACCGGAATTAAAGGTATTACGTTGAACAATCTAGATAAAAAGGGCTTTGGGCTTGAAGGAATTTATTTAACTGTGACAGGAACTTCAGCAGAGAGTGGGGATTCTGGCCAAGTTGGAAGAGGAAACAGAGTAAATGGAGTTATTTCTTTTTACAGACCATTCAGTAGTGAAGCTGCGGCTGGAAAAAATCCTGTAGCACATATAGGTAAAATTTATAATGTTTTAAGTCATGTATTGGCTAAAGAGATTTATGAAAAAACAGGGGAGAAAACGTACATTTGGATTGTAAACAAAATTGGAAATCCGATAGACGATCCACTTATATTAATTCGTCTAAAAGATGTTACTCGTTCGAAAGAAGTAGAGGAAATAATAAACAAATATTTTTCAAACTTGCGTAAATTTTGCTTAGATCTTGCTAAAGGAAAATATAAAATATGCTGAATTAATTTTATAATGAAAGGTGATCTTATGGCAGATGAATTAAAAACTGTTCCAAATCAACCAGTGGAACCTGAGGAGGAAGTTGGGGAAAAAGAAGCAGAATCGTTAGTTTTCCCAAATGCAGTGATTGTAAGAGAATTAAGAAAACACATATCAAAAGAAAAATTAATAAAAAAAGAGGTTAAGATAGCTGTGAACAAATTTTTGGCTGAAATTTTGGCACAGATTGCAAAAGAGATGGATAAATTCCCTTACGCAACAATAGATTACAGAATGTTTGAAGAATCTATAAAACCATTCAAGCAAGCAAAAGAAATCAAACTTGAAAAAACAAGATTAATAAAACATTTAGACGCGATCATCGAAGACTGCAACTCAATTAAAAGAGATTTAGAGGAAAAATTTAAAGAGAGTTTAGAATAATTAAACCAATAAATTTTCCATTTCCATCTTTATTATTTCTCCTGTTTCTGCATTTATTTTTACAACCACGATTTTAAAATCGCTTGTTATAAAAATAAAATGCCAGATTGGCTTCCCAAGTTCTGCATTTAAAGTTACAAGCAAACTTACTTCTTTTTTCCCAATTTTTTTAAATTCTTTAGCCGCTTTTTCTAACATATTCTCTGGGTTTGTTTTTATGAGTTTTTCATCCAAAGAGAACTCGGACATCTTGATTGGTTTTTCTGGTTGAGATAGACTATTTAATCGATAATCGAACTGAATAACTAAATTCTTTTCTTGGTTAGCGTACACTAGAATCCAATCATTTAACCCTTTTGTCCGATCTCGAATGCAATATGCTAAATTAAGATGATATCCAGATTCTAAAATTTGCTCTACTTCTTTATTTTTTTTAGCAAGACTTAAAACTTCTTTAAAATGCATAATTTTTTAAATAACATTAAAACTATTTAAAATGATGAGTTCTCAGAGCCAAGTAAAAATTTTAGATCTTACTAAATATTTGAAAGGATTGCCAAATGAAAAAAAGACGATAAGCTACATGTTAATAACTGGAATAGTATTCTTTGCAGCAATTATTTCAATTCAAAATAGTTTTCTAAGTGCAGGTCTTACTACTTTGATTTATATTTGGATGCCTACGATATTCTCTGCATTGTTTATGGTTCCAATAAGTAAGCTTTTAAGAACTCCGATAAACAGAAACCAGGCTTTTTATCTTTCGTTTGTGTGTATGGCACTAACAGCTACTTTATTGTTATCAGGACTCTACATACAAAAATTCGTTGGGCTAAATTCCATAAATTTCTTTATTTTTGGGCTTTCGATCACTTTTATTTTTCAAGTTTTAGTATTTTGGTTAATATTTTCATACAGAATAACAAAAAGTTGCCTTATGGCGAGTATTTATCCTATATTTTGCTTAATCTCAATTGAACTTGGTAGTTTTCTAACAATTTTCCAAACTTTCCCTCCAGAAATCGTTTTTGCTAAATTTCTGATATCTTTAAGTATCTTTTTAATTGGGATTTGTATTTTCCTTATACTACTTGATGCTCCTGCAAAAGCTAATTTTGGGGTTAGTGCTTGGAGACTTGGGCAAAGTTTATTGTCTGAAATACTTTCAGGTAAAAGCGACGTAGAGAAAAAACTTTTAAAACTTGCGGAAAAAACAGATGTCCTTGTTGGCTTGTTAAATTTTAAAACTAAGAAAAAGAATGAAATATTACTTGTAACTCCGTATATCCATCTTGGGCCTTTTGGTAGTTTAGGTGGAGCAAAATTCTCTGAATTTTTAATTAAAACTATTGAACAAAATCCAAATAAAAAAGTAATTATAACGCATGGGACAGCAACACATGATTTAAACCCGATTGGAGAAAAAACCATAGAAAAAATAATTTCTGAAATTAAAAAAGAATCTGAAAAAATGGAGTATTATGAAACCGCATCTATGCCTGTTTTTTTAAAAATGAACGACTGCCAATTTTTAGCTCAGAAATTTGGCGACACAATTTTCTCCATATCTTCTTTTGCTCCTAAACCTACTGAAGACATTGACTTTGCGATAGGATTAGCAATGATTGCTCATCTTGGAAAAGCGATACATAGCGATGCTCATAATTCTTGTAGGCCTGGGCATCACACAATATTTTCCGGAGATTTAAGACAATATGAGTTAATAGATGGGGCAAAAAAATTGTCTACTTTAATAGGAGACGCGAAATATAAATTGAAAGTTGGATTCTCAAAAGATGATTTTAAAGGATATTCTGAAAGGCATGGGATAGGGAAAGGAGGTTTAAGAATATTGGTAACAGAAGTCAACAAAATTAGAACAGCTTATATAGTATTAGACGGAAATAATTTAATTCCAGGTTTAAGAGAAAAAATAATAAAAGAAGCGAAAAAATATGTTGAATATGCTGAAGTAATGACTTCTGATTCGCATGCAGTAAACACTGGAGATATTGGATATAATCCAATTGGTTTAAAAATACCTGAAAAGGAAATAATTAATCGGGTGATTAATACTTTGAAAGAAGCTATTAAAAACTTGGATGATTCAGAAATTGGAACAAAAATTATCAAGATAAAAGGAATTCCTGTTTTTGGCCCACACAAAGCTAGTGAACTAGTCTCAACTATAAATTCCACTGTTGCTTTTTTAAAGATAACAACACCTATCCTAACATGTTTAACGATGGCGCTTGCTCTTCTAAGTATTTTCGCATTGGGTTAGTGTATGAACATGAAAATCGGGTGGTTTACTGAAACATACTATCCTCAAATGAATGGGGTGGTAAGCTCCATTCAGAAAACTGGTGCGGAACTTGTAAAAAGAGGGTATGAAATCCACTTGTTTTGCCCAAAAACAAGCGTAAAAAATAGTATTTTTAAAATACATGAAGCTTTTTCATTTACTTTCCCACCTTATCCTGAATTTAAAGTTGGTATACCGCTAAAAATGGATTGCCCAAAGATGGATCTTGTGCACACTCACGGACCTTTCTTTATGGGAAGGTATGGAGTTAAAATCGCAAAGAAACAAAAAATTCCAAAAATAAGTACTTTTCACACTCTCTTATCAGACTACGTTGAATACATTACTCCGATTGGAAAAAGATTTGCAAGATTTTTAACTTGGAAATATTGCGAAATGCATTATTCTAAATACGATAAATTAATTGTACCAAGTAAAGCATTGGAAAAAGTTCTTGGGGAAAGAGTTAAACGGCCTATCTCCGTTGTCCCTACAGGAGTAGATTTATCCTTTTTTAAACCTGTGGAAAATGCGCGAGAAAAACTTGGCTTGCCTGAGGATAAAAAAATATTTTTATCGGTTGGACGATTAAGTTATGAAAAAAATATCGACGTTCTAATTAAAGCGATGGAAAAAATAGATGACGGTTTGCTTTTGATAGGGGGAAGAGGGCCTGCTGAAAATTATTTGAAAGAATGCATAAATAAATGTAATGTTTCAGAAAAAGTTAAACTTTTAGGTTTTATAGATCAGAAAGATTTGCCTGCATATTATTCTGCAGCAGATTTTTTCTTAATTGCTTCTTTAAGTGAGACTCAAGCAATTGTTGTTTTAGAAGCCATGGCTTGCGGAACTCCAGTCATAGGTGTAAATTATCTTGCCATCCCTGAATTTATTCAAAATGGAGTAAATGGATTTATATTTAACCCGAACTCTGTAGAAGATCTTGCGGATAAAATGAATGAAAAATGTACTCCAACAATGCGAAGAAAAGCTTTAGAAACTGCGCAAAATTACTCGATAGAAAAATGTACGGACATTTTAGAAAAAATATATGAAGAATTGGTTAACGCAAAAACTACTTGAATTCTCTTAAAACTCTTTCATAGAAATCGATGGTTTTTTTGGAAATTATTTCCCAATCGAACTTTTTGAGTGCAATCTCTCTACTTTTCTTCCCCATTTTTTCTCTAAGGGTTTTGTCTCCTAAAAGGATATTTAACTTTTCCGCTAATGCTGCTGAAGATCTTTTTGGAACAATAAACCCATTCACCCCATTATCGACTATTTCTGGATTCCCACCAGCATCTGTAGCCACTAAAGGCCTCCCACATGCAAGAGCTTCTAACAAAGAAAATGGTAAAACTTCCCACAAAGATGGCAGAACATAAACATCACAGCTCGAATAGAGAGCTGGCATTTTTTCGTCAGGGATAAATCCTGGAAATATTACGTTTTTTGAAATACCAAATTTTTTGGCTTTGAGCATCAGAGATTTCAAAGAATTCCCTCTTCCACAGATGACAAGCCTTGTTTTAGGATACTCTTTTAAAACTTCAGGGAATGCTTTTAAAAGATAATGGACTCCTTTTTGAGGTATAAGCCTTCCGGTGAAAAGCACAAGATAGTCTAAACCATCTAAAAAACCATCTCGTAATGATGGCTCAACTGGCTTAAACTTTTCAACATCTATGCCATTGTGAATAACTTCGATTTTATCTGGATTTATTCCTGGATACATACAAATATCCCATTTTGCGGCTTCGCTCACAGATATTATTCTATATGCTTTTTTCAAGATTTCTATTCCGTATGCTTTTTCATATGAGTACCCTAAAACAGATACTACATGATTAATCCCGAAAGGTCGAGCATTGTGTAATGTTAACACTCCTGGCTTTCCAATTTTTGCTGCAAATTTAATGGAATAAGCAAAATCTGGGAACCATCTTCCATGACAATTAAAGACATCAAAATTATATTTCTTATGTAAATCTTCCAATGCTTTTTTAGCAGACGGAGCGACAGTAAGTGGAGGAGGATAAATTAAAGGCATTGCGACTTGGTAGCTTGGAATTCTGTGAACGTGCATCCCGAAAACTTTTTCTGATTTTTTTGTATTTTTTATTCTAGAAGTTAATACATGCACTTCAAACTTCCTGGCCAACCTTTTTCCATTTTCTAAAATATGGTATTCCGTTCCTCCAGAATAAGGGTAAAAAAATGCATTTGAAATACAAAGTTTAACTTTTCTCATCAAAATATTTTTATGTAACAAAATCAATAAAAAAGTTACGGAAGTATCAAATTTATAGCAAACATTTTTAAATACAGGTAGAATACTAAAAATGACACATTTTTTAAATTTTTAAAGAGGTGGAAGAATGGCAGAATTAACACCTAATGAAAAAAAGATTGTGGATGCACTTATTCAGCTTGGAGCAAAAGATGAAAGTCATTTAAAAACTGCAGACGATGTTATGAGAGCAACAAAATTGCCAAAAGGAATTGTAGGCGGTGCACTCACAGAACTTACGAAAAAAGGAGTAGTTAAAAGAGTTGCGAGAGAAAAAGCTGCAGGATATTATGTTATATCCCAATAATGAGATCTTATGCAACCCGATTTAAAACTCTTTTTATTTTTAATTTTTAGTATTTCTTTTGGTTATTCAATAACGCTTGGCGCGGAAGATGCTGCAAAAAAGATAAGTCCATATGCTTTTTCAGGAGAAGCGTTGGACATAAAACCCACTCAAGTAGTTTATTTTGAAGGGAAAGAATATTGGGTTGTGGAGCTTAAATCGTTAGGAGAAATATATGCTTTATTTGTGGTAGATGCGAACACTGGCGAAATATTCGCTGGGCCAGGTTCTAAAATTCCAATGAAAATACATTACTTGGCAAACAAATTTCAACCAGAAAGTACTTTTGATAGTTATCTTGGAGAAAGTTTAAGTACAACACGAAATTTTCAGACAAATTTAGAAAGTAAGAAAAGTGAAATAAAAGACCGAGTGCAATCGACAAATATCTCTTTTTCAGAATATAATGACTTAATGAATGCGATCGAAAACGGGATAAAAAAAGCTGAAAATTCGGCTCAGATCATAATTACTTTACAAAATGAAATGAGAAACATTACATCTGAGGCTGCGTTTAACAAAGTAATAACTGATGTACGCCTTTATTTTGATACTCAGAGTGCTTTCTACGCGTCTTTGGATACAGTTTTAAAAGAATCAGAAGATTTTAAAGACGAGATTTCTGAGAAGCAAAACAATGGAGAAATTACTCCAGAAATGGCTTTTGTTTTGAAAGGTTCAGCCTCATTCGATTATGGAAAAACATTAAAAGATATGAAAGATAAATTGAACTCGACAAAAAACACGATAAACTTATTTCTTGATTCGATAGATGAAAAAGTGGGTTTATTTTATGCAAAAATGTTGGCGAGATTGAATGCAAGCGAACCGGAAACACAAAAACAAAAGATGATAGAAAGAATAAATAATCTAATTACAAGGCATTCTTATTTGGTGTCGAGCGCAAATAAGTTGAGTCAAGATTGCTTAGAAAAACTTAACGTAATTTCTAAATTAAATTCAATCCAAAACTTTTTGACTAAAGCGAGAGAAATATGTGGGGGATTAAACACTAGCGCATGTCTCGCTCTATCTTCAGAACTAGATAAAATGGAGTTATTGGCAAACCAAGTCAATGCTAGCTTAAAAAAAGGATGCGAGGAAGAACAGCCTATCGAAGAACAAAAAGAGGGGGTAAACTGGCTTTTGGTTGGGGGGATTATTGCAATTCTTGTCTTCATTTTTATTTTCTTTTATATGAAAAAAGGAGAGGGGGAGGAACGTGTGGAGCAAAGTTCTCCTTGGGCTTATTTTGAGCGTTAACGTTGTTTTCAGTGCATTGCTTATTTCAGAAGCGAACATAAGTAAAGATAAAATTTATTCTGGAGAAAAAATATCTTTATTTGTAGAGCTAATTTCAACTTCTGACGAAAAAAATTTTATACTTATTCACTCGAATGCATTAAGCTTGGATGTGAACCAATCGATTTCAATTAGAAAAGGGGAAAGATACACGAAAGAATTTGAAATTACTATTCCTGAAGGAGTTCATCCTGGAATATATAAAATAAACTTAATTACTTTCAATGATAAAAAAGATGTTTCCCTTGAAATTAAAGAACTTCCAATTAGTTTAAAGTATGAATTTAAACCAGGCGTTCTTCTGGAAAATGAAAACTGCTCTTTAAATGTTTCAATAATCGCAAAGTCAAACATAAGGAATATTGAGCTGAAACTCGAGCTTCCAAAAGACTTCAAAGCTTTAACTTATTTAGATTTTCAAGCATCAAAATTGTCATCAAACCAAGAAACAAGTACAACTTTTGGATTTTCACCAATGAAAAGCGGCACTTATACATTAATTCTTGAAATGTCTTTCGAGGATGAATTGGGCAAACATAAACAAGTAAAATATATAGGCACAATGGTAGGCCAACAAACAAATCTTGAAATAGTTTTAATAATAATTTTAATAGTTTTAGCTGGAATCTTGATACTAAAAAGAATAATTTAGATCTAATATGGGGAAAGACTTTTGCTTGAAGAAAACACGGAAAGAAATCTATGAGAAATTAAGAAAATACAAACCGGAAATTAATGAAAAAGAAATTTTATTTGATACGCAGTATGGAGATTTTAGTGTGAGGTTAAAAACTGAAGAAAAAATATCGCTTGATGAAAATTTTGAAAAAGTAGAAAAAGTTGGGGATTATGTTAATTTTTTCTTGAAAAAGAAGGAATTTGCAAAGTGCGTGCTTGATGAATCTTTAAATGAAAACTTTGGGGAAATGGATGTTGGGATGGGAAAAACAGTAATTATTGATTTTTCGTCTCCAAATATTGCAAGACCTTTACATGCCGGACATCTTTCATCAACTATAATTGGGGAGTTTTTAGCAAGGCTGCACGAATTTTGCGGGTTTAAAGTAATAAGATGGAATTATCTTGGAGATTGGGGTACAACTCAAGGAAAAATAATTTATGAGTTTAAAAAGTACGGTGATTTAAAAAGATTAGAAAAAGAAAGGTCCAAGTATTTATTGGAACTTTATAGAAAGTTTGAAGAAGAAAAAACGCCTGAGATTGAAGAAAAAGCAAGACAAGAATTTGCTTCTTTGGAACGTGGGGACTTAGAAAATAAGAAAATGTGGAATCTTTTTAGACAGAAAACGATAGAGGATTTAGAAAAAGTTTATGAAAGGTTGGGGGTAAAATTCGATATTTTTGAAGGGGAATCGTCTGTTGCGGAAAAAGCGAAAGAAATCATTAGCGAAGCATTAAGTAAAAAGAAAGCCGTTTTAGAAGAAGATAATTCAGTAATAATCCCTTTGGAAGAATATGGACTAACGAATGCTCTTTTAAGGAAAAAAGACGAGTCCACACTCTATTTATCCCGAGAGATTGCGATGGTTAAAGAAAGGTTTGAAAAATATAATTGTGATGAAATACTGTATGTCGTTGGAAAAGAACAAAAAATGCATTTTGAGCAACTTAAAAAATGTTTGGAAGTTTTGGGTTACAATTTTTGGGAAAAAATAAAACATATTGATTTTGGTCATTTGAGATTACAAGGGAAAAAAATGAGTGCTAGGGAAGGGGAACTGGTGTTTGTAGAGGACATTTTGGATGAAGCAAAAAGCAAATGTGAAAAGATTGGAAAAAATGCTGAGCTTGTTGGTCTGGGGGCCGTAAAGTTCGCGATTCTAAGCCAAAGTAGAAAAAAGGATATTGACTTTTCTTGGGAAAAAATGACTTCTTTGAGTGGGGACAGCGGACCTTATTTACAGTATGCGCTGGTAAGGTGTAAGTCGATATTAAAAAAAATATCTCTAGAAGATATAAAAGGGGATATAGAAATTCCAAATGAGATTGAATTTAAAGTAATAAAACAAATTGCCAAATTCCCAGAGGTTATAGAAAATTCTTTGAAAAATTACGATTCCTCTGAATTATCTCAATACCTTTTAAAAATTGTTCATGATTTTTCAAAATTTTATGAAACTTGTTCAGTGCTTGGGGCAGAAACGCAAAAAATAAAAAGTTTGAGAGTAAAAATAGTATTATCTGTGCACAACATACTTACAAAAGGATTGTTTTTACTTGGTATCCCTATTTTAGAAGAAATGTGAAAAAATATGGATGCAAAACAAAATTTTTTAATATCAAAAATTCAAAGCTTGGTTGATGAAGAATTTGACAAAGGAAAGTTTAAGCCTTCAGAAAAAGAAAAAATAGTTAAATTGGCAAAAGAAATGGTAATCTCACAGAAAATAAAAAGATTTGAAGATTTGAGGAGTTTTATACACTCGTGTTTTGAAAAATTAACTTAAACTATGGGCCTGTGGCCTAGTTTGGATAAGGCAGCAGCCTTCTAAGCTGCGGATCGTGGGTTCAAATCCCACCAGGCCCGTACTAAGCTCCCGTCGTCTAGTGGCCAAGGATACGAGACTCTCACTCTCGTGACCGGGGTTCAAATCCCCGCGGGAGCATTAAAAAAGGTGGTACTTTGAAAAAAGTAGACGATTTAGACATTCAAATCTTAAAAATATTAAGAAGAAATTGCAAACTTTCTTATAGGCAAATTGCAAAAGAACTAAATATAGCTACGAATACGGTTAAAAAAAGAATTGAGAGATTAGAGGATGAAGGAATTATAAAAAGGTATTCAGCAACTATTGATTTTGGATTACTTGGTTATGGATTAACAGCTTTTGTTGGAATAAGATGTAAAAGAAGTGATGTCTCTAGAATCGCAGAACAATTATCAAAAATACCAAATGTCTTTGGAACATATATAGTTACGGGAGAGTTCGACATAGTAGTGAGTTGTTCTTTCACTGATTTGGATGAATTAAATAAATTTATAACTACGGAATTATCAGATCCAGCAATAGAAATTACGAATACATTTATAGTTTTGCAAACAATAAAAGAAACTCATACATTCTTCTGAGGGATAGAAATGGAGGATTTAAAAAGTGATTTTTTAATCTTCCACGCCAAAATTGGCGATTGGCAATGTGTGAAAAGAACAGATATTGATGAAAAAATGGATCCTTTTGAAATTGCTTTAAGTCTTACAAAGTTAGAAAACTCTTTAGAAAACCAAGCTTGGAAACAAATAGGGAAAAAAATAAACCTTCAAAAATTAGATGAAATAGCGGCTGAAATTACTGGAGCCAAATTTAATCAAAAAAAGAAAGCATGGGTGCTTGATGAAAAAATAACAAGTGAAAAGATTATGGAAATTTGGAGGAAATTAAAATCACCGCACGTTTTAAAAAAAATGGATAATTTAGGCAGCAAAGAAGAATATGAAATTTGCAAAACATATTTATACAAAAAAGTTTTTGAAATACTGGAAATAAAAACAAAAATAGACTTAAAAGTTTTAGAAAAAATAACTCAAAAATCCCAATATTAGCTATGGGGCTATAGGCTAGTCTGGTCTAGGCTTCCAGCTTTGGGAGCTGGAGACCCCAGTTCAAATCTGGGTAGCCCCATTGCAGGGGTAGCCAAGTGGAAAAGGCGCAGGACTTAAGATCCTGTGGGTTAGTCCCTTCGTGGGTTCAAATCCCACCCCCTGCACCTCTTTTTGCATTTTGCTCGTAAAAATAAGTAGAAAACGATAATCTTTTAAAGATAGAAAAAGTTATATAGTTTAAAGTTTACCTGGAGAGGAGATTTGAATGAAAAAATATTTTGTTTTAATTTTGACTTTGGTCTTTTTTTCTTTTAGTTTTACGAATGCAAATGCGTATACAATTTTAAACGGGGGAATTTGTGAATGTAATTCTTGTACCGATTGTACCGCTGCATTAAACGATAGCGAAAACTGTACTTTAGAAGTAAAATTAGTGGAAAACATAACAAATTATTCTTCTGATTGCATAAATACAGGCTCAATCTATAACAAAACATTCAATTGCAATGGAAATTTCATAGAAGGAGACAATTCATCTGATTTTTGGGCTATTAGTTTGTCTGGGACGAACATGACAATAAAAAATTGTAATATAAAACATTTTGGTGTGGGAATATTTATAGGGGACATAAGCCCGGGTTATTATTCAAACTTAATAACTATTGAAAATAATACAATTTCTGAAAATTACATCGGGATTTGGTTCTTGGGAGTAGGACAAAGCATAATTCGAAATAATATCATTTCTGCAAATCTAGAGGATGGTATTCATCTTGCTGTTTCTTGCACTCCTAGCGTTGAATTGCCGCATTCTTATAACACTGAGAACATCCAAATTTTAAATAACACAATAATTTCAAACCAAAGAGGGTTGAACGCTGAA
This sequence comes from archaeon, assembly GCA_038874115.1. Lineage (GTDB taxonomy): Archaea > B1Sed10-29 > B1Sed10-29 > B1Sed10-29 > JAVZDC01 > JAVZDC01. The sequence continues at coordinate 161,816 of JAVZDC010000001.1, forward strand.
GGAACTCAAAATAGCATCTTTGTGGATAACATTATTGGAAACAATACTGAATTGGATCTACAAGTAAAAGGAGGATATTTTTATTACGGTGATGGAGGACCAAGTTGTACGGCTATCTTCGATGCTTTGAACAACACTTTATCATCCATTAATATCTATGATCCAGAACTATCTAGAAAAATTGAATTCTCTGAATACGCAGCCAATATATCCTGGAACGAATCTCTTGAAATCAACGGAGTTTCAAATGCAAATATCCCTCAGGACCCAACAGGATACACAAACATAAGCAAATATTTGAACATAAGCTCAAGCACCGGATGGATATTCTTGAATATCTCTTACAATGAATCAGAATTAGGTAATATTCCTGAATCAAATCTTTTACTATGGAAACATAACGGAACTGAATGGTTTAATTGCTCCCAGTTTGCATCTTCCTGTGGAGTAGATACAAACAATAACATAGTTTACGCAAACATAACTAATTTTGGAAGCATATTTACAATCCTTGGTGGAGAAGTAGATACAACTCCACCACACATAATTTCTGGGCCTACTGTGAATACAAGTACGAATTCAGCAAATATTTCTTGGGTAACTGATGAATTAGCGAACTATACTTTAGTGTACTCTGATGGATCAAATTCATGGACTGTAAGCAACTCATCTTTTAATTACTCTCACTTTGTAATTTTAGAAAACTTAGGCGCGAATACAACATACTACTATAATATAACTATCTGGGATCAAACAGGAAATAATTTTACGTACACGGATTACAACTTTACGACTCAAGAAATAAATATTTCGGGTGGCGAAGGGACTGTAGAAGTTACAATAACCGCAGCGCCTGAAGATGATTTGGAGTTCGCACTCACAGTCATAACATCATTTTTACTTTTATTATTTCTATTTCAGAATAAAAAACAATGAAAAATAAAACTTCCAAAACTTTTTTATTATTCAATTTCTTATATTTTAATCTGAGATAACATGTTCATAGTATTTGAAGGATTAGACGGGTCTGGACAAAGTACCCAAGCAGAATTACTTTACGAATACCTGACCTCAAGAGGAAAAAAAGTTCTTTTAACTAAAGAACCAACAAACACAATATTTGGGGGGATAGCGAAATCTTGTTTGAAAAAAGAATTAAACTTGTCTCCAATGACTCTACAACTTCTTTTTGCAACTGATCGATCCCATCACTTAGAAAAAGAAATACTTCCAGCTCTAGAAACTGGGAAAATAGTAATATCAGACAGATATTTTTTCTCCTCTATTGCCTACGGAAGTTTAGACGTAGAGATGGATTTTTTGATGAAAATAAATTCAAAGTTCAAAGTTCCTGACTTGATCTTTTTCTTAGACGTTCCGCCAAAAATCTGTATTAAAAGAATAAGTAATTCCAGGAATGGTTTCGAATTGTTTGAAGAAGAAAAAAAACTAGAAAAGGTTAGGGAAAATTATTTAAAAATTTGGAGCAAATTTAAAAACGTTTTTAAGATCGATGGAACCAAGGAAAAAGAAAAAGTTTTTGAAGAAATAAGAGAAATTATAGATAAGAAAGTATTTAAGGAAAAATGATCGCCTAAAGCCTCGGTAGCTCAGATGGTTAGAGCGCTTGCTTGGTAAGCAAGAGGTCGCGAGTTCGAATCTCGCCCGAGGCTTTACTCCTTGAAAGGTATTAACCTGTCTAAATTTTCTTTTTTTCCATAAATTCCTTTTAAGTCGTATGGTTCTTCTGCCGGGTTGCGCAACTCGAAGAAAATCAACTCTGCGAAAGGTAAACCAGGAGTTAAGTAAAGCTCAAAAGGTCCATCATTTTTAACTTCCAACACAATCTTTCTTGGAGTCGGTACTCCATGACCTGGATGAACCAACGTAGCAGTTTGATGAACAGAAACTCCAAGTCTGGAGAGAGTAGATTTTCCATTAACGAATGCTCCTATTTTTTGAGAAATTGCAACTTTTTCCAAAGTTCTAACCAAAACAAAGGAACCTGGTTTTAAAACAAATTTATCAAGTTCTTTTTCTTCAAAAAACTTAGAGAAGTCTTTGATTTTCTGAAGATCGATCTTTCCTTTTTTTGGAAGCCCAAACAAAGAATCCAAATGAACAAGATAAGATGCAGGAAGTAAATTTTTTTTATCAAAAGGCGAAATAAATATATTTTTTGTTTGAATCTCTGCAAGAATATCTCGATCAGACAACATAAAAATAAAAAAATTAAAGAAGTATTTTAATGTTTCTGTAAGAATTAAAAATCAAAAAAATAAAAAAGAGTGAGATTGGAGTCGTATTTATTATATTTGATTAAAAAATATATAAAATTTACTGTTTTGGAAGTGGACCCGGCGGGATTTGAACCCGCGCCCTCCCGCTTGCAAAGCGGGCGATCTTCCGCTGATCTACAGGCCCTTTAGATAATAAAACTTTGAAATTTGTATTTAAGCGTTTTGGATCATGTGAATTTTTTCAAAAACTTCGTCCAAGTCCACTTGGGTATTCATGCATCCTGCTCTAGTGAGAGGTACCCCTTGAGCAGGGATAGAAAAGTCCATACACAACTCCAAACCTTGTTTTACCTCGGGGATACACGCTACTCCTAAAATTGCTTTTGGCTTTTCTTTTAAAATTATTCTTTTTATGAAAGATGATCCAGGCACAATAAATACTTTATACCCTAAATCTTCTGCCTCTTTTTTAATTTTATTTGCTAAACAAGATACATTACAAGAAATACATTCTATTCCTTTTTCAGGTGACAGTTTTGCTATGCATTTTGAGTCCCTTAAACACTGTGGTAAAAAAAGTATTCGGTTTTGGTATGGTGTTTTTAAATACGACTGTTCAAAAATCTTGTTAGCTAAAAAAATTTCAAAAATATCTATTTCTCTTCCAGAAATATTGAAAAACTTTAGGAAGAATTTTATCGGAGTTTCTAAAGTCAAAAGAATAAAAATTAACAACTTTGCATGTTTTGTTCCTTTTTTAATTGCATAAGCAGTCCAAATCGAAACAATAAGTAAAAATAATATAACCGCGACCAAAATTCCAGCAAAAACTATTCCAAGAATTTCAAAAACATTCATTAGCAAGTCACATGAATTAAAGCTATTGTTTTTTTATGTGGCGCTATTTCATTATAAACTTTTATGGCTTTTGGAGTTTCATATTGAAGTACCTCAATTTTTTTCTTAGCTAAAAGTTCTATTGCATCATCTGTCAATTTAGCCACGCCAGTTTGTCCATTTCCAAAAACAAATACTTTAACTCCTTTTTCAAGATGAGGTTCTAATTCTTCAGCACATACGTAGTGAGAAGTTCCAAACTTTTTTTCAGCTAAAGATCTATCTCGAATCTCAACATCTCCTTTTAAGTTGACCCAAATGTCGCAATCATATACTGTGTCCTTATACTTAACTTTCCCAAAAGAAGTCCAAACAAACATAAAATCAATCAACGCATACCATGGGTGTATCTAACATAAGTGCCGTCTGGACCGCTAATGACAACTAACTCTTTATTTTTCATAATTTCCATCGGATCATAGTCGCTTGGTTTTGCTTTTGTTGATCTTCCCGGGTCCGCAATATTAATTATTTCAGCAATTTCTTCCAAAGATAACGCCATTCCAGGAAAGTGTTTAACTACCGCAATAACTTCTGCAACTTTTGTTGGTTTTGGAGCATTTTTGATGCTTAATAAAACATTATCGTCTAATCTTTTCATAATTTCAGATCTAAGTTCTAAAACCACATTCGTCACCTCAAATAAATTTAAATAAGATTTCTAAAATGATGACTACTGATGCAAGGATAATAACACTCAATGGCTTTATTTTAAGCCCTCCCCCTCCAGTTTCAAAAAACCTTAAAATACCTGCAGAACTTGCCGGAGCTGTGTAAGATTCAGATTTTATTCCTTTCATGTTTTTATTTATTTTTTTACTTTTATATAAACCTTTTTATTTTAGGTGGTTTTCTAAGCATGTAACTTTTAAAGGCAAATATTTTAAATAAAGTGTATATTAAAAATACATGGGTTGGAAAGAAGATCTTCCGAAAGCAATAGTATTATGTTTACTTGTATTTGTGATGTTATACTTATTAGTGAAGTTCGGGTGGCTTGCACCTGGCGACATTCCTGGTTTTTGTGGAGTTTATTATGCGATTGAAGGACAACCAAATATAGCTATAGTTTATGGAGAAGATGGTACTGGAGATCCAGAAGCTTTAAGAAATTTAATTGCGGAAACTACTCACAAATTTCCGACTTTGATTCCTTTGGACAATGTATATTCCAGCCAAGTTCTTGAACCGTATGCCTTAGTAATAGTAGATCGGGCGAAAAAGGTAGACACAGCAAAACTTTATGCATTTAAAGATTATGTTGTTAAAGGTAAAAAATTGGTTTGGATTGGTGATGCTGGGACGGAGTTGGGAGAAAACGATTATATTTGTAAAAAAATAACTTGGAGATATTTGCCTGCTTTTGAAGTCCGTCTTGGAATGGAATATAAATGTAGCATGATTTCTTCTGAAGGGGATCGAAAAAACTGTGAAGAGGGGGCGTGTGAACAAATAACTGACCCTTCGAATAAACAAATTTGTCTTCTTGCTAAACTTCAAAAAGAATCTGGAACAAGTGGGACCCAAGTAGTATGTTCACAAGAATGGTTTGAAGAAACCCCAACAGTCCCAAAAGACTTTAAGGAAAAAAATGTTGGAATTTGCGGAAGGAGTTTTGCAGAAATTGTATTGAAATTTATTGAATTTAATCAATCGATTTATGAATCGGTGAATAAGTCCCCAGTAACTTTATGCCCTACAGAAAAAGAACCTTTCAGAGTAGAGGGAGCTGAATCTATAATTGCTTGTTTAGAAACATTAAAGAAAGAGAATAAACCACCTACATTAAACAGCATAAAAGAAACTTGTGTTTATTCCTTTACTGGAACTTACCAGTACGCTTTAAATCCTTGGAATAGAGGACCATCCAAAACACCAAGCGGGATTGTAGAAGGGTTAGACTTTAGCTTTATACTTGGAATGGACTACGTTTCTGACTATTATGCTAAGAGTGCGTCTGGCATTTGGTTTGAACCTGTTGATATGAATCATCCTTTGCTTGCAGGGACAGGATACGAAGCTAAAACGCAATACGCTGGAGAAGCACACTTTGGAATCGTAAATATTGAAAGATTTTCCCACAGAAGTTCATCTGTACTTAATTTAAGAATAAGTGGCAAAGTTTATCCTGGGATCGTAGTGTCCAATCCATCTGGACCTAGTCCTTTGAAAAGAGGGAATGTGATTTATATAGCATACCCTCCAGAAGAACTGGCTGGGGAAACGAAAGCGGGAAGTAATTTATTGTATAACATAATAAAATATTCCACCTGCTAGAAAAAAATTTAAATATATAAAACAAATTAAAAAGTGAGTGTGATCGAAATGGCTGCGGATTGGGAAGATTATGAAGAAGGACGTGGATTGAAAAGATATGAAATAACAATACCTCTTTTGCTATTGATATTTGTATTTTTCATAATTGCTTGGAAATTTAATTGGCTTGTTGGGCTTCCAGTGATAGGAGAAATTTTATATCCGAAAGCAATAAATGTTTTAATCGTTGGTAACGATTTATCAATACAACAATCTCTTCAACAAATGCAAATAGGACTTCCAATAAACTATCATGTTCTGTCTGCTAATGAAATTCAAAATATAATATCCTCTGATTATTTGAAAAAATATGACTTGGTAATACTAACTGAATATGCGGGAAATAATCCGGGAGAACTTCCACAAATGTTTAGAAGCCACTTGGTTAAATATTTACAAGGGGGAGGAAAGTTAATCCTATATGGGGTTGCAGGAAGTATTGATCCTGAATCTCCGACAACAGATGGATGGAAACAAGAAGGTTTAAACATTTACATTCCAGTAACATGTACATCTAGACCTTGCCAAAAAGAAACTTTCTCTGCTGCAGATTTGATAATTTTAATTAGACAACCTGAGCATAGAATAGTAAAAGAATTTGGATATTCAACAAACTTTAGTGATTCCCCTATCGAAATAACAAAAGTTAACCCTGAAAACGAGGAGGTATTTGTAATTAAAGATAATTTGACAAGAGTTGTGTATCCTGGAGTTGTAGAAAAATCATTTGGTATAACTGGAAAAACGGTGTATTTCTCATACCATCCATCAAAGCACCCAGTTATATTTAAAAACACGATATCATATTTATTTGGGAGGTAATTGAATGAGTGCGGAGTATTATGACTATTATGGAAATGGTGGATTTAGAAAATATTTAGAAGGGATAATTCCATTGCTGCTTTTAGCGATCATTGGGATTGTACTTTTAGGAAAAACAACATCGATCTTTTGTAATGTGCCAGTGCTTAACTCGGTATTTTGCCCAGTCAAAATAACCAAAATTGCTGTAATTGGAGACTTTGAAGCGAAAAACGTCGAAAATCCAACAGAAGTGAAAGCTCCAGAGTTCAAGAATTGGCTAGATCTCGAAGGCCCAAATTGGAAAGTGTATTATGAAGTTTTTCCAGCAGAAGTGTTTCAATATTCAAAAGAAGCATTGCTTAAAAACTATGACATAGTGGTCATGGTGGGAGAGAGAAACTTTACAAGAGCAGTAAAGGATGCGATAGGATGGTATGTAGACAATGGTGGAAAATTAATAATAATTGGAGATGCTGGGATATATGATCCTGGAGACGTTTTTGTGAATGGCTGGGGTGGAGAATTGTCCCGCGCGGCTCCAGTACAACTTATAGATGCAACAGGATATCAACTGAAAGAACCTGTGTTGCGTATTATGGACATCGAACACCCAATATACAAAGAAACTGCTTATGGAATTGGTGGAGCAAACTTTTCCAAATTAAAGGACAAACCGAGTTGCTATCAAGAACTAAAGATAATTAGAATAATTCCAAATCAAGGAAAAACGATCGCAGTACTCAAAGGGAAAGACCAGCAAAATAAACCTAAGTTAGAACCAGCAGTTATAGATTCTGGAGCACTTTGGGGCGGCAGAGTAATATACTTTGCATACGACCCGGGATGCACTCCAAACGCGCTATTGAACACAATAAGATACTTAAGCGGAAAAGCAAGATAAAATCTTTTTTTAATTTTTTTCTAATTCCACTCTTTTTTGTTTCTTATACATCTCTAAAATCTCTTGAACTGTAGTGGAGTCCTCCGGATTTTTATCGAACCTATGAGAAATCATTCTTGGAAAACGAAGCGCTAAGCCAGTTTCTTTTTCTCTAGCGCAAGTATGAAGCGGGCTTTTTGATATTTCATCTGCAGCTAAAGTGATTACATACTTTGGTTCAACCCAAACATCCGGAGCGAGAATTGAATTTACACGAGAAGGTTTTTTACTCACTTTAATTTTATCCAACATTTCTTTTAATTCTCTCATTTGATCCTCGGTAAAACCAGAACCAACTTTTGCGATAGTTACAAATTCATCTTTCTTATCGTCATACACTCCAGTAAGAAGCCCACCAAGACCAAATTCAACTCTTGCACCCCGACCAAAATAATATCCAAGAATAACAACATCAATAGTATCTTGCAATTCTCCTTTATAACTTCTTTTAAGTTTGATCCAAGCAAATTTCCTTGCCCCTGCGATGTAAGGTGCACTTAGGTCTTTAGCAATTAAACCTTCCAAGCCTCGGGTTACATAATCGTTAAAAGTTGCTTCAAGTTCTTCTACAGAGTTAACGATTTTCATCTCAGAAATTTTTAAAATTCCTTTAGAATGCGCTAACATTTTTTCTAAAATTTTTCTTCGCTCAAGATATGGCTTCTTTAATAAATTTTTCCCATCAAGGTATAAAACATCAAAAACAAATAGATTTAAAGGTAACTTTTCTGTAATTTTTTCAATGTCATACTTTCTTTTCCTCTGCATGGTAATTTGGAATGAATAATATTCGCCGGTTTGCTCGTTATAAGTCAAAGCTTCTCCTTCAAAAACAATTTGCTCATAAGGCAACTTTTTCGTTTCTTCAACTATCTCTGGAAACATATTTGTCAAATCTTCCAATCTTCTTGAAAAAATTTTGACTTTATCTGAAAGTTTATGAACTTGAAGCCTAACCCCATCGTATTTGGCCTCAGCAGCACATCTTCCAAGCTTTTTAAAAATTTCTTCAGCACTTGGCAATCTTTCAGCTAACGCAGGTCTTATTGGAATTCCAGGAGAGATCGAAATGTTCTCTAAAGCTTCCAAACCGCCCTTCCAAAAAATTTCTGCTATCAAACCTAAATCAGGACAAATATTGTAAGCATCTTCTAATTTTTCTCTTAATTTTTTGTGCCCTGCAGCCATAACGGATATAGCATCCAAAACTGTCGGATCTCCGATGCCTAACCTTAAATTTCCTGTCGGAATTCTTGCCAAATACCTCGCTTCTAATGGAGAAGCATTATTAAATAATTCGGCTAAAAGCCTTATCTTTAATTCTTGAGACCTTTCTCCAGTCCTTGTAGCAATTTTATAAAAATTATTAAAAACGTGCTCCACAGTTAATTTTTCAAAAAAGAAACTTTTTTGTTTCTTTTTAGAGACTAACTTTTCAGCAACTAAACCAAGGTCTCCTAAAGACTTGTATTCGGATTCAACCTCTTTTTTAGAAAATCCGGTAGCTAAAGCAATGCTCTCCTCCACAAACTTTTCCCCAACACCTAGCTCTATGCCTTCAAAAGGAGAAGCAACTCTACATTGAAGAAGATAAATGATTTTACGAATTTCCTCCTGCGATGCTTTTTTTAAAAGCTCTGCAAGAATGTTTGTCATCTCTAAACGTGAAGAAGTTAATTCCAAAGAATTAAAGCATTTGGCTAAGACTTCGAAATCCATAAATTTTAAAAAATACTAAATTATAAAAAGATATCCATGCGAGGGATAATTTGACGAATAAAAAGCCGGTAATAGTTGGAATCGATCCTGGATCTACGATCGGAATAGCAATTTTAAATTTCAATGGTGAAATAATCGATCTAATGAGTGGAAAGAACTTAAGTTTGAAAGACATTGTTTTTGCGTTACAAGAATATGAACCAACGATAATCGGCACAGATAGAGTACCCGCACCAAAAATAATTAAAAAACTATGCTCTATCTTTAAAGCTAAACTTTATCTTCCAAAAAGGCCTTTGGAAAGATTGGAAAAAAGTAAAATAATTCAAGGATACAATTTTAAAAATCAACATGAAGCTGATGCATTGGCAAGTGCGTTAAAAGCATACATGAGCTTTTCTGGAAAGATAAGACAAATAAAAAAACAAGAAGGAGCGAATTTTGAAAATATGATAAAAAAGAGGCTTTTTGAAAAAAGATCTAGCGAAAGCTTTTTAATGGCTAAAAGTAATAATAAAAACAAGGAGGTAGATAGCGATGACGGAGAATCAAAGCGTGATTTACATCGGAAAAAAAGGGCTAATGAAATACATTTTGGCAGCAACTCAGGCGTTTAACGCCGGTGCAAACGAAATTACGATAAAAGCTAGAGGAAAATTAATATCTAGAGCAGTAGATGTAGCGGAAATTATAAAAAATAAATTTATGAAAGAAATAAAAGTCAAAGACATAAAAATAGGTACTGAAGAGGTTCAAAATTCAGATGGAAGCAAATCCCTTGTCTCAAACATCGAAATTGTTCTTTCAAAGTAAAAATCTTTTTTTACTTTTTTTATCCTTTTTGCAGTATTGGTTTTGCAAAGATAAAATATATTGCTACTCCTATTAACACTAGAACAATACAAAGAATCAGGATTATTTTTTCATCAAGTACACTTTCCTGAAAAGAAGTTTGATTTTGACTTGTAACATTATTTTGTCCTTCGGAAGTTTTATTACCTTGAATATTTGCGGAATAATTTTGCAAAGCGATTGCAAACCAAGAGAAATTAGATAACCTTGCTTTAAAAGTATAAAAAATATCATTTTCCCCTATCTTCTCAATCGGGATGTCGTACCAAGAGTTATTGAAATACTTCAATAAAATTATATCTTGCCAAGAAGCATTTCTTTGAGAAAGCCAGGACTTTGAGACGTTAAATTGCAAGGATAAATTACTTAAAATGGATGAGTTCGTTATTTGAATGTCAAAAAACAAATAAACTGAATTATTTGGTGCAATAATCGATTGTGGTTTCTGGAACGATTCGGTATATTGGAATGAAACATTTCCAGAGGAGTTAAACCAAAATTCAAACAAAAATACTGTTTTGTTTTCCAAAGTAATGTTCTTTATCTCTCCTTTCTGTCCAGAGATTATTTTTGTTTGGTTTTGAGATGCATTTCCAGACTGGTTTGTTCCCCCTCCGCCGTTACTTTGTTGCTGTTGCTCATTTGAAATAACTGCAATCGTTGTGCTGTTTGAGACTTGAGACATTTTACAAACAATTGGGCCTGAAACCGTACAATCATCTGTGGTTGCTGAAAAAGTGAGTAATAAAGTCCCCGCTACCTGAGGAATACAATTATACGTGTAAGAATGCTCTGATTCATTCGCAGATACTAAATAACAAACGCCATTATTGAAAGTATAAGTTGGAGTAACAGATTTCTGTCCATACTTACTCCAAACAATCACTGTAAAAGTAGATCCTTTTGTCAAAGATACATAAGAAGTATTTGCGCTAATGTTTAAAAAATCGTTCAAGTTAAAACTAGAACTCACATTCGTGTAAGTATTTTCATAAGAAAGTTTTAAAACATATATTCCACTCGGCCAGGATTGTGATCTTATTTCATATTTTTGAGAAATTAAAGCCGATGTATTTTCATCTAAAAGTGTAGAGTTCGGATAGTATACTCTGTACGAGAAGTTTGTATTTGGTGCTTGAATCCCATTTTGCGAAATATTTGAAACATTTAAGAAAAGAGAAGTTTTATTGAAGTATACAGAACCAATATAATTTAAAGAATAATTGATTTCTCCAATCAAACCATATAAAGAACCGTTTTCATGCACTGTAATGTTTAATTGTATAAAATTAAAGGGTAAGTTATTTGGTCCAACTTCTTGAAAGGATTCTTTTGAGTTCGCAAAAGAAGAATAATCCATATACCAAGTGTTGTTGTATTTAGAAAAAACTACCTGGGAAAAACTAGTATATGGCCATGTTGATTGATTTGGAAGCCCAATCCCGAGAGCTAAAGGCAAATATTGAGCGTTTGAAGAAAAATTAAGATACAACAAAGCTTGATTCGAAATTAAAAAATAATTTTGAGGCGGAGTTAAACTCGAAGGGTTCAATGCTTTTAAAAGAATACTGGAAGGTTCTGACTTCCAAGTTTTTAGTACCGCATAATATTTATCGATTCCGATTAAAGCAGAAAGATTGAAAAAAGTAACATCTATTAAAAAAATGTCTGCTGCGCTGCTATTATAAATAGAACATCTAAGCAAATTTATTTCAGAAGTTTGATTAACAAATATACCAATTGTAGAATTTGATACTATGTTCTCAATGATGGAACCATTCGTTGCATTTTCAATATAAAACCCAAATTCTGCAAGACTAATGGAATTATGTAAAAAAGTGAAATTTTCCAAGTTTTTGAGGAACACGGGTTTAGAAACATGATTAAAAATATTTAAGTACGCTTCTACTCGTCCATTGGATTCAGAAAATATTCCGTACGATAAATTTTCGAACGCATTTGAAGAAATATTAAGCACTGCATTAATGGCAAGTATTCCATAAGAGCTATTTGTAAAATTATTGTTTACACTAGATATCGGTACTTCATTTCCCGAATTAGAAATATTTATAGCGGTAGAAAAGTTTTGAAAATTACAATTTAAAAAAGAAATGTTGTTTTTACCTTCTATTAGTAAGCCTAGATTTGAACCATTTCCAAATATGAAAGTATAATTGCAATCAAATATAAGTCCGGATGAATTTAAAACAAAAATTGGGGAAGCATTTGAAAAGACTGGCTCAGTACAGTTCAAAGTCACGTTTGTGTTGATGAAATATGTATCTTCTCCACTACTTGGACAAAAAGCATCTGAATTCACAGGAATCTCTACACAAATCCCGGAAAAAAGCATGAAAAGGAATATAGAAAATATTTTCAAATTTTTCATATTTTAATTATTACGGAGTTAAAGGCTATAAATGTTACTCTAAATCACGAAAGGTTTTTATATTTGAAAATATTAAATATAACAACGACGGTGACGGTGTGAACGTTGAATTAAAGATGCACTCTGGAGAATTAGAATATATTTGTGATTTGAGAAAGATATCAAATACATCTGAAAAAGAATTTGAAATAAATACGATTTTTAAAATCATTCAAGCTTTTAGACCAAGAGACGTAAAAATACAAATTGATGATGCGTTTAAAAAAATAGACAAATTAACTTTTAACCCGACAATATCAGGACCAAATATTTTATTAAAAGATTGTTTTGGAAGAGCTTTTTCAATGTGGTTTAAACCAGTATTTTATATTCCTCTCCAAAATACTGCAAACCCTTTTGTAGTGGATCTAATCATCTTCAGAGATTTAAATAAATCCATGTATGCTTTTGACATTGAACTTCAAAGAAAACTTTACATGTATGAATTTTTATCTGACGCTATGCTTAAAGATATTAGTGCTCACCTTTTAAGCTTGCTAAAAACTCCGCTAATTTTGGTGAGTATTAAAAAAGAAATGAATCTGGAAAACTTAAAGGAATTGGTAATTTTGAAAAATGCGATAAAACCAAAGAAAACGATAATTATTTGCGAAAGTAAGATTTCCGATGAGTTGCGTAAATATATTCCAGCAGAAATCAAAATATTAGATGATTTTAAAAATTCGGAAAAAGAATTGGAAATGATTATTCGAGAATATACTTGATTATTTTTCTATCAACTCACGAGCTGATAAATGAAGTAAAATCTCTGTTACGTTCGGGACCTTATCTTCCAATGCGATTTTTGCTTCATTCCAAGTAAGTTTCCGTTGTAATTTTCTTTGTTCTTCAAAAATTATATCACAAGCGATTTCCCAATTTTCTGGAGTTGAATGTTCCGTGGTTTCTTTCTTTGAACTTTGCTCAATGCTATCGTTAATTACATATTTTTTTGTAAACCTTAGATTTCTCATAAATATTCCTCCTTTATTCTTTTTTGAATTTCTTCAATCGGGAGAAAAGTTACCCCTAATGGAATTCTTAATGTTTCGGCTATTTTTATCGCCAATTTATCTACGTTTGAAATATTGTGAAAGATAACTAACGCAGGTTTTAGCTTTGTAATTCTAATCGCAATCATCGGGCTTCGCCCCAATGTCACATTTGTAAAAAGTAATGCCCGTTCTGTTGTGGAACCATATATTTTTATGAAGTCGTCAGCAGGTAAATCTAATATTGCTTTTATTGAATCTACTAAAGTAAATCCGTATAAAAGTCTGCTCGAACTCTCCTCCTTTAAAGTCAATAAATCTGCGCGTATTGTTGAACAAAAAGAAGAAATTGTACACGGCTTTGAAAATTCTAAAGCGGTGAAAATATCGCTTGTCTTTTCTCCTGCAAATTTTTTAACTACCCACCCTCCATGCTGCATATCTATTTGAATCAAAGCATTTACAAATCTTTTTATAACGGATATTCCTGGACTCTTTCTACGATTTCCCTCGTAATCGGAAATCGTACTTGGACTTATATTCAAATATTTCGCTAATTCAATTTGATTTATTCCAAAAATTTCTCTCCATTTTTTCATACATGCTCCTGGATTATTGGACAAAGCTATTTCTCCTGCAATTTTAACTAAAAAGTCATCCATACCTTAAATATTGAACATTCTGCAATAAAAAACTTTTGTAAAAAATGAGGGAGGAGAGGAGAAAGGAAGGTCCACCGGGCCAAAAAGAGGAAGGAAACTATCCTCTCCAAAAAAGTAGATATTTTATTTTATGTGGAGGGGATATATAAAGCTTTCGGTTTGCATGAACGTTTGATGCTTCAAATTAAAAAAGGGTGATCAAATGTTAACCTGCTTATTTTGGAAAATTTACTACGATATATTTCCCTACCGCTCTCACATTTTCGAAAGGAATTCTTAATAGATCGTCTTCGACATAATTTTCCAAATCTCTTGAAACTTGGTCGACTCGTACAAGTAAAGCAGATATTGCTCCTCCAAGTTCAAAATCAAGATCTTCAACAACGCCAAGATCCATCCCGGTGGTGGAGACCACAGTTTTTCCGATTAGAGATTTTCCCGTAACTACGTTCATTCCAGTCACCTCAAAATAATTATATCATCTATCGCAACTACTCTTTCAAAACTAAACAAATGCTCTTTTAAAGCTTTCCTTAAATCTTCCTTAGGCATTCCTTTAAAAGCACTTAAATCTTCTGTTGTTATGTATTTTATTTTACCATCTTTTGTGTCAATTAAAACTTCTTTTGCAATTCCTAAAAAAGTACTGGATTCCGAATAGATCGGTTTTTGATAGATATCCGTAAGTTTGTACATATTATCACCCTTAAATATAATTTAAATCAAAACTTTAAAAATCTTTTCTAATTTTCGAAAAATTACTTCTATTTAAAACCGCTTCTAAAATTTTATCGAAATCCGAAGTTTTAACCCCTGCGGCACCAGGGTGCCCCCCACCACCGAACTTGGCAAATATTTTTGCTAGATTAAAACCTTGTCGGATTAACCTATTCGCAACTCTCCCTTGTACTCTTTTTGCTTTTTTGTTAAAAACTAAAGAGATATCAAATAAATCGCGCATTTTCTCCAATACGCTTGATTCGAAACTTCCAACATAAGTCCAAGCAACAACATAATCTTCAATTTTTTTGTATGAAATTCTGGAAAAAGCGGCAATTATTGCTTTTATCTCGGGCTCTGTATACTTCTTTTCCAAAAGCTTCAAAACTTCTTCAAAACTCGTCTTTCTCAAAAAAAACAATAAGTTTTCAAAGGTTGAGTTTTTTGCCGCGTAGAAAAAAGCAGAATCAAATACTATGGCTGCTGCGCAAATACGAGCAAGTTTTTCGTCTAAAAATTCAAAAACAACATCTTTTCCAAAAAAATCTAAAAGAACTTCTACAGTGGAGGTACTCTCACTTTTTATAAAAGAATCTACTCCTTTCGGAAGTTTTTTTGGTTGATGATGGTCTATCAGTAAAACAGGTGCTTTCAAAGATAATTTTTCAAAATCCAAAGCGTTTGTATCTAAAACAAGATAAAGATCTGGTTTTGGGCAAGAATTGAAAGAAATAGAGTATATTTTGGATAATTTTTCAACCTCGCTGGAAGGTTTTTCGAAATTAATAAAAACTTTATGCCCGCATATTTCAAAGATTTTTTTGCATAGAATCGCACTTGCCAATCCATCCAAGTCTACGGGTTCATGCGTCTGAATCTCTATATTCAACTAGTCACCTTGCTCTGCCAATCTTTTCGCAATCTTTTCTTCTTGTTTTTTCAAAAAGTCGATCTTTGCAGATAAATCATTTTTTTGTGCCTCAAGATCTTTGATAATGTTTTCTTTAGAATCCTCGAGCAAAAACGTACCTATCGATTTATATACTTTTCCAGTGCTTTTATTCAATTCCTTAATTGATAAATCGATCTGATTTAATTCTTGTTGGAAAAATTGCCTTTGACTGGCTAAAATCTGCAATTGTCTCTGAGATTCCTCAATTTCTTTATTGTCTTTCATCAAACCACCTCAAAGAATATTTTAGTTTTAAAACCTCTTTTTTCCCATCGATAATTTTTATTTCTGTGTCTGTAGCATCAAATTTTGGCCCTTCTTCAAAACTTTCTTGATCGAATATTTTTAAAAAATTTTCTTTCATGGGTCCAATGAATTGAATATTTTCAAACTTTTTAATGGTTTCTATATATTTATAGCCGTGAACGATCAATTCTGCAAGATAGTTCCAATTATCGAGCTGAACTTTAATAATTCTAACAAGATAAGGATTGCCTTTTTTTGTAGAGATTATTGCTATTCTTGTACACCCTTTTAATCTAGCACGGTCTACAAGATCGAAAACTCCTTTTTTTCCACGTGGTTCAAATATCGATAAAGGGAAACAATTACTCAAAAATTTTGCGAACTTCAGCGTATTTTTGCATGTTTTTCTAGTAGTTGTAATTAAAAGCATCTTCAATCGGTCTTTATTTTTCTAACGACTGGAGGCCTTTCCTTTAGAAGCATTTTTCCTCCACAGTTTGGGCATTTAACTTGAGAAATATTTTGAGTCCTTTTCCCGCAAAGTATGCAAACCCAAGCCAAATCACTCACCTTTTATACTTTCTTTTGATTCTTCATAGGTTTTTTCTTTACTTTTAATTAATTCTTCTATATTTAATTTCTCTTTCCCTTCCACAATTCTTTCAATAAGCTCTCCAAGTTCTGTCTTTGGAGACCAAGCCCCTCCAGCAAAGAAATAACCACATTTTGTACATTCCCATACTGCATAAGATACTCGTTTAACTCCCTTTTTCTCACATTTCGGACAAACATAGCGGCTTGATTTTTTCTCTTCGATACTTGCCACTATTTTTTTCAAAGAAGATCCGTACCTGGACCCAAATCTGCTTGCGGACTTAAGTTTTGTCGCCATCGTACCACCTAAATCTTAAATAAAGATCTCAATTCTGCCCCTTTGCTTATAGATATGTTGAGCATAGTTTTTAATTCTTCCTCTGTAAAATCACCAGGTCCTCCTTTCTGCATTGCGCATAGTTTTCCATCCTTAGTAGTAGTAATAGTAAGCCTTGCGTCTGCTGTGCATTCTTCATCAAAAGTCGGATCAAGCAAAAGCGAGTTTTCAATTTTTACAAATGTTGTAGAACATGGTATGTCAACCATGGGGAGTTTTTGATCAGTGTGTTTCTCATAGATTATTTTATCGTCTTTAATTTCTGGAAAATAACAATTGTATAAAGCATTAACAGCCGCAACGGAACTTGCATCAAATAAATTTCCGTCGTGATCTAAAACATAAATGTCAATAAACACGTTCCAAACTTTCTCTCCTGGAACTATGCATAGTTTTTCTAGATCGATACATTTTGATTCCCTTATCCCACGATCCACAACCCTTGCAAGTTCGATTGAATTTTCGTCCGGAGGCCCAGCTGTAAAGTACTCTGACGCAATTGGATCCAATTCAGCGCCAACCATTAACATGCCCGATGCCGGTGTATCTGGAAACGGCTCCTCGATGGAAAGCTTAATTCCTGCCAATACTTTCGTATTTCCTAATTTAACTAAACAACTTCCTTCAGCTTTTGGAATATATCCGGGAATTATTTCTAATTTACGATAAGATAAAAAAGGTCTATCGTCTAATCTTTTACCTAAGCGAACATTTTGCCGTACGATATCATTTTTTAAAAGTTGTATACTTTCAAACTTTTCCATTAGAATCACCTAATTCAAAAAATTTGTCTTTCAATACCTTCTTTTGCATTTCATATACTTGCATTGCCCCAGAAATTGCCAATTCTTTTAGTTTTAAAAACTCATCTAAAGTCAAAATTCCATCTAATTGCATGAGTAGAATGTTTTTATTTCGCGGATCGATAGCTATTGGAAAATCCGCTTGCCCATAAATATCTTCTTCTGAACAAATATCTAAAACCAATTGACCTTCTACTTTTCCCGCAGTGCAAGCCGGAACCAAAGTACGCATTGGAATCCCAGCATCTGCTAAAGCTAAACTTGATGCTGTTATCGCAGCACATCGTGTTCCTGCATCTGCCTGCAAGATATCAACATATACCTGTATTTCGGTTTTTGGAAATTGATTTGAAAAGATTACTTTTTCAAAAACATCTCTTGAAACTTTAGATATTTCTATACTTCTTCTGTCCGGACCTGGCCTTTTCCTTTCAGAAACTGAGAAGGAAAGCATAGAATAGGAGTACCTTATTTTTGCTTTATATGGATCTTGCTCATGACGAGGCAAACATTCTTTTGGTCCATACACTGCGGCTAGAATTTTGTTTTTTCCCCATTCCACATAAGCTGAACCATCCGCATTATTTAACACTCCAACTTCCATTTTGATTGGTCTTAATTCGTCGAATCTTCTTCCATCCACTCTTCTACCATTCTGAATTAAAGGAACTTCAGATTTCAAACCACCCATAACAAACACCTACTTTTTAGATAAATTTACTTTCTCTTTTTCCAAAAAATCAATAATTTTTTCAGTCAATCCTTCTAAGTGTGCTTCCTGCTTGATTTTTTGAATGGCTTTTTCAACCAAAATCAAATTCTCGCCAGAAATACACACTCTACCATTAGCTCCAACATAAATGGAACACCCGGTTTTTTCTCTCAAAAGATTTATCATCGAATTCTTTTTCCCGATTACTCTTGGGATTTTAGCTGGATTTACTTCGATTAAATTCCCTGAAATACTTCGCTCTCTCGTTAAAACTGCAGATTTAACTTCAGTTATTTCTGAAACAACGGCAATGATGATGGATCCTTCGGGATATTTTCTCTCAGTTTCCAAGATCGCCTCATATGGAGAATTTATATCGACGTAATAGCCACCGAACTTTTCTTCTTTAATTATTCCGATAACAATATCATTTTGTTTTGGAATATACTTTTGTTTTAAAGGAGATAATCTTATTTGGCCTTCTTTTTCGACAAGCAAACCGTAGATTGAAGAATATACTTTTCCACCTTCTGAATAGGTATATTCTTTCAATCTTGGGTCTACTTCTTCTCCAGGAACTACAAATTCTCTTCTCATAAAAACTACACGTTAATAATCTACTGTTTCAACAATTTTACACTCGTTTTCTCCAGAAGTTAAACTATTTAAATTATCATAAAAATCGGCTTGCATTCCAGCCGGTATTTCAACAAGGGCGAAAAATGATCCATCTTTGCCCCATTCTTCTTTAATTGGTCTTTGGGACTTTATAAAACTATATGCTTTGGAAGCGTATTGAGCAGGAATTTTTACTGCTATTTTGAAAGAAGCCATTTTTATTGGAAGAATCTTTTTCAAAGAGGTTAGTATTTCTTTGGCTTGAACGTCTGCTGGTTTAAAAGGATCTATTTTTACTTTTATTTGTTCCAATGCGGTCTCGATGCGCATAGGAGGAATAGGAGTTTTTGTTTGTGCATCGATTGCATTCCTGCTTATAATTGAAATTATTTGCTTTCTTTTTTCCTCAATCATTTTTCTTTTTTGTTCAGTAGTTATCTGAATTTCTCCCTCGATAATTATTCTCGATATTATTTTTTGCGGGTCTGTTGTTCCAAAAACTTTAGATAGATCTGCAGCAGTTGCTTTTGTCCCTTCTCTTACACTCGAGTAAATATCAAAACTTGCTACAACTTGATCCAAAGGGAGATTCTTTTTTTCTCTAAACTCATACGCTGCGTTTGGGTCTACTAATATTTCGAAACACAAATCTCCTTTTATGTATCTTGCAAGTACTGTTTTATTTAAAGGCACCATAGAAATTCATTTTTTTCTAAGTTTTTGAATCTCTTTATCTAAAGTATTTTTCTCTAAAAAAGTTATTTTCTTTGTTTTTTCATCTATTACAGCAATATCAACATTATCCCCTGATAGTTGTTTATTCTTTAAATACAAACAATTTAAAATTAATTCCAAGGCAGAATCATATGGAAGTTTTTCTTTATATTTTTTCTCCAAGAAAGCTTCGACTTCGCTCTCCCCAGAACCTATGGCGCAAGCATAAGTTTCATAAAAACCTCCGCTTGGGTCTGTTTTAAAAAGATGCTTTCCTTCGCCATCCACACCTGCGACCAGTAAAGCTGCTCCAAAAGGTCTTGTTCCTCCAAATTGAGTGTATTCTTGAACCAAATCGCAAATTGATTTTGTTAAGTACTCCGTGTCAATCGGTCGTTTATAGATCATTTTTTCTCTTTGAGCGATATATCTTCCATAATCGACTAACCTACGTGCATCTGCGACTAAACCGGAAGTTGCAATTCCAAGATGGTCATCTACTTTAAAAATCTTTTGCATAGACTGTAATTTTATTAAAGGGCTTTCCAAAGTCTTTTCCGCAGCCAATAATACTCCAGCATCGTAAATTAAACCAATCGAAGTCGCTCCTCTTCTTACAGCTTCTCTCGCATATTCCACTTGAAAAAGTCTTCCATCCGGACTAAAAACAGTTATGGCGCGATCATACGCGGATGCTGCGGCAGGATACATTAATACCACCTCTTGCTTTCTTCAAAGTACCAGAAACATTTAGAATAATAATTCCAGAGTTTTTATTATTAACGTTGCTTAAAAAAGATAATGCTGCCATTACATCATATAGATGAGTTGAATTACATTTCAAAATTCCATATTTTTTAGAATTATCATACCCAAAAATTTTGATATTTGCTTCAGCATATCCAAAAACTCCCAAATTCTCAAGAAGAGTTTTTTGAACCGCTTGAACAATTTCTTTTGGTTCAAAATCAACTCCTTCCTCTTTAATTATTTGAAACACTATGTAACGAGACTTATTTTCTTTCAATCAACCACCTTGGACATTCAGAGATCGCCCATTTTGCTTGAGAGTATTCTAAACCGAATAGCATCCCAAAGCAAATAATCTCTCTTGGGGAACGCATCTGCAACACATTGAAGGCATTTGAAACAAACAAAATATTTACCTCTTTTTTTAAAGCATCAAAGACTACTTTTCTTCCAGCTTCTAAAAGCTTAGCCCGTTCTATGGGTATTTTTGTTAAAAATTTTAAAAAAGAAATTCCAAGACAAATTTCTTTCCTACGCATTCCAGCTAGTATTTCGTTATTTAGGAAAGTCCCTTTTTCATCAAAAGGATCAAGCAATACATCTACATTTAAAGTAACTGCTTTTTTTGATTCATCAATATTTTTTGGTTGAAAGAAATTAATCTTTCCTTGAACTTTTTTCAAATCTGATAAAAGAATGCTTTCCTCAAGAAAAGCACGTGTATATCCAAATTTAGGCGCGTTTTCTACACACTCCTTAGAATGGACAAGAGCATCAAAGAACATCTTTCACCAAGAACTAAAAAGATTTTCTTTTAATTCGTTTTCCAACTCTTTGTCTCATAAGACCTCTTGCTTTTCTTCCAGCAGAGGTCAATCCTCTAAAAGCTCTGCCACGGACATTGCAAATCCAAGAAAGGTTGGGATCGCTAGCTATTCTTGGATGATTTCTATCCACTAAAATGACTTCATAATAAGTATAAGTACCATCTTTTCCAACGTTATACGAATTTAAAACTTCCATATTTCTATATTTTCTCGCTGCTTTTTGCTCTGCGATCGCTTGTAAAGATAAATGAGGTTTGTATTTATTTACTCCCATCTTACTTGGCCTTCTTCTAGCTTCAGGCCTAGGTCTTAAGCGCCCACCTCTCCTGACTTTAACTCGAACAACTACGATTCCTTGAATTGCTTTGTAACCTAGTGCTCTTGCACGTACTGGGTTTGAAGGTTTCTCACATCTAACAATCGTAGGTTCTTTTCTCCATTGAATCAACCTTTCTCTTTGTTCTGGAGTAATTTCTTTATATGCTTTTTGAAAACTTTGTTGAATATATTTTAAAACATTCATTATTTCACCCTCATAACGTAACATTTTCCAGGAAGTTTTTTAGCTGCCCTTTCCAATCCTTCTTTTGCTAATTTTTCATATTTTTGATAAGTTATCACTGCAAATATTGGTTGATCTTTTTTTACATTCACTCCTCTTCCAGTAGGAATTCCAAAAGCATGCCTCATTCCGGATGAAAGTCTGTCTGCACCTGCTCCTGTAAGCATCTTATGTTCTCTTAAACATTGATGAGGATATGTTAAGACTCTAAAATGATATTCGTCTTGGTTCTTAAATTCTCTTTCAAAATACTTGTTAGCAATAAGTCTTGCAGCCTCAAGAGCATTATCTCTTATTAAAACATCAAGTTTAGGGGCTAAAATGTATTTTACTTCTCCTTGACTTGGATTTAACCCGCCCATCACAAAAAGTCTTACTTTTGTATCTGGCACCCCTACAATATAAGCTTTTTCTACTACTCTTTTTGCGGTTCTAGTCCAAGCTCTTTTTGGCTTTGGAGTCTTCAAGTTATTAACAGTTCGTCCTGGTCTAAGAGCCATACGTAATCACCTTAAGGAGAAAGATAAAGAATATTGTCTCCACGAATTAAAGCGGAACCAAGTTTTACTTTTACCGTATTGTTTTCCAATTCCTCTGCGTCTTGCAAAACTAAATTTAAATGCTGATCGAAAGCAACTAAAGTTCCCCTAATTTGCTTGTTTCCTTTCAAAAACACCAATATTGGTTTGTTCGTCGCTTGGCTTAGCAAATCGAACGGTCTAGAAATTTGACTCATTTTCTGTCACCTTTTAAATAATTTTAATAGTTTTTTAAATATGTTTTCTTTTTCAACTTTTGGCGCATACTGGCTGCCAGTTAAATATGCCGCAATTTTAAATATTTCTTGAGAAACCGGATGAGTTGGGTTTTGAGCAACTATTGGTTTTCCACTCAACGTTGCTTCTCTTACCAAACCTTCTTCTTTTATATGTCCTAAAATTGGAACCTGAAGCAAAGAAGTGATTTCTTTATCTTTTAACTCTCTTTTTACTCCTTTGATTAAATTAACAACTACCCCGATCACTTCGCTTCCAAGTTTTTCAGCAACAATTTTTGTTTTATACGCATCTGCCAAACTCATGTGTTCTGGAGTTACGACTAAAATAACCTCTTTACCTGCTGAAAGGCAAGCTTGCGTATCACGTCCGATACCTGCAGGACAATCTAAAAGCACAAAATCTGCCTTTACTGCAAGTTGAGTCAAAATATTCACCAATTTTTCCGGATCAACTCTTCGATATTGACTGGGCGCGATACCTGCCGGGACAAATTTTATGTTTTGAGCTATATCATAAATAGCATCATCAAGTTTCGCTTCTTCGTTTAATACATCTTGCAAGGTTATGGGTCGTCCTTCCATTCCAAGTACAAGCTCTAAGTTTGCCATGTCCAAATCAGCATCCACGAGTAATACTTTTTTATCGAAATTTGCTAAAGCAAACCCTAGATTGGCAGTAAGCATTGTTTTTCCTACCCCGCCTTTTCCGGAAGCTATAGCAATAACCCGTGCCATTTAATCACTCAGAAGTTTCGAATATAGATTTATTTTCTCTAAAGCGCATCTTGCTTCTAAAGAATTCACCTCTCCAGAAGAAAGTATTTCATAAAATTCTTTGGTAGCTTTGTCCTGGCAATATATCGCATATTTGTTATTATCTTTTATTAATATAAAGTTTACCTGAGGGAACTGTTCTTTTAATTTTTCAATAAAACCAAACTGCCCATTAACTTTCGAAATATTTAAAAAATTGAACATTTCAGATACATCTTTATATATCTCTTTTTTAGAAGATATTTTTTTATGGTTTTGACTAATCAATTGTCTTAATAGTTCCATTCTTTCCTTTTCAATCTCTTGTTTTGTCTTTATATTCAAAAACCGTCTAATTCTCTGCAACATAAGTAGTTCACTAAATTTTCAAAGATGCGAGCCCAAACTTTTTCAAAAGTTGAAGTTTCTCTTTATCCTCTTCTTCTTTTGGCAATAATTCTTCCTCATAAGAATAATTAAAACTTTGAGGAAAGCTTAGTTCATCACATTTCAAAGGTTTCTTTAACACGCACTCTCCATTTAAAGTTAATATCAATTGAAGTTGGTATGAAGTTAAAGTAAACGAATCCAAAGTACCAAAGTTACTTATAAATGCATTCAAACACCTATTTAAAGCTTGCTCTCCAACAAACCTTTTATTAAAATAAAAATATTCGTAATCGCAAGCAACTAAGCTTCCTTTATCCAGAACCAAAGTAGCTTCTTCAAACCCAAACTTTCCTTTTATTGTAAGACGTATAAAACCAACAAAATTTAACTCTTTTAATTTCTTAAAAAATTCATGCGGATCTAATTCCGAAAGCTTTCTTCCTTTTTCCAAAATTTCTCCTGCTGAAATATTCATCAAGCCACCGTGTTTAATTTAAGTTTTTATATATTATTTTTATATTGGGATGATTATTTAAAAAAGTATGGATGGAAAAACCATCGTATACATGATTTTAACAAGTATTGTAGTCTTTAGCGCAATATTTTTCATTTCTGACGCAAGGAATGTTCTCGAGGTATGGAGCAAAATAGAACTGAAATATTTAATCGCTGCTTGTTTGTTCGAAGTAGCATCAATATTTACTTTTTTTCTAAGATGGAGATTTATCCTTATAAAATCTAAAATCTCTTTTTCAAATTTAAAACTTTTGTTAATAAGTATGTCTGGGATTGCTTTTTCAAATTTAACTCCTAGCTCAAGGTTCGGTGGAGAACCTACACGAGCTTATTTTTTGAAAAAACACTCTGATTCGAGTGGAACAAAAGCCCTCGCAAGTGTTGTTGGGGAAAGAGTTTTTGATGGGTTTGTCTTTACATTTTTATGCGGTGCCATACTTGCGTATTACCTTGTAAAAGATCCATTTAATTTAATAATTCTCCCTGTTTTATTGTCCTTTTTGTTTTCTGTGTCTTTAATATTAATCACAATTCATGCATCAAACAAACAAAAATTTGCTGAAAGAATTGTTTTCTTTTTCTTAAAAATATTTTCAAAAATTTTAAAGAAAAACTATCCGAAAAACTTATTGAGAAAGGATATAAAAAAGTATCAAGAAGAATTTAAAAGAATAATAAAAAATAAAGAACTTTGGGTATGTGGACTCCTTTATTCATGCGTGCTTTGGCTTTTGGATATATTCAAACTGTGGTTAATATTTCAAGCAGTTAATCTAAACGTTAACTTTTTCGTTATTGCTTATGCCTTGATCTTTGCATCCCTTCTTGCAGCAATTCCTTTGTTGCCTGGGGGATTAGGTGTTTTTGAAAGTACAATGATAATAATTTATATGGCAAATGGATTAACATTAAGTATATCTGGCTCCGTAACTATAATACATAGGATTATTACGTTATGGATGCCAACCTTGCTTGGTTTGATAGCATCCTATTTGCTTATAAAGAAATAACGGGTGATTTAAAATGGAGAACGTGACTTATGGCATAATAAAAGATTTAAAAGAAGGCAAACTTGTTTTGATCGATGGAGAACCATGTAAAGTAGTGGAGATAAGTCTTTCTAAAACTGGAAAGCATGGGGCTGAAAAAGCCAGAGTAGATGCTATTTCTTTGTTTACGAACAGAAAAAAAACATTGATGAAACCTGCGGATGCGCAAATTGAAATACCTATCCTTGAAAGAAAGAACGTACAAATAGTTGCTTCTTTGGGAGATAAAGTACAAGTTATGGATATGCAAACTTATGAAGTTTATGAAATAGAATGTCCAGAGGATTTAAAAGATAAAATAGTTCCTGGGGCTGAAGCTGAAGTTGTGGAAATTATGGGTAAAAGAATACTCTCCAGGATAAAAAAATAGTGTTGTTTTTTATTAAGTTTGGTATTTTTTGGAAAATTTTTATCTATTTTTTACTTCTCAAAAATGTAAAAGATAAAAAAGGGATTTGTGGAAAAAGAAGAAAAAAGGTTTTAGGAAATATTTGAGAGGATGTTTTCTCCTTCTTGAGTGGATGAATTTTCAAGAATCGAGCTTAAATAGTCTAAAGCTTCTTGTTCGCTAGAAAACGTAGGGGACTGATTTGCGCCATGTGTGCTGGGGCCTTGTTGTTGCGATTGTTGAGTTAAAGGTTGTTTCGCAGGCATAAGTAAAAAGATACCGATAACTGCTATGACTAAAATTGCTAAACCAGCTAAAAGGTAAATGTTTTTCATTTATCTCACTCCGCTTCAGTCTCTGATCTTGCCTCCTATCTTGCCCCATATTTTAGATACTGGCAGGTCAGGAATGGAGATTTCTGTAGAACCTGGCTGGCCTGCTACGCATTTTGATTTACAATAAGCAAGGCATGCAAACTGTTTTGTAGTTGTTAAATTGCCTCCTTTGCATTCATTCTTACATTGAGATATGCATTGCTCTTCTTTAACTGGCTGCGGACTTGGAAGTTCTCCGCAGAGCTTAGTATCGTTCTTAAACTTGATGCAGTATTCTTTCAGTCTTGCCTTGCATGATTCATCTTCTAGATTTGTAAGACAGTATGCAGCTACAACCGCCTTGCATCTAACGTCATCTTTGTTTTCTTCACAAAAAGCTTTTATGTTGTGCTGTGGGGCGATAGATTTTAAGGTTTCGCATTCCACTGAGGTGCTATTTTCACAATACTTGAAAGCAGTTAGTTCTGGGTCGTATATCTTTAGCGGAACATGGAATTTATACAAGTACAAGTAGTATTCTTTTCCGTTTAAAGTTAATTCGCCGACCCAAAAGACTGCAAAGTTCTTCTCAAATCTTGAAACTAAAAACGAACCAACTGCGGAACCTGTTTGTTTATCATAGATTTCTGCAGTAAATGTAAGGTTAGAATACTCTACATTTTTCAAAAAGTATTTTTTCTCGTCCAAAAAGATCACACCAAGTTTTGCTTCTCCAGTTGCCAAACCTACTTTTGCTCCAATAACTCTTACTGCATAAAAATCTAGTTTGTCATCTGGGTTTACAGCAATTCCAAAGGCAGCGAGAGGAATCGACTTTATTTTTAATGCAATCTCTTCACTTCCTCCGTTAACTGGGGTTCCCATATTTGATTGAGCGAAGCATAAACTCGCCAATAACAAGAAAGTCAGACCCCATAAAATCTTTTTCAATTACATCACCTCCTAAAATAAACATCATCTCCTTTTTAATTGATAACATAATCTTTTTAAATACTTTTCTCCATATTAAATTAGTCTTTTTTTAATATCAACCGTGGACCTTTGAGTGGGAATTAATGGCAGACGAAGGATTTTTTATGGAAAAAGAGAAAAACTTCAGCGAATGGTATAATGAAATTTTACGAAAAGCTGAACTTATCGATCAAAGATACAATATAAAAGGTTTTATAGTGCATCAACCCAATGCAGCGATTACTGAAAAGATAATTTATAGAATTTACGAAGAAGAATTAGAGAAAAAAGGACATTTGCCAACAAGATTTCCAGCTTTAATCCCTGAAGACAATTTTGAAATTGAGAAAAAGCATGCAGAAGGGTTTAAACCTGGAGTTTTTTGGGTGACACAAGGAGCGGATACTAAGTTTACAACCAAATATGCTTTAAGGCCAACTAGCGAAACTGCAATGTATAGAATGTTTTCTTTTTGGATAAGATCTTGGAAAGATATGCCACTAAAAGTATACCAAAGTTGTCAAGTCTGGAGATATGAGACAAAGGCGACAAAACCTTTAATTAGAGATCGAGAATTTTATTGGATTGAAGCTCATTGTGCATTTGCTACAAAAGAAGAGGCTGAAAGACAAGTTTTTGAAGATATGGAAACTACGCGAAAGGTATTGTACGAAAAGCTTGGGATACCTTTCTTATTTTTTAGAAGGCCGGAATGGGATAAATTTGCTGGAGCTGAATATACTTTTGGAACAGACACGTTATTATCTGATGGATACGTGTTCCAACTTCCTTCTACTCACTTCTTAGGGCAAAGATTCGCAAAAGCATTTAACGTGCAATTTTTAAATAAAAACGATGAGAAAGAGTATGCTTGGCAAACTTGTTATGGGCCTGGAATTTCAAGAATATTTGCTGCTTTGATATCTATTCACGGGGATGATCGAGGACTTGTTTTTCCTTTTGAATTAGCTCCAACGCAAGTAGTTATAATACCTATTCTTGGAAAAGAAAATGAAAAAGTTTTGGAAAAATGTAGGGAGTTAGAAACTAAGTTAAAAGAAAAATACAGGGTTGTTCTTGATTTGAGTGAAAAACAGCCTGGTGAAAAGTTTTATTATTGGGAAACGAGAGGAACATCAGTTAGGATAGAAATTGGGGCTAAAGAAGTGGCTGAGGATTCTCTCACAGTATTTAGGAGGGATTTATTTAAAAAAGAAAAAATTAAAAGTTCAGAAATCGAAAAGTATTTGGAATTTGTGGAAAAAGATTCTTTGGAAATTTTGAGGAAAAGGGCTGAGGAGAAATTTAAAAGCAGGTTGTTTGAAGCTAAATCCCTTGAAGAACTTAAAGAAAAAATAAAGAATGGAGGGATTGGAAGAGTTATGTTTTGCTCAGTAAACATGGATGGGGAAAATTGCGCAGATATACTTAAAGCAGAGACTGGCGGGGCTGAAGTTAGAGGAACATTACTTGAAGAAGAAAAAGCTGAAGGGAATTGCATTGTTTGCGGAAAACCTGCTAAATACGTTGTATATGTAGCCAAATCATATTGAGGAGAAGTATGGATCATACTTGGGATATTAAGAAAGAATTGGAAATTGCTGCTCTTTGGGAAAAAGAAAGACTGTATAAATTTGATAAAAAGAGTGCAAAGAGAGTTTGTATCATAGATACTCCTCCCCCATATCCTTCTGGAGGGTGGCATATAGGAGCTGTTTGTGCTTACAGTGGATACATAGATGTTTATGCTAGAGCTCAAAGGATGCTTGGGTACGACGTTTTATTTCCTTTCGGGTTGGATAGAAACGGAATAAACATTGAAAAAGTAGTTGAAAAGAAAACTGGAAAACCATTGAAAGAATGGGATCGGGAAGAATTTCTGAAAGTATGCAAAGAAGAAATAGATAAAATAAGTAAGGATATTATTGAGATTGCTAAAAGAATGGGTCTTTCAGCTAATTTTGAAGATATTTATGAAACTGACTCGCCAGAATATAGAAGAATAAGTCAGGCTCTGTTTATTGATCTTTGGAATAAAAATTTGATCTACGAAGATAATAGGCCTTCATTTTATTGCCCTGCCTGTGGAACGACTATCGCTGAAGCTGAAATATATTATGAAGAAAAGAAGAATATTTTGAATTACATCGCTTGGAAAATAAAAGAGACTGGGGAAAAGATTTTAATCGCAACAACAAGACCTGAATTATTGTGTGCCTGCGGGGTAGTGCTCGTACATCCTGATGATGACAGATATAAACATTTAATTGGAAAACATGCGATAATTCCGATATATGGAAGAGAGGTTGAAATAAAAGCCCATAAGGTTGTTGATTCAAGTTTTGGTACGGGAATAGTAATGATGTGTTCTTATGGAGACTTAACTGATGTTCAAATATTTAGAGAACTTCAGTTAAAACCAATCCCTGCGATAAATGAAGAAGGAAGAATGACTAACTTTGCTGGAAAATATGCGGGAAAAACTGTAGAGGAGGCTAGGGAAGCAATAATAAAAGATTTAAAGGAAATTGGGGCCTTGGAAAAACAAGAAGAAATTATTAGTAGAAGTCCAATTTGCGAGAGGTCAAAAACACCAATCGAGATAATATTAACAAAGGCTCTTTATTTGAAACAACTAGAGTTTAAGGAAGAATTGAAAAAGAAAGTTGAAGAAATGGAGATTTATACAAAAACACATAAACAATCTTTATTGAATTGGATAGATTCTTTAAGTATAGACTGGGCGATCAGCAGGGATAGATATTACCATACTGAAATTCCTCTTTGGTATTGTAAAAAATGCGGCAAGGCGATAGTGCCACAACCTGGAAAATACTACAGACCTTGGAAGGAAAAATGCCCAGTGGAAAAATGTGAATGCGGAAGCACAGAATTCATTGGAGACCAAAGAGTATTTGATACTTGGATGGATTCCAGTATTTCCAATTTATTCGTAAGTTTGTATTTACGGGATGATGAATTCTTTAACAAGAATTTTGAAAATTGTGTCAGAATCCAGGGAAGAGACATTATTAGGACTTGGCTTTATTATACTTTATTAAAAAGTTACCTCTGTCTTGGAAAAAGACCTTTTAAGAAAGTATTAGTTCATGGGATTGGGTTAGATGTTAGCGGAAGAAAAATGTCAAAGAGTTTGGGAAACGTAATTGATCCAAAATATTTAATAGATAAATATGGAGCTGATGCAATAAGATTGTGGATTTGCGGAGAAACAAAACCTGGGGAAGACTTTAGAATTTCTGAGGAAAGAATTGCTGGTGCGGTGAAAACTATCATTAAAATATACAACATAGCCAAATACACTTCAAACTTTGAGGATATTCAGAAACCTGGAGACTTAAAACCAACAGATCAATGGATATTAAGCGAGCTTGATGCTCTTTTAGGAAAATGTTTGGAAAGTTATGAAAAGTTTGATTTCTTTACGGTTGCTAATTCGATTAAAAACTTTATTTGGTCTGTTTATGCACCACATTATTTAGAAATGTCAAAAGCTAGGGCTTATAAAAAAGATCCTTCTGCTGCGTACACTTTACATACATGCCTTAAAACAATATTAAAACTTTTAGCCCCAATCTCTCCATTCTTTACTGATTACATCTACAGACAACTCTACGGTAGAAGCGTACATTCTGAAACTTTCCCTGTGTTTGAAAACATGAAAAGTTTGGGAGTTACGGAAAAATTGATAGAATTTAATTCGCAAGTATGGAAAGCTAAGAAAGAAAAAAATATACCTTTAAACCAAAGCATAAAAGATGTAAAAATACCTCCTGAGCTAAAGCCATTTGAAGATGATTTGGTTAGTATGCATAAAATCGAGGGAATAAAATGAATGCTGAAGAAATAAGAAAATATTGGAAAGAATATGGAATTCCGGAAAAAGCTTTAAAGTTAAATAAAGGAAGAAAAAAATTCTATTTCTTGGATGGCCCACCATATGCAAGTGGAGCGATTCATATAGGTACTGCTTTGAACAAAATTTTGAAAGACTACTATATAAGATTCTTTAGAATGCAAGGGTTTGACGTTCATGCCCAACCAGGATATGATTGTCACGGAGTTCCGATTGAATTGAGAGTAGAAAAAGAGCTTGGGTTGAAAAACAAAAAAGAAATTGAAAAATATGGCGTTGAAAAGTTTATTGAGAAATGTAAACATTATGCTACCAATAACATAGGTACGATGAGTTCTGATTTTAAATATGTTGGAGTTTGGATGGGTTGGGATAATCCATACTTAACTTTATCCAAAGAATATATAGAAAATGTTTGGTTGATAATAAAAAAAGCCCATGAAAAAGGACTTCTATATAAAGGGCTTTATCCCGTTCATGTTTGCCCAAGATGTGAAACTGTTGTTGCATACAATGAAATAGTATACAAAACTGTTACCGAGAATTCAATCTATGTGAAATTTAGATTAAAAGATAATGAGTTTTTCATAGTGTGGACAACAACTCCTTGGACTTTACCTGCGAATACGGGAATAATGGTTCATCCTGATTTTGATTATGCTAAAGTAGAGGTGGACGGGGAAGTTTGGATAATGGCTGAAGAGCTTTTGGAAGGTTTGAGTAGAAAATTTGGAAAAGAATGGAAGATTTTGGAGGTTATGAAAGGAGAAAAATTAGTTGGGCTCGAATATGAAAGCTTGTTTAAAGATTTAGAGGTTCAAAAAAATGTAAAGGCCAAAGTTGTTGGATCAAGACAATACGTCACCTTGGAAAAAGGTACAGGTCTTGTACATTGTGCTCCCGGACATGGGCTTGAAGATTATGAGGTTGGGAAAGAGAACGGGATTAAAATTTTGTGTCCTGTTAAGTTGGATGGAACTTATGATGAAACTGTGGGTAAATGGGCTGGAAGATATGTAAAAAGTTGTGATTCTGAAATAATTGAAGAATTGGATAAAAGAGGGATGCTTGTCCATGTTGAAACTGTTTCTCATGAATACCCGATGTGTTGGAGATGTGAAAGTCCTCTACTTTTTGTATGTATTCCTCAATGGTTCCTTAGGATAACTTCTATAAAAGAAAAAGTTTTAGAAGAAGCGAAAAAAATAAATTGGGTTCCAAAATGGGCCGGAAAAAGATTTGAAGATTGGTTAAATAACATAGGAGATTGGCCGATTACTAGACAAAGATATTGGGGTACACCTGCTCCAATTTGGGAATGTGAAAATTGTGGGAACATAAAAGTAATTAGTAAAGCTGAGGAACTTCCTGAAAAGTTGGAGGAGTATCATAAACCAAAAATAGATGAAATAGTTTTCGAATGCTCTTGCGGAGGAAAAATGAAAAGAATACCTGATGTTTTGGATGTATGGATGGACTCTGCCGCAGCGCCTTGGGCTTCTTTAAATTATGTTCAAAACAAAGAAGATTTCGAAAGATTGAAACCTGTGGATTTGGTGATAGAAGGGGCTGATCAGATAAGAGGGTGGTGGAATTCAGTACATTTGGCCTCCATAATAGTTTTTGATGAAACATTATGGCGTAATATTGTTTGGCACGGTTTTGTTTTGGAAGAACATGGGAAATCAAAGCTTTCCAAGTCTAAAGGAGGGGTAACTCCTTATGAATTTGCTAAAGAATATCCAATTGATTTACTAAGACTTTACCTTTTAAGCATGGATTCCAGCGTTGATTTTAACTTGGATTGGGAAAAGATAGATGATTTGAATAAAGATTTGGTTGTTTTTGAAAATATTTTCAAGTTCTACAAGACTTATTGCTCAAAGGAAAAATTAGGTAAAGATTTGAAGCTTGAAGATAAATGGATTATTTCAAAATTCCATAGTTTAATTGAAAAAGTAAAAGAACATTCTGAAAAATTTGAACATTCCAAAGCTGTTAATCTCATCTTAGAATTCACTGTAAATGAGCTCAGTAGGAAGTATATAAAACTAGTAAGGGAAAGAATAAAAGAAGAAAATTCTTGTGTATCTGGAGTCCTAACATACATTCTAAATAATTTGATAAAATTGTATGCTCCAATTTTACCTATACTTTCAGAAAAATACTATTTAGAACTTTTCAAAGAAAAAGAAAGTATTCATTTTGAAGAGTTTCCTAAAGTTGGGGAAATTGATGAAAATTTAGAAGAAAAATTTGAAATTGCATTTCAAGCTTTAGAGAATTGTTTAGCTGCAAGAAACATAATTAAAATGAACATTAGGCAACCTTTAAGAAGAATGTACGTTGTGTGCGAGGTGGATTTAAGTAATTTTGAAGAAATTTTAAAAAGACAGTGTAATGTTGAAGAAGTATTGTTTAATGAAGAACCGAAAGAATTAGAGAAATATGTTGTCGTAGAGGAAAAAGGAGTGAAGGTTTATTTGGATAAAGAAATTAATGAAAGTTTATTAAAGAAAGGGTTTACAAGAGAGATTATTAGGAGAGTTCAACAAGCAAGGAAAAACATGGGTTTGGTTCCACAAGACAAGATAAAATTAAAAATAAACGTGGGAGGCTTTGAAGAAGAGGAATTAAAGAATAAAACGAATACTGTCGAATTGGAATATGGGGAAAATGATGGGTTTGAATTTGATGTTGGAGGGAAAAAAGTAAAAATAAAAATATGGAAAATTGAGTGATTCCATTTGAAGGCTATATTATTTTGGAAAAGAAAAATAAGTATAAAAGAACTTTACGGTGATTTTGTATTGTTTATGACTGGTGGAGCTCTTGGAATGCTTTTTATGTTTTTCTTTGATATCCATCATTGCTTATATCCTGGGCACACATGTTTCCCTCCAGATACGTTTCTCCTAACTTCGATGACTCCTTACATAATTAGTTTTTTTGTAGGAGGAATTTTGGGCATATTTGTTTTTAAAATTGCTTTATTCTGCTACGCACTTATGAGCTCTTGAATAAGTAGATAATTTCCTCGAAAAATCTTTACTTTCTTATTTGGCAGTCTTCGACAAGTTAAATATCTTTCTTTATCAAAAATATTGTGCTAAATATAAAGCTTAAATTCTTTTTCTTCGACCCTTGAAAAGCTGACCTGCTGCACTAAAACCAATAAGAACACGTCCAAGACGTGTTGTAATACCTTGTCTCTCCTTGGAAACAGATCCTATGTGCGATAACCCTCTCATAAGACGCGTTTTTATAGATTTTTCTTTTGCTTCCGCTGCCAATCTTTCTTCTTCCATTCTTTTTTGGCTTAGTTCTTCCCATTCCCGCCTTGCTTTTTCCCTTATCATTTCTATCCTTTTGGTATCGGCTAATCTCCCAACCTCAGCAGTCTTTTGGATTTTTTCCAATATTCCTAAAATGCGCTTTCCTTCTTCCTCGCGGTATTCATATAATGATTTTTGACGAATTAAATCCTCAAATTTTTTCGCCGCTTCTTCAACCTCTTTCCAGGTTTGAGGGTCCTTCCAGGCTGCTCTATATCTAGTTAGAAAATGCCTAGCTACTTTCTCTAAAAGCTCTTTTTCAGCTTTGTTCTCCTGTATTCTTCTCTCAACTATTTTCCTAAAACCTTCATCCGCACGTGCTCCTTCTTCACGTAACCATTCTTCCAGCGCAATTCCAGTCTGGTTGAGCACCCAAATTCTCTCCTCCAAATCATATGCAAATTTTTGAAATTTGGCTTTTCTGCGTGCCCACTCTCTTATTTTACGTTCCTCTTTAGATTCTTCAACCTTTTTAGCCTGCATACATTTCCCCTCGGATTGCTGTTTAAATCATGGATTAAGTCTTAAAAACTAGTATTTACTAACAAATTTGGCAAAGGTAAAATAAAGAAAAGCTTAAAAATCCGATAGTGAATATATAAATTATATAAATATCTTAGAAATGCTGGGTGCAAATTTTGCAATTTTTCTAAGATTTTTAACGTGCTATATTATTTTTAATTAAATATTCAAGAGGTGGTTTAATGAACGATCAGATGGGAGCACAACCTGTAATTATCTTACCTGAAAAAACTTCAAGACTTTTGGGTAAAACTGCTCAAAAAATGAATATTGCAGTAGCAAAAGCTGTTGCTGAAGCAGTAAGGTCAACCTTGGGGCCAAAAGGAATGGATAAAATGTTAGTGGATGAACTCGGAGATGTAACGATAACAAACGATGGAGCAACGATCCTTAAAGAAATGCACATAGAACATCCAGTTGGAAAAATGATGGTTGAGGTTGCAAAAACACAAGACGAAGAAACGGGGGACGGAACAACTTCTGCTGTTGTAATGGCTGGGGAGCTTTTAAGGAGAGCTGAAGATCTTTTAGACCAAAATATCCATCCAAGTACTTTAATTAATGGGTATAAATTGGCGTCTGAGAAAGCTCAAGAAGAGCTTCCAAAAATTGCTGAACCAGTAGATATAAAAGATACAAAAAATTTGCTTGAGGTTGCTAAAACAACCATGGCTTCAAAAGGAACTACAGGAACTTCAAAAGAGAAGCTTGCACAAATTGTCGTAGATGCTATTCAAAGAGTTGCTGAAAAAGTGGATGGTGGATGGGTAATTAATGAAGATTATATAAAAATAGAGAAAAAACAAGGAGGAAGCTTAGATGACTCAGAGCTTATAAACGGAATAGTAATCGATAAAGAAAGAGTACACTCCGGAATGCCTAAAAAAGTTGAAAATGCGAAAATCGCGTTACTCGACTGTGCTTTGGAAATAGAGAAAACGGAAACTGATGCAAGAATAAACATTAGCTCTCCTGAACAATTACAACAATTCTTAGATCAAGAGGAAAAAATATTGGAGGGCATGGTAGAAAGAATAGCAAAAACTGGTGCTAATGTCGTTTTCTGCCAAAAAGGAATTGATGATTTGGCCCAACATTACTTAGCTAAAAAAGGAATTTATGCTGTTAGAAGGGTTAAGAAATCGGATCTGGATAAACTTGCAAGAGCTACTGGGGGGAATATAGTTACGAACATTAAAGACTTGGAGTCTAAAGATTTGGGAAAAGCAGGCATTGTTGAAGAATTAAAAATTGCAGGAGAAACGATGACTTTTGTTAGAGAATGTGAAAATCCAAAAGCAGTCACAATATTAATAAGAGGAGGGACAGAGCATGTCGTTGCTGAAGCTGAAAGAGCGGTTGAAGATGCAATTGGAGCAGTTTCCTCTGCAGTTGAGATGGGTAAAATAGTGGTTGGCGGAGGTGCTGTTGAAGTTGAATTGGCAATGAAATTAAGAGAATACGCGAAAGAAGTTGGTGGAAGAGAACAATTAGCTATAGAAGCATTTGCAGACAGTTTAGAAATCATCCCTAGGACCTTGGCTGAAAGCGCAGGAATGGACCCAATAGACACGTTAGTGAAACTAAGAGCACAACATGCCAAAGGTAACAAATACATGGGAATCCATGTATTCCATGCAAAAATCGAAAATATGAAAGAAAACAACGTTCTTGAACCAATGAAAGTTAAAAAACAAGCGATTGCAAGCGCGGCAGAAGCTGCGGAGATGATTTTAAAGATCGATGACGTTATAGCTGCAAGCAGGGAGAAAACTCCGCCTGTAGGACCAAAAGGAGAGGGGATGGGTGGAGGAGAAATGATGGACTAAAGTAAAATATATAAAATCCTTTTTCTTTTTTTTTATTATGCTGTTTACGATCGTAATTTACAATGCTGATTTTGCAAAAAATCTTGCGAATTTATTGGTCGAAAATGTAGCCAACGCGCAAGTAAGGGTTAAAAAAGCATCGGATTTGTTTGATTGCTTAGCATTATTAAAACAAAGTATTTCTTCAGACTACTTAATTCTTATTGGAGAGATAGAAAAAAAGTATGAGGGGGCGTTCTATACTGGATTAGCAGTTTTGCAGGCGGATACAGGTAAATCGATAATTAAAAAAATCTTCTCTGAAGATGAACAACCTCCAAGTTTAGAAGAAATTTTAGAAGATATTTTAAATAAAATCAGATAGCTTTTTTTGCTTAGAATTTAATTTGGAAATAGTTGACCAAGATTCTCTTACGTATTCCGGATAATTTCCTTTTAAAGACTCTAGAAACTTTATAGTTCTTGGGTCCGAAGGGTAACCGCTTCCAAAATCGTATTTTATTGATTCTTTAATGGCTTGTATTTCTTCATCTCTTTTCACTTTTGCTAAAATCGATGCTGCTGAGACTTCAGGATAACGTACGTCTGCTTTATGTCTTGCGACTATGATTCCGGAAAAATTAAAATGTTTCATTATCCTTCTTGAAAAGTTCTCTTCATCCGGGTCTGGAGCATCAATAGTTACTTTTTGTACTTTTTTATCAATTTTCTTCAAAATCTCCGCAATTTTAATGGCCTCGAGTTCGTTTAAAGATACTTTCTTTTCATCAATTTCTTTTGGAGATATTTTAACAATATAATATTCTTTAGCAAGAGTTAGAATTTTAGGAACTAATTCTTCTCTTTTGGCCTGGGTCAAAAGCTTTGAATCCTTTACTCCTATCTTTTTAAGTTTTAAAATATCGTTTTGATCAAAAACTATACATGCGATTACCATTGGTCCAATGCATGGCCCTCTTCCTGCTTCATCAATCCCTGCAACAAGCATATTTAATTATGAAAAAGTTATATATAAAGCATGGATGAGATTAAACTTTTAAAAATTAAAGAAGGAGAAACTTGGTTAAAAGTTCCAGATTTAAACGTGTATAAAAAGCCAGAATACGCGCCAGTCTTTTATAACCCAGAGATGGCTTTTGATAGAAACGTGAGTGTAGAATTTTTGAGAATTGTTAAACCTAAAAAAGTTTTGGATTTACTCTGCGGAATAGGAGCAAGAGGAATTAGGTATGCTAAAGAAGTTGGGGTTAATGTTATATGTAATGATGCATGCGAAAAAGCTATAGAAATTGCGAAGGAAAATGCAGGAATAAATGGGGTAGAAGTTGAATTTTCAAATGAAGAAGCGAACAGATTTCTATTGAAAAATATGGAAAAATTCGAATATATAGACATAGATCCCTTTGGATCCCCAGTTTATTTTCTAAATAATTCTTTCTTACGTATTATTCCAAAAGGCGGATATTTAATGTGTACTGCTACAGATACTGGAACTTTATGTGGGAAGTTTGCAAAAAGGACTTTTAAAAGATATTTTGTAAAATCTGGGAAAAATTCTGCTGAGCATGAAATAGGTGTGAGAACTTTGATAGGCTGCATAGTGAGATTTGGGTTAATGTATGACATTAGTGTGAAAGTACAGTATGCGTACGCAAGAAAACATTATTATAGAGTATGTGTAAAAACTATGGGGAGTAAGGATTTGGAGAAAAACATGGAGAAAATTGGTTTTTATAAAGGCATAGGTCCTATTTGGCTTGGAGAACTTGGGGAAAAAGAGATTATAGAAAAGCTTGGAGAAGATAAAATATTTAAATACTTGAAAGAAGAATGCGAATTTGAAAAGCCATACGTGGATATACGAAAAGAATTTCCTAAAAACCCTGTGAAGATAGAAAAAGTTGTGGAAACTTTAAAAGAGCAAGGTTATAAAGCAAGTAGGACTCATTTTTGTCCTACTGGGATAAAAACAGATGCGAGTTTTGAGGATTTAAAGAAAATTTTGGAAGATTTATCTGAAAAAGGAACTTGAAATAGCAACAACTAAAAGAATAAGAACTATGAAGAAAGCTAAAACTTTGGCAAACTTCACAATTTTTTCATGTTCTGCTCCACCAGTTTCTTTCTTTTTTTCTTCTTTGGATTCTTCTTTCTTTTTTGTTTCCTCTACTTTCTTTTCTTCTTTCTTCTCCTCAAGTTTCTTTTCCTCTTTTGCTAATTCCTCCTTCTTTTCTTCAACTGATTTCTTTTTTTCCTCAACTTCAGCTTTCTTTTCAACTTCTAACTTTTGGAATATTATAGGAATTACTTCTTCTTTCTTTTTAATTTCGACACGTTTAGCTTTTTCCTTAATTTCTTTTGGTAGTTTTTCTAACAACAAACTTAAAAGAAGATATTCGTTAGATAAGTGAGTGTGAGTTTCATGAAGTTTTTCATCATATTCTTCTTTTAATTTTTTAAATATCGCTTCTTTTTTATCTTCCAAAGATCGATATCTTTCGAAAAGGGGCACCAGTTTTTCAAAATCTAATTTTTCTTGTTTTTTTTCTAAAATATGAGCCACAGCTGCAGCTAGTTTTTCCTTTTCTTTAATCTTTGACTTCTCAATCGCATTTATATATTTTTTACAGGATTCTTGCAGTCTTTTTTCAATCTCAACCATTCTTTCACGCAATGTTTTTTCTATAAATAGGGAATATCTATGGAAATATTTAAGCTTTTGTTTAATTTCTAGTTTTAAGAGAATTAAAGATCATTTACAATACGTGATATGAGGATAATTTTACTTACTTCCTCTTAAATTTCTTAATAAATTCTTCCTCTTTAGATTTAATTCTTTCTATGTCCTCTTGATCAAAACAACCTTTTAAACTTTCAAGAATATTCAAACCTCTTTCCAGCCAATTCGGATATTCCTCCAGGCGCTCTTTGAAAGGAGCTGCTTTTTCGATCAATCTTCTGTTTTTTACCAGTACTTCAGCGGTTATTCTTGCGAGTTCTCTTTTAAGCATTGCTCGATCTTCTTGAGAAGCACTTCTGTACTTTTCCAATGCTTCGTTTAAATTATTTTTGATTAATCCTTCCACTTCTTGTGCAAGCTCTTTCACTTTTTGATCTTCAATAGAAACACTTCGTTTCATCTCTTCCTCCAGTTTTTCCCAGTCTGCAATAACTGATTCGGCGCTGCGTACTGTTTCTTCAAACTCCTTCCTCTTTTCTTCGACAGTTTTTGGACCCTCCGGCTTTTTTTCTTCTTCTTTTGATGGTGCTGGTGGTAGAACTGGCTTTTTTTTCCCGATTTGATCAAGCTGAAGTTTATATTGTGCTAAAAATTGCTCTGCTTTTCCCAGAGTTTCTTTCGCCTCTTTTAAAGTTTTATCTAGATCCTCGAAATTTATTTCTGGAATTTTTGGCAGCTCAAACTTCTTTTCAGGAGTTTTTGGACCTTCCGGAGCGCTTGAAGGCCTTTTTTCAGGTGCAGTCTCCTTTTCTTCGCGTCTTTGTTTGATTTCCTCTCCAAGACTATGATATAATTGTAAAGTTTTATCCTGTATTTCTTTTAAATCTTCTGTGAACTTAGAAAAATAATTAACTGCCCTTGTAGTTTCGTTTAAATATTTATCAATCTCATTTGCAAGTTCTGAATGCTTAGGATAAATAGTTTTTAAATCGTCGGCAATCCTCTTGAGTTGTTCAAGTCTTTTCGAAAAAGTATTCGCTTGTTCTAAATATACAGGAACAATAGCATAAACATCTCTAGTTTTATATTTTTCAAGCTCAGACAAGAATTCTGAAATTTGTTTTCTTATGTTTTTAAGATCCTTTTCTTTTACCTGTTTTGGCTCCTGAACTTTCTTAAGAGAATCTTCAACACGTGTATTAAGACTTTTTATAGTTTCTTTTGTTAATTCTACACCCTTTAGAAGATTTTTATTAACTTGCGCTATTTGAAATAGATTCAATTTGATAAAATGACTTAACAATGTATCATACTTCCCTGCTTTAAAATCTCTATAAACTCCTTGGTGTTCTTCTAAAGCCTTAGAAATACGAGCTAATTTATCTTGCTCAGCAGATAATTCTTCTTTAGAAAGATAAGCAGCTTGCGGCCCAACCACTTTATCATATTGTTCTGCATACTTGGATTGTAATTCTTCCAATCGCTCGACCAATCGATCTAAATGTCCTGTTTTTATAAGGCGTAAAACAGATCCATGAATATTAAAGTGCCTATTTAGTTCTTCAAGTTTATCGTGCAATTTCTTTTGTTCCTCTGGAGTTAAAGTACGCATGTAACGGGGGTTTGTAACTTTATCAAAAACATCTGCATATTCACTTTGAAGTTTCTTTATTTTCTTATTTAACTCACTTTCAAATTCAGACGAAACCCTTTTTTGATATCTTACAGCCATGTCCTTTCCCTCTATTTATCATTTTATTTTTATGGCTTTTTAAAGATTTCCTTTTGTGAAAGAATTATGTGAAGGAAGCAACAACTGCCACCAGTACTCCTACTACTAAAAGAAGAAGGATTATTTTCATTATATCTTCGCTTAGGCCCGGGGATGGACCTAAACTAACCGCTGGACCTTCCACAACCGCTCCTCCACTTGGTACAATACCCCTGCCAAACCCTTTTCGCAAAGGTTTTTCTTCTTTTTCTAATGCTTCTTCCTCTGCACGCTCTTTTTTTGCTATCTCTTCTTCACCTGTCCATTCTAGGATTTTTTTTTACTACGTTCCGAAGCTATAAGTTTATCATATAATTCTACAAGTTTCTTGTATGGTATCGCTACCTCTTTATCACCGACTTTAAAAGTATATTTGTTTTTAAAATAATCCTTTAACTCTTTACCTTTGCGATCCTTCGCACCCTCCGCAATGGACTCTAGAAAGGATCTATCGACTGGTATATCTACTGATCGTCTAAACCACCCGGGCCTCACTTTTACTTTTATGGGAACTCTGGCGGTTTTTTCTTTTTTTTCTTCTTCTCGTTTTGGTTGTTCTGGTCCTGGTTGTTTTGGTTGTTGAGGAGGTTTCCCTCCGGTTTCTCCTTCCTTCTTTTTTTCTTCTATTTCGCCAATTGTCTCAATTTCCCATTTCCTCATTTGTTCACGCCACGAGACTTCTTCTGGCTTTTTTCCTTCTTCTCGCTTTTCTACTTCTTCTGGTGCTGATGGTCGAGATGGGACCTTTCCCCTGGCAATTGCTTCGAAAATTTCCTCTGCTTTTTTAGACATTTCTTTAGCCTTCTTTCTTTCCTCTTCCATTTTTTCTTCTTTTACCTTCCATTCTTTTTCTAATGTATTAAACAATGCGCCAAATTCAGATATTTTTTTATCTAAATATTGCAACTTTTCTATGTGTTCCTTCGCAAATATACCTTGGTCCTCAACTAATTGTTTTGAGAGGGGCAAATAGCGTTGATAAGAAGAAAAATTCTTCACAATTCCAGAAAATTCTTCACGAATACGACCTAATTTCTGTTTTTCTTCTTCTGTTAGTTTTTTTCCGGCCCTAACTTTTTCAGCAATAGGAAGCAGGTGAGTGCTAAACTCTTTCAACTTCTCAGTGATATCTACATGAAAAGAATCAATCTCTGCTCTAAGCTTTATTCTCTCGGATATAGCTTTGATATATTTCGAATAATCATCGTGGGAGATAATTTGATGTTCCTTAGCTTCCTCTAAGATGTGCTTTATATCCTCAAAACGTTCGGGTTTTCTTAAATACTCATCAAAGTGAGGTTTCAGCTTCTCCAGAAGCCATTCTTCATTTACGTTGCCTTTTATTTCTTGGCCATATTTGGTTTTTATAAACTCAGCGATTTTTGGAATATTCTCCGCAGAAATAAGTCTAATTCCCTCTTTTTTAACAACTTTCACTTTTCTAGGATTGCCTGCCATTTCCACACCTCTCTTGTTTTACTTTTGTTTTCTCTTATATATAAATTTTTCCTTTAACCAAGAAAACAATTCGACTAAAACGGCTTACTTAAACTCTTCTTCTTTTTTTCTTCAAACTTTCATCAAAACGCTCCAAGGTAGGTTGAAAAAAGAATTGAATCTTGCCCTGAGATTCTTCAACTTCGCCCAGCTTCATCGGTTTCCAAAGTCTTCTTGTAATCCGATGTTTACTAAATTCATCCAATTTTGTTTGCCTGAGAGATGTTTGAGATACGGAAAAATCTTCCAAGCGTGAAGCTTCACCCACACTCTCAGGAATCTTCAAATGCTCCAAACTTCCCTTTTCTTCAATTTGTTTAATTAATTTAGAAATTTCTGAATGCTCGACAAATTTCCCAAGATAAGAAGCATAAACATCGAAAGGAAGAGAAGACGCAGCCTTATTTATCCTTAATTTGTCCTCTGGCGATACTTTCTTAATAGATTTTTCCAAAGAACTTTTGAACTCAGAAAAGACTTTAGAAACCTTCCTATTTTCTCGAATTTCATCTAACCTTCCAACTATATCTTCAATAATCCTAATTTTTGCATCCAATAAAGCTCTTGCTTTCAAAGAACAATCATCAAAAAACTTATCCGTATCTTCAACTTTTCTTATCTTTTCTATATTTCCAAGCGATCTTTCCTTTAATACTTCAAAAATCGGAAGACTCGACTTTGAAATTTCCTGCAAAATCTTTTTTAATTCTCCTAATCCATCCTCCATCTTACTTATATGTTTCTCCACAAGATTTTTTGTTTCTAAATCCACCCCTCTCATGTTTTTTAGAGTCTCCAAACTTTCCTTTCCCTTCTTTATTTGTTCTTCAAAAGTATTTATCTTCTTTTTAAGTTCTTCTAATCCATCCTTATACTTTAAATACTTAAAAGCAATCTCACGATCTCTTTTTAACAAAGTATCCAAAGCATTTCTAAAATATTCCTT
This sequence comes from archaeon, assembly GCA_038874115.1. GTDB lineage: Archaea > B1Sed10-29 > B1Sed10-29 > B1Sed10-29 > JAVZDC01 > JAVZDC01. The sequence goes on from JAVZDC010000001.1 coordinate 205,118, forward strand.
CTTTGGCCTTAGATCAACTTTATCCCCTTCAAGAGTTACTATTTCCGGCATAATAATCGATGTTTAAACTGATTTATCTTTTTTACTCTGAATTATCTTAATTATCCAATCAGGATCTAACGCATCGATGTGATAATTAACTGAAGATTCTCTCAAACTTTGCATTGCTTCTATAATCTCATCTTTCGAATATTCTTTTAACCTAGAGTCTTCTTTTCTCAATTCATCTATAAACCATTTAGGTCCTTTCCTTTGCAAAGTTTCCAAATACTCTGAAACGGTTAAACTATGCCTAAGAGGAACTTTAACCTCGAACTTTTCAGAAATTTTGGACACAAGGTTTTTCAAATCTGGGTATTCCCCTTTCCCCAAAAACTCGCTAATCAAAAAATCCTTTAATGCCTTCTCACTTTCTTCCAAACTTTTTACTTTTCCCTGTTTAAATATTTCCTTAGAAAAAGAATCCAAGAAAACACGATTCTTCTGGAAAAAACTTAACCAGTTTGGATTTCTAACAATCCTTAAATCCTTTTTCTCTAATTCTTCTAAAATTTCTTTTTTTATTAACTCGGGGTCGATCTTTCTATGTTTATAAATCTCTAGCAAAACATCTTGTACAAACATCGTTTCCAAATTAGGCGTTTCATTTCCAATTTTATTTGAGTATTCTTTTTTCAAACCTTCCAAAAAACTTTTCTGATCTTTAAAAAATTTAATAATATCTTCCTTGTCTACGAAAGTTCCAGCCTGTTTTTTAGCTTCCAACTTCTTAGGCCCAATCACTTCTTCTAAAATCCTAAGGAGTTTAATTCTTGCCTTTCCTTCCTCAGGACTCCATGCTTTTTTCTTTTCCAATTCGTGCTTTTCTTCCAAAAGATCTGGAAGTTCTTTTTTCTCATACATTTCTTTAATGCTTCTTAAAATATCATTTATCTCTCCTTTTTTCTCAACCTTTCTCTTAATGCGTGCGGTTTTATTTGTACTCATGAATTCCACTCGAAGCTATGTTTAATCTTTGCCCCAAAGATACTTTATTTTCCCAACAACGTTTTTCTCAATCTCTAAAAACATTGGAGAGCTTTGTTTAAGAATCAAACAAGGCCAAGAAATTCCCAAATCCCAAGCTGCTTTTAACCTTCTGTGTCCATCTAAAATAAGGAAAGAATCTCCTTTTTGCAAAAGTATCGCCGGAGTATTATAACCGGAAGGGATCAACTTTTTGATTAAACTTACATATTCTGAAAACGTAGCTTCTGCTTCTGGGCCTGGATAAGTATAATATATTTCTCCGATTTCTTGGTTTGTAAAAACTCGCTCCTCAGTAAAGAAAAATATCCCATATATCTTTTCATAATATTCCTTCAATTTTGCAAAAACTTCTCTCTCTTTTTCCGGAGTTATCAAAGTTTCCATACTAAAAATATGGAGTTAAAGTTTAAAAAAGTTTAGCAAAGCTCACGAAAAGTATAAAAAAATAAAAAAGAAAAAAAGTTACATGAGTTTTGGCTGCATTCCACTCGTAAAAGCTTTAGCAGATATTAAAATGCTTTGAAGAAGTATGTTGGCTATGATTGTAAGTATTATAAAGATTCCGATTACTATAACTGGAAGTAATGCTTGGCCTGAAGTCGCTTTCTCAAGTTTTTGCAAAAGAATGTATATGACATATAGCATGTATAAAGTTACTAAGGAAGAAAGTATCGATCCAGCGAAAGGAATTAAAGATAATACTCCTGAAATAATTGTAGATGCTGCTAAAGGATAGGCTAGCCAAGATGCCAAATGACTAAAACCAGGTCTCGCTCCTGCTACGTATACTAAGATAAAGACTACTATGGTCCAGATCAGCCATCCAATTAAAGCTCCAATTGGGGCTAAGATAATTAATGCGAAAGCTGTCATCGAAGAGATCAGACCTGAAATTCCGAAAGAAGACATTAAAAAGATTGTAGAGAATGCTTGGAATATTCCTGCAATAAAGCCTGCTATTGCAAGTAAAATCGCAGAAGTGGAAAGCTCTGCATTTTGTACTTGCTTGTAATTGGCATTTGGGTTAAGGAAGACATTGAATGCAGCCACAAAAGAGTTTGCTAAGGATTCTAGAGCTGGCATACGTGTCTTACGAAAAAGATATATATAAAATTTTCTACTAAAGAGTTATGAAAATAGCCTTTATCTCTGATTGTCATTTTGGGCATAACTGGGGTACTGAATTAGAAAATGATTCTTTTAACCAAGCAAAAGACGCGTTTGAAAAAGCATCGCAAAGAAATGTGGACCTAATAGTCTTGGCTGGAGATATTTTTGACTCTAGGGTTCCAAAACAAGAGGTATTTGCAAAAGCTCTAGACTGTTTTTCTTCAATAAAAGGAATTCCAATAATCGCAATACATGGTACGCATGAAAGAAGGTCTGCTGGCTTAATAAACCCAGTACATTTGCTTGAAAGAATAGGTCTTTTGAAACATTTGCATAAAGATAAAATAATATTTGAAAAAAATTCAGAGAAAGTAGCTATATTTGGAATGAGTGGAGTACCAGAGCAATATGCGACTCAAGTTTTAAAAGAATTGGATCCAAAACCAGAGCCTGGAATAAAAAATATTTTTGTATTTCATCAATCAATTAAAGAAGCAGGGCTTGGAGAGGAAGGAACGTTATCTTATGAAGATCTACCTAAAGGATTTGATCTATACGTGGATGGGCATATTCATTCTTTCAAAAAAATTGGAAAATTAATAATAACTGGAAGTACGTTAATAACTCAGTTAAAAAAAGAAGAGAGTAAAAAAGGTTTTGTGATTTGGGATTCGAATACTGATGAATTAGAATTTGTGGAGATAAGACAAAGGCCTTTTTTCTATATTGAGATTGAATTAAAAGGAGAAAAACCGGAAGAATTCATAGAAAGATCAAGAGAAGAATTAAGTAAGTTGGATTTTAGTGAAAAACCTTTAGTAAAAATTAAGTTGAAAGGGGAATTAAAAGCAGGAAGAATAAACGAAGAAGAAATAAAGAAAGGGTTTAATGCTTTCATATTTGTAGATAATGAAGTTGAATCAAAAGATTTTATGATGAAGCTTGATTATCTAAGAGAAAAACAAAAAGGAAAATCAGTTGATGAGATTGGTTTAAGTTTGCTTAAGAAAATTTTGGAGAAAGAAAAATATGAAGGCCCAGAAGTTTCAAGTATAATGGATTCTTTAGCTGATGGAAACATAGACGAAATATTTAACAAAATAGTTGAAAGTTAAAGTTTTTTGAAATTATAAGAAATTGCAAATGCTGCATTTGCTACTTTCTCCGGAGTTTCGAAAACAGGAATTCCAAACTTTTCAATCTCAAAAGCTATCTTTTCTATAAATTTTCCACCAAGAGTACACACTAGTATTGGTTTTTTAAACTTTGTTTTTTTCAAAAATTCTAAAATTTCAAGGCCAAGTGAAACGGTTTGGAAAAGTAAAATACAAATCAAAAAGTCAACGTTTTCATCATCCAACCCAACAGAAATAGCATCTATGTATCTTTTTGCAGTTGCATCTCCAGCAAGATCTAACGGATTTGAGATCGAACTATATTTTGGAAGAAAAGATTTTAATTTCTCTATGGATTTTTCAGAAAGTTTAGCTATCTCTAAGCCTTTTTGAACTAATTCATCAGCTGTTAAAACCCCAAAACCCCCTCCATTAGTTATTACTAACACTCTTTTGCCAACAGGTGGATTGAAAAAGGAAATTACTTTCAAATAATCTAAAAGCTCTTGGAGGTTTTTAGCCCTTAAAACTTTTGCTTGATTAAAAACAGCATCATAAACATGGTCGTCCCCTGCCATGCTTCCAGTATGACTTTTCACAGCCTCTGTTCCGATGGAAGTCCTCCCTGCCTTCACAACCATTATTGGTTTTTTAGCCCTTTTGCAAATTTCCAAAAACCTTTTTCCATCCCTTACCCCTTCAATGTACAAACATATAGCAGAAGTTCTCTTATCTTCAAGTAAGTATTCAAGAAAATCACATTCGTTTAAATCAACCGCATTTCCATAAGAAATAAATTTTGAGAAACCAATGTTCTTAACTCCAAAAAAATCTAAAACTGTAGAACCAACAGCCCCTGACTGAGAGATAAAGGATATTTTTCCTTTTTGGGGTCTTTTTAATTTTTCAAAAGGAAGAAAAATACAATCAACTCCAGAATAAAGGTCTAAGATTCCAAGACAATTTGGCCCGATAATTCTTATACCGTACGATTTAGCAATCCTTTTAATCTCTCTTTCTAAATGTACTTCTCCTATTTCAGAAAAACCACTGGATATTATAACCGCTCCTTTTACTTTTTTCTCCCCACAGTCCTTTAAAACCTCTGGGACTATTTGAGAAGGGACAGCAATTATTGCTAAATCAACTTTTTCCTTAATATCTTTAACAGATGGATAACATTTTCTTCCCAAAACTTTTTTTCTATTTGGGTTTACAGGAAAAACTTTTCCTTTAAAACTTTTAAGCATGTTTTGAAAAATCGTATTTCCAACCTTTCCTTTTACCCCACTTGCACCGATCACAGCAACATTTTTTGGGTTAAAAAAGAAATCCATCAAAATCACTTTAATATTCTGGAATTCCCCAATATTCGCCAGCAGTTAATGCCTTCCATTCCTTATTTACCCATTCTTGTATTAAATTGATTTGATCATGAGTTAAATGTTTATACCTTTTTTGTGTTTTTAAATATTCTTTGACTGATGTTAATTGTTTGGGTATTACAGTCAATCTCATCCTGTTGTTTTCTATTTCATAAAGTGGCCAAACTCCAGTTTCAACTGCAAGTCTTGCAATCTTTAAACCTTCTGAAGGGTTAAAACCCCAAGACGTTGGACAAGGAGTAAAAAGATCTATAAAAGCTGGGCGTTTGAGGAACATTGCTTTTCTCAATTTATTTGCATAATCCAAAATATAACCTATGCTTGCTGTTGCCACATAAATTTTATGGGCTGCAAATATTTCAGCTAAATTTTTTCTTTCTTTTAAATGGCCTTTTTTTGAAATAGGAGTTTGCGCTAGAAAAGGAGTGCTTGAATTTGGTTCCCCTCCTGCGCTTGCTTGGTTACCTGTATTTGCGCACACTATTATCATTGGTTCGCCTGAAGAGATTGCGCTTGAAAGATCCTCAAACCCTGTATCATAAGCTACTCCGTCCCCGACGTAAACCAAAACGTTTCCTTTTTTCAAAATTTTTGAAAGAGTAACTGCAATAGTTCCTGGATTTGTAAAACCACAATGAATCCAAGAAACTTTCAAAGGAGAGTTTGGAAAATTTCCAAGATGAGTCATACAACCAGTTGAATTTACAACTACAGTATCTTTCCCAAGAACCTTTAAAGCAATCCTTAAACCAAGTTCCTGCAAACACCCCGGACAAGTCTGAGAACCTCCTTCCAAAAACTCTTCTTCTGGAAGATCTCGAATATCTCTATACAAAGTTTATCCCCTCCTTCTCAATCTCAAAAATCTTCTTTATTGCTTTTTTATCTAAAACTTTACCTCCAAGCCCAGCAACAACGTTTATACACTTTATTCCTGAATCTTTTATATTCTCCAATATTTCAGAAGATAATATTCCTCCTTTTCCAAAAGATACTGCTTGGTCAACGATAACTACTGAATTACAACCCTTCAACTCTTTTGTAATTTCTTCAAAAGGAAAAGGCCTAAGTACACGCAACCTTAAAATCCCTATCTTTTTCCCTTTCCCTCTTAACTCAGAAGCAACTTGTTTAAAGCTTGTAGAAACCGCCCCCATACATATTATTATTTTTTCCGAATCTTCAGTATGGAAAGGCTCGACAAAATCGTACTTTCTCCCAAAAAGTTTATAATATTCTTTATGCACTTTTGAAAATTCTTTTTTGGAAGAAATTAAACAATCATGCAAATTTTTCCTAAACTCAAAACTCAAATCTCCAGAAAGGCTTGCAACTCCGTGTAAAACTGGTCTATCAAAGTTCAAAACAGGGTATTTTGGCTTAAACGGCTTTAAGAAAGAAGCCGATTCTTTTTGAGATGGAACTTGTACTACTTCAGAAGTATGGGACAAAAGAAAACTATCGTAATTTATTAGACTTGGAATGTATGTGGACTCGGAAATTTTATACTGCATTAGAATCGAATCAAAGATCTCTTGATTTGTACTTGCACTTATCAAAAACCATCCGGAGTCTCTAGCAAGCAAAAAATCACTGTGATCGTTGCCAAAAGATAAAGGAATTCCGAGAGAGGATGAGCAATTTGTCACAATTACTGGTAGCCTCATACTGGAAATATTGTACAATAAATCCAAACATTGAGCTATGGAAACCGAGGATAAAGCAGTAAAAGACCTTGATCCACTTGCACTCGCAGCCATAACACTGCTTACTGCCGCTCTTGGAGTGCTACAGGATAGAAATTCTGCCTCAAAATCTTTTCGTTCGATCCAATTAGCCAAGTTCTCAAAAATTTCAGAAGTAAAAGGAGAGGTAAAACTGGAAATGAAATTTACTCTTGCCCTTCTTACAGCCCATGCAACACTTTGGTTCCCATTTAAAAGTTCTGCGCTCATACTTTCATCTCTAAAACTTTTTTAATCGCTTCAGCAGGACATTCTTGTACACAAAGCATACAACCTTTACAATAGTCATAATTTATAATCGGCTTTTCCTCCCACTTTATTGCCGATATTGGACAGGAAATCCAACATTTCTTACATCTTATACATTTTGAATCATCTATCTCTGGTCTCTCCATTCTCCAAATTCCTGTCTTTAAAAGTTTTTTCATATTTCCTGCTAACATTACAGGGAACAATATCCTCATAACTTCACGCTTTCTATTGATTTTCTTAAAGCTTTAATATTTTGCGGAATAAAATCTTCCCCGAGTACCTTTGCTACTGCTTTTTCTAAATTTTCTTGGGAAACTATGTTAAGTTTAATTAAAGGGGCTAAAAGAATAATACTGTATATTTGCTTTCCAAAAATTTCCTGAGCTATCGAACATGCATCGACCTCTATAGTTTTATGAACTGGGCCTAAAAATTTTTCTTTTGAGTTTATTATCAAGATTCCTTGCGCTTTTATTCCTTGAAATATTTCATTTTTAAAATTTTGTAAAAGACTTTTATCAAACAAAATCACGACGTCTGGGTCTAAAACTGGCCCTCTTTCTAAAATTGGTTTTTTATTAACTCTAATACTTGAAACTACATGAGATCCTCTTTTTTCAGGACCAAAAATAGAAAAAGATTGAACATACTTTCCTTCGTAAAAGAAAGCTTGGGATAGAAGTTTTCCTGCAGTCAAAACTCCTTGCCCTGCCCTTCCATGTATCCTAATCGACAACATTTCCTCACACTATTATTCTTGCATCAGCAACAATACATTCTTTCTCAATAAAGCATGGATTTAAATCAATTTCTTTTATCTTTTTATTTTCTTCCAAAAGAACACCTAACTGACATAGGGAACTACTTAAAACATCTTTGTCTACTTTTTTCAAACCTCTATAACCTTCTAACAATTTTGAAGCTTTTATCTCAGAAATCATCTCCAATGCTTCCTCTTTTGAAAAAGGGAAAATTCTTAAGGAAAAGTCTTTATAAATTTCAGTAAAAATACCTCCTATTCCAAAAAGAACAACACTCCCAAATTGTACATCCCTTTTCCCACCAAGGATTAGCTCCAACCCGGAATATTGATGCTGTAAAAGAAATCCTCTAACTCTAATCTTTAATTCTTTTGCTTTAAAAAGCATAGAATAATAAGCCTTCTCGCATTCTTGTTCTGAATGAAGGTTTGTTTGCACAAAACCAAGATCTGTTTTATGTAAAACATCAGGGGAAACGATTTTTAGAACATATGGTGGTTCAAGCAGTCTAATTCCATGACTAAGTTCAGCTCTTGATTCAAAGAAAAAATGATCAGCAGGCTTAAAATCGTATTTCTCTAAAAGATTTATGGTTTTGGAATAGGATAATAACATGATCTGAATAAAGAAATTATGAAATTTAAACTTTTCCAATATAGATTCTCGCTATTTTTAAATTTTAATTAAGTTGAAAATTTTAAATTTGCTTTCAAGAAATTTTCTAAAAAAATCTTAAATTCAAAAACGCTGTTAATCCCTTATCGATAAATAGTTACAAATAAATAGACGAATAAATTTATGGCATCATAAAAGAAACAACATCGCATGTTATACTCAAGATTTTATTTCAGTAAAATATTGCAGCGGATCAACGTTTTGTCATAGTGAATATGGCCGAAGTATCAATCAGCAATGCGTTTATTTGCACACTTTCTGGCGGGACTTATCAACAAAATAAGTAACCAAATATCTACCGCATGGAAAGAAAACTATTTAAACAAATCAATTAATTTCATAAGTATGGCTAGAAATCCTTTTGGAATTGAACCTATTATAGACATTAATATTTATGGTTCCCAACGAAGCCGTAAAAGAACGCTAGGAGTTAGAGATAAACAAATTCTTTACCGTAGAGCAAAGGGAAGATGCGAAGCCTGTGGAAAGAAAATTGAATATGATGAAATGCAAGTTGGACACAAAAAACCTTATTCAAAAGGAGGAGCCACAACATTGGCAAATTCTGCTTGTTTATGTTATAGATGCAATAAACTCCAAGGAACAGACAGTTTAGAAACTCTAAAGAAAAAAATGGCAGGAACTTTTGGCAAAAGGACTAAGAAAGGATCTGGAAATTCCGCTCGGAAAAAAACTAGGAGTGGTGGTAATTATTGGATTAATCCGATAACAGGTAGAAAAGAAAAGATTCAACCTTTATTCCGACTTTAATCCAACTAAACTCAACTCGTGTATTCCGGGATTTCTTTTGGCTTTAAATCCAACTGATTAACCAATATATTCTCAAAGGTTTCTATGCTTTTTTATTTCTTGATCTCTCAGGTAGTTGTATTAAGATTTTTCAATAGTGAGCATCAATATCAATTGACAGAACCCACTAACCCCAACAATTTTAAATACAAAACCATAAAAATAATAATGCAAATTTCTTTTCTTGGTTCTTGTCAGGAAGTTGGAAGAAGTGCTTTTTTACTTGAGACTGATTCAAAAAAAAGAATATTATTGGATTACGGGGTAAAATTAAATTCAGAGATCACTCTCCCCCTGCCCATACACGGTTTTATAGACTGTGCTATAATATCTCATGCTCATCTTGACCATAGCGGAGCTCTACCCTTGCTTTACTCGTATACTGAATTTCCAACTTTTATGACCCCGCCAAGTTTACCTTTAATCGATTTGCTAGTTAAGGATTCGATAAAAGTATCTGAATTAAAAGGCTTAGAACCGATTTTCACTCCATCACATGTAAAAAGAATGAAAAGAAATGTAATTCTTTTGCCTTACTCGAAAGGAAAAGAACACGCAGATACATATATTGAGCTAAATGATGCTGGACACATTCTTGGCGCCGCGAGTGTATATTTGGAAAACAAATATGGAATATTATACACTGGGGATATAAAATTTGAAAAAACAAGATTGCATAATGCTGCTTTTTCAGATTTTGATGACGTTGATATTTTGATAACAGAATCCACGTATGGCGGAAGAGAGCACCCGCCTAGAGAAACTTCGGAGAAAGAATTTTTTGATGCTTGCACTGAAGTATGTGAAAATGGGGGAGCGGTCTTAGTACCAAGCTTTGCGGTTGGAAGAGCGCAGGAAATAGCATGCATCTTAACGAAAAAGAACTTTAAATATCCAATATACATTGATGGTATGGCAAAGCAAGCAAGTGAAATATTTTTAGAATTCCCAAACTACGTTAGAGACTATAATGAATTATACTATACTATGAAAAAAGTCAATTGGGTTGAAAGTAATAGCATGAGAAGAAAAATTATAAAAGAACCAGGAGTTGTAATATCTACTGCTGGATCTTTGCAAGGCGGCCCAGCCATAGAGTATGCTTTACACCTAAAAAAGAACATGAAAAACGCAATATTTTTAGTTGGTTTTCAACCAGAAGAAACTCCGGGAAGGAAACTATTGGAAACGAAACATCTCATCGTAGATGAGTATGACCTTGACTTTTCTGAAATTTTGATAAAAATATTTGACTTTTCCGCCCACGCGTCACATTCAGAACTTGTAAGGCTTGCTGAAAAAACAAACCCTCAAGTTGTTTTCATAATACATGGAGAAGAGGAAAGCCAAAAGATGTTGGCCAAAGATATTGAAAAAATAGGGATAAAAGCGATAATTCCAAAATTTGCGCAAAAATTTGATTTAAAAAAAGTGGTTAAATGATTTGTCCGGTGTGTGGAAAAGAAAAAGGCGATTTTTACAAAGGCCTATGCATAGAATGCAATCTTAAAAAAGTTAAATTGGAATATCCGTCAAAAATCGAAATAAAAAGATGTAAAAACTGCGGGAACATATTTTATAAAGGTAAGTTTACGAACATGGATTGGCAAAAAATTGGGAACATAATTCTGAAAAAAGTTAAAACTTCTCTTTTTGATCCAAGAATAATTGAAAAACAAGGAAAATATTATTTAACTGGATTTTTGGATGAAAGAAAAGTCTTTCCAGTCGAAATAGAACTAAACTTAAATCTAATATTTTCTGACGTGATTTGCGAGAATTGTGCTAAAATGAGTTCAAAAAGTTTTGATTTTTTAATACAATTAAGAATGGAAAAAGAATTTAATGCAGAAAGATTTGCGGCGATAAAAAATTTCATTTTAGAAAGAATGAAAGAAATAAAGGATAATAAAGCAAAAGCATTTTGGTATACTGAAAGCAAATACGGGTACGATTTTTATTTTGGGTTCAAAGACATAGGGGAAGAAATTTTTAAAGAGATTTGTAAAAAATTTAAAACAAAAGGGACAAGAGCGTATCAAATGAAAGGGTTAAACAAACATGGGAAAAAGAAAATAAAGGTTACTGCTTGTTTTAGAGCATAGAAAAAACATAAATTTCCAAGCTTTCATCTAAATCTTTCAATTTCACAAACCCGAACTTTTCATAAAGCCTTTTTGCAACCAAATTTTCTTTTTTAACGACTAGTAAAACAAATTTTATCCCAAGATCTTTACTTTTGGATAACAAATAAGAAAGAATAAACTTTCCAATTCCTCGTCCTCGGTATGCTTTTCTTACGATTAAACCAATCACGCCCTGATCTCCATCTTTAAAAATATCCCCTGCCCCAATAATTTCCGAATTTTCTTCAAAAACATAAGAGAAAACCTTTTTCTCTTCCTGAAGTTTTAAAGTCTCGAAAAGCAACCTTTCAAATTCTTCTTTCTGATTTTCTCCTAAAGTTTCAGCCAAGATTCCTAAAAGAACTGGAACGTCCCTTTCAGTGAGATTTCTTACGTTCATAAATCTTTTTAAAATCAACATCATTTAAAATTTTTCTAACAGTAAGCTTATTGATAGTAAAAAGCATTAACTTTTTCTTTAAAGAATTTAAAGCTTGTTTTTCATATTCTTTTAAGTTTTTATCCATGGCTCTGTCTATAATTACCGAATCTATGGAAGAAGATTTTGCGATTCCATATCTCTTAAAGATTTCATCCAACTCCCTTTCTAAATTCTCAAATAGTTCCTTTTTCACCCTAATCTTTTCCTTTTCAAGTTCCTCTTTCATCTCGTTAAGCTTAAGATTTTTAGGTAATTCAAAAGATTGCAATTTATTTTTAAAAAAGTCTTCAGTCTCTTTATCTATATTCTTTTCCAAACTCTGAAAGAAAGAGATTTTTTTCTCTTTGGCAATTAATTCAGGAGATTTTTTCATTCAACATTCACTTATGGGTGCTTTTTTCAGGTTTTTATTTATAATTTCCATAAGATGCTCGCCTCTAAGTCTTAACGGACCTAAAACTGCGTTTCTTTCACAAAAGCAAGTATTAAACCCAAAAGGAATACCTGCACCATAAAAAAGTATTGGGACTGGGTCAGATGTATGAGCTCCAACTTTTGCTGGGGTGGCGTGATCGCAAGTTACACATAAAACTACTTTTTTAAAATCAATCTTACGCAAAAGCGGGGCAAAAAAGAATCTATCTATATTCTCAATACATTTAACTTTCCCAAAAACATCTTTATCGTGCCCAAAAACATCCGGTCCTTTTATATGAATGTATACAAAATCGTACTTCGATAAAGCTTTTGCGCAAGCGTTTGCACTCCTAACATACTTTGCTTTTGTAAAACCTTCAGGAATGTTAATAACATCAAACCCAAGAAACTTACCAATCCCAACTTCCAAAGGCATGTCAGCCAAAATTGCTTTTTTAATTCCCGGTAAATATCTTTTTTTGTTAATGTTTAAAGAACCCGCATCCCTAAGTAATATATAATTCGCTGGCAAAGCCCCTCTTTTTATTCTTGCCAAGTTTATAGGATGATTTTCCAAAATGTCTCTTGCTTGAGAAAGCCATTCATTAATAATCCTTGCAGTCAGAGTAGCTTTTTTCTCCAAAGGTTCACAAAGCTGGATTTTTTGAGAAAAAGATTCTTTTGCCTCTGAAAAATTATTCTTTCTAACGTATGCTGGATCTGTGTTTGAAACGTTCGGTGAAAAAGAGGAACCTTCTAAAACAAGGACTCCTCTATGTCCTGCTGTAGCTTTAAAAATCGCTTTTCCGTAACTCAGTTCTATCTCATTCAAGCTTTTCTCCAAAGCCTTTGCCTCTGCTGTTAATAACCCTCTTCCAACCCTTCTATCAACTATTGTTTCCCCTTCGACTGTACAGAAATTTGCTCGCAAAGCAATTCCTTTTTTACTAAGTTTTTGGAACGCTCCTAAAGCTTCTAAAGGCCCTCTGCCAGGGTAATTTTTCAAATCAAAACCCAATAAAGATAAAACTGCAATGTCTGATTCTGGGGCAACATTAGGTACAACTTCTAAGAGACCAACGGTACCATTATAGCAAAGCATGTCTAGTTTTGGCTTTGATGCTGCTTCAAGCTCACTCTTTCCCTTTAAAAGTGGATGAGACCTTCCTGCTGCACCATCTAAAACTACCAGTAAAACTTTCATAAAACCTCCAACTTACTCATCTTCCCAGATGAATTAAATACGTAACAGTTTTTAATACTTACCGGGTAACCAATAATCAAATGATGCTTTCCAAGTTTCGAGAAAAAGTTCAAATCTTGCTTAGATGGTCTTGGAGTGCCAGGGTGGGAATGAAAAGTCCCAGAAATAGAAGCATATATTGGCATCCGGTCCAAATAAACCAAAACAGAATCTTCGAAAAATTCGCCTGGGGCTAAGATAAAATCTGAAACTGGGTCTCCTATCAAAAAGCCTGCAACTTCCCTTGGAAAAGCGTTTTCCGCTAAAGCCAAAAGTTCGTCCAGAACTTGTTTTTTAATCTTCATAAATATTTATTGTTATCGAAATTAAAAAATCAATACTGCTGCAGGTGCAATCAGACTACAAGAACAAATTCCTTTTGAAACTTTCATGGAAGTTGCTAAAAAAGATAAAGAGGAACTTGTAAAAAGTATGATTAAAGAATAAGGTCCGAGTAAAAAAATACATACGGAAATTAGAAAAGTCAAAGTAAAAACTTTTAAAAATAACGCCGGTATTTTTGAAAAAAGGTTTAAAACATTTATAGAAAAATAATTTATGAGTAAAAAACATAAGAAAGCAGTTATTAAAACAATACCATAAATGTAAAATAAGTTTGATTTGAAAGAAGTTAAAGCCAAAGCAGCTCCAGATTTTATTGAATTTAAAAGATAAAGAGCTATAAAAGAATTTATTAAGAAGAAGGAGTTTGTCGCTCCGTTAAAAAATATTAACTCTTCGGATTTGAGTCTCGCAAAGAATTTTGTTGTAAAAACTGCTGCAGTGCTTGTAACGCCTGGTAAAAAACTAAAAAAAGAAGAAACAAAGACTGAAAGAGAAACTAAGTATGCTTTTGATTGGAAAGTTAACTTTGACCTTGCTTTTTTCTGGTATGGGATCTTGGAGGTCTTTCCAAGCAAATAAGGTACTGTGTAAAACCCGGAAAGCATTGGTAAAAGTACATCGAATTTGTAAGTCATGAGCCCGAATACGGAAAACAAAATTACTAAGAAAAAATGCCTTATCGAAAGTGTGGAATAAGAAAGTAAATAAATTATTAAAATAAAGAAGATTAAACTTTTGAAAGAAAAGTAAATTTCTTGGAGAAAGGAAAAATATACAAAAGCTAAAATTGGAAAAAACAAGATTGCTAAAAGAACTCCTTGAGAATAAGAGTTGACTGCGATGACTCCTTTCCCTTTCTTTACTAACCTTTGAATCGCGTTTAGAATCCCTCCTGTTTCTTCCCCTGCAAAAAAATAAAGGCTCGGTATTATAGAGAAAAATAAAAATGTTATAGAGAGGGAAACTATCATTTCTTGACTTTGTACTTGAGAAAGAAAGTTATTGGGATGGATAAATAAGAAAGCGGAAGATACGCCCATAACCAAGCCTAGGAAAATATCAATCAACATACAACCAACATTTTCCTGAAAATTTTGAAAGTTTTCCTTTCAAAGTCACTTCTTGCTTTTTTATAAAAGGTTCTGAGGATACTACGTTTATCTTATATCCTGCAGAAGAAACCACAGATATCCATTTTGTCTTTTTATAAGAAGATTCGACAAAACCTTGGATTTCTACAAAACCTGTGCAATTTTCTAAGGCTTGTTTTATTGAACGCTTTTCATACAATGAATTTGGGGAGAAGAACCAGGTTAAGAAAAGGCCTAAAAAAGCAAAGATTAAAGAAATCCTTAGGAGCATGTTTTTGATAGAAAAGAAAAAATTAAAAAAGTTAGAAACTCTGTTTAAGTTTTATTTAGTTTAATTTTTTGAAATTTAAAATAAATGAAAACAATAAAATCAAGACGATTAAAGAAAAAATTTCTCGGTCTTCCGGAGCAGAGGTCACCACTACTTCCGCTTGGCCTCCAGGTTGCTCTGATGGGTTTGTTGTAAAGTTATAGTTTGAATATGTATTGTTGTTTCCTGCTTGATCCCAGATGGTTATGTTATAATAATATGTTGTGTTTGGGGATAGATCTAAGATCGTAACTAGATGAGATGAATCAAACGTGGAATTGGATATTGTCCAGGATGTACTTCCATCAGAGATTGATATCGTGTAGTTTGATGGTTCTGATGTAATCCACGATATATTTGCTGATGTTGACGTTGTAGAAATGTTTGGTCCAGAAATAATGTCTGGTGGAGTTGTATCTTCTTGTCCTAATGGAGCAAATATACTTCCAAAGTCAGTTATGTTTGCGTAAACTATGTTATTGTTTGTATCTACTCCACAGGAAGATGCAAACTGGGAGCAATTAAACCATTCAGTTCCGTTATATTTCCATAGTGAAAGGGTGGATTCGGAAACATTACCTAATTCTGATTCATTATATGATATATTTAGGAAAAGCCAGATTGATTCTCCTGAAACGGTTACATTCAGATATTTGCCGATGCCTGAGTAATTTTCCGGGTATGAAGTCGCAGGTTGAGTGCTATAAAGGACGATATATTCGTCTTTCTCTAAATCCGAATGCAATAAATTAAAAATAACCTCGGTAGTTCCAAGAACTAATTTTTGGTTTAAAAAAGTATTGTTTTTAACAATGTGCTGCTCGGATGAAGGCCCAATGGAAATCGATTCTTCAGTAGAATTATAAATTTCGTTATTTATAAATAGGTTATCTACACCTGAATAGATAATAATATCCCACCTATTTCCAATAAATTTGTTCGCAAAAATGGTATTATTGAAACAATCTTCTCCAGAAAGTACCAATTCTCTGAGATACAGCGCTCCCGAAGGATGTTCTTTAAATAAATTACCGGAAATATTCGAACTAATAAGACCATCTGCATATATTCCAATGTTATTTGAGTAAAAAGAATTATTAGTAACTGAAGCGCCAGATACGTTTTCAGCATAGAATGCCTTATCCCCTAGATTTAAGAAGGAATTATTGAAGACGTATACATTTGTAGAGTAACTACAAGTTATACCTGCTGCACTTGAACCATTAATAACACTATTTTCAATAGTTATATTCTGACCATCAAGAATTGCTATGGATACATCCCAATTGAAAAGTTTAATGTTCTTAATGTGAATATTTGACACGTTGGTGATATTTAATCCAAGTAGCCAAGAATTATTTTGAATTATCGAGTGTCCTAAACCATCCAATGTGACATTTGATGCTGATATTGTTATGTAAGAGTTTCCAGAATAAGCTGGAATGAGATCATTTAAAATGTAATATAAGCCAGGTTCTGTAATTTCGATGGAATCTGTGATAACTCGATAATCAAGCTGAACTTCTACTGTTGGTTCAAAGGAAGCGTATTTTCTCACTCGAGTCCATTGGATGTAAACAGTGTCTCCTCCTCCATTCCTAAAATTAAGAGAATTGTTAATAGTTGAATACATACCAAAATGATATTCCATCAAAGTATAATTTAGAGAATATAGTGCATCGCTTCCATTATTAATAGTTCCGAAAATGCCCAAACTTCCAACAGGAACGGGAGAGTTAAAATGATATGGGGTGCCTCCTGCGGTATATCCATATCTGTACGAATCAAAACCAAATAAAGTAAACCACCCGTGGGTACATATGTTCCCGGATAAATTCTCAAAAAAACTAGCAAAATCAGCCCAACTTCCAGAACTACCCGTTGTTGCGAATCCAAAAGCCTCGAATATTGAAGAATTAAATTTATTGATGGAAAGGATTTGAGAACAGCAGGATCCGGAAATTTTCAAGCTATTATTTATCGTAAGAGTACCACCTGAACCTACGATCTGCCATTTAGAACCATCAAGTGTTGTGCCGTTAAAGTTATCATAAAAATCAAAAACGTTTGCTCCATTATCATACTGGGCGTAAGAACTGGTGTGGTTAGGGTTTGCACCTGCATAAATACCATCGAACGTAACGCTAGAATTTCCATAATAAAGATAGATTGTTTTTATCGAATTTGCATGAATATTCGGAACTTTAACCCAAAAGATAGTATTTGAAGTATTGCATCCAGATTCTAACCAAGAATACAACAAAGTATTTGTGTCGTTATCTGTAAACCTAACATCCCCGCAATCGTTCCTCATCTTCCCTTGGGATATGGGAACAGAAGTATCAAATAAAATTTTAACTTGATAATCTTGAAGGTTAGTTCCACCAGTATTGTTTAAAATTACAGAATAATTATATTGAAAACCAGACAAAGGAAAAGCTAAAAAAGATAAGAATATCAGACCCAGTATTATTTTTATTATTTCCACAAACTCACCCTTAAAAGTAAAGATATTGTTATATATAAATGGATTAATATTTAAAAATATGCCTGTAGTTTCTCAATATCCGCACTTTTATGAAAAGGATGGAAAAACAAAAAGAAATATTCTTCAGATCGAAGTGGAAGATCCAAAAATGCAGGGAAATTTTCCAAAAGACGGATCCATAACAATACGAATCCAAGATGAAGAAACGCAAAAAGCGTTTAAAATGAATGTACAAGAAGCCTTACAACTAGGAGAAGAGCTAACTCAAATAGCTAAAGAAATGCTTGCCATGAAAAGAAAATTATGGAAAGATAAAAAAAGCTAAAGAAGTTTTTTCAAAATCTTTTTATATATTTCCACAACCTCTTCTGGATCTTTGTTGTACTCTACGCAAATCTTTGTTAATTCTAAAGCAATTGGATTGAAATGTTTGTAACCTACTTCCAAAAGTTCTTCATCCACTTTATGAATAAGTTCAAAAGTTCCATTCATAAAATCACGCAACTTCAAAATAAACTCTTAAACTTTCATTTAATTCTAATGCAAAGATATCTATCGCATAACTTCCTTTTAAAGCATCTGGAGCCAAACTTACTGTAAATCTAAACAACCTCGTCTCTCCCCCGCCAAAAAAGTCTTCCTGCTGGCTGGGAGAAATATTAACTTTTGGAGAATCAGCTTTCACAAAGAGATGTATGCTTTTCTTTTCTCCAGGATTAAAAAGTTTAACTTCTAAAACTGAGCTCGTCCCAGGGGATATTGACGATAAGAAATTAGCTGAAATTACCTTTTTCTGAAGCATGTTTGAGTTGAAAAATAAAAATCCTCCAATAAAAATTAGTATAGCCATGATTAAAATCAAAAAGTACTTTGACTTGAAAAAATCTAACATGTTTTTAGAATAATCTCTAACTTTAATAACTTTTCTTTCACAGAATTCTCAGGATAGCTTTTTATATGCCCAGTCCTTCAAAAAATATTTGGAGGAGATTGGATGAGTGAAACGCAAATAAGGAAATCTGAGCATTTAATGATTTGCTTGGAGAAAGATGTGGAAACTCCGGGAACTTGGCTTGAAGATGTTATTCTTGTTCATCAATCGTTACCCGAGATGAGCTTGGATGAAATAGATACTTCGATTAATTTTTTTGGAAAAAAGTTGGCTATGCCTTTACTCATAGCTGCGATAACTGGCGGTACAGAAGAAGCAAAAGAGATAAATAAAAATTTAGCGAAAGTTGCCCAAAAAAAGCAAATAGGTCTTGGTTTAGGTTCCCAAAGAGCGATGATTGAAAAGCCAGAACTTAAAGAAACTTATTATGTAAGAGATGTTGCCAAAGATATTTTATTGTTTGGAAATGTAGGTATCGCACAAATAAGAAGTTTTTCTATAGATCAGATTGAGAATGCATTAGAATCTATAGGAGCCGACGGCCTTTGTGTTCATATAAATCCAGCTCAAGAACTATTTCAAAAAAAGGGGGACTACGACTTTAGAAAATGTCTTTCTTCCTTAAGTGATCTTTGTAAGGAATTAAAATATCCAGTAATTGCAAAAGAAGTTGGAAATGGAATATCTAGAGAGAGTGCGTTGAAACTGAAAGAAGCTGGAGTTAAAGCAATTGATGTTGGAGGAATGGGTGGGTCAAATTGGATCCTTATAGATTCGCTAAGGTCTGGAAAAGATTGTACTAACTTTAAATATTGGGGGATTCCAACAGCCTGTTCAATATTGGAAGCAAAAGTTGGTTTACCAATCATAGCTACTGGAGGAATTAGGACAGGGCTTGACATTGCAAAAGCTATTGTGTTGGGTGCTGATTTATGTGGAATTGCTTTGCCTTTCCTTAGAATTTTAAAAAAAGAAGGAGCTGAAGGCTTGGAAAAATATGTGGATAAACTACATGAAGAACTTAAGATAGCAATGTTCTTAACAGGATGCAGGAATATTCAAGAATTAAAAAAAGCAAAGTATGTTTTAACTGGGAGGATTAAAAACTGGGTTGAAGCTAGAAAAATAATTTGAAACTATTAAAAAAAATTTCTCAGGTTTCCACTCTCTCTTCAACTTTCGGACCTTCTTTTCCCATTTGAACCTCAAAAGTCTTGTACCCTAGCTCAAGCATACTCTTTATAACCTTTTCTTTCTTATCTTCTTCAACTAAAATTATTACTGCTCCGCCTCTTCCTCCGGCGCCTGTGAGCTTTGCACCCATCGCCCCATTTTTTAAAGCAACTTCTCTCACTCTTTCAATGTCAATGGTAGAAACGGGAAAAAGTAATTTATGATTTTCATTAAAAGATGTACCAAGCTCTAAAATATTTCCAAAAGGGTTACAATTCTCTAAAAAGCGTTCATAAACTGGCAAATACTTTTCAAATAACTGTCTTCTTTCTTGCTCAGTAAGCTCTTCAGGTTTTTTATGAATCCCATAGCCTTTTGCAAACGTTTCAATTAAATTTCCTGTGGTGTCTCTAGCCCCTTTAAAAGTATCAACAACGAGTATTAAAGAACCTTTTGGAAGGTCTAAATCTACGTCTTCAAATACGTATCTAACTGGATTAAAAAACTTTTGGAACTTTTGTGGTTTCCCTCTGCTTACAGTCCTCGCATCTATTCCACTAGGTTTCCCTCCATGCGCTACTTCATCAACAATTTGGCCAAATTGGAACAACCTTTCCTCATTTGGTTTCTCGCCAAGGTAAGAACAAAAAGCTAAACCAAGAGCAACACCTACAGAAGAAGATGTCCCCATGCCTTTTGGAGCCCCGCCAGGAATTATTTCCACTTCAATCGTTTCTTCCAAAGGTCTTTCTTCAAAAATATTTTCGATTAATGGAATAAAAGGTTTAAAGACCCCGCTTCCAAAAAATTTTCCCTGAGAATACTCAGCATTACCAAGGTTGCTTTTAAAAATTATTTTACCTTCTCCTTTCCAAGAATTAAAGATTATTTTATTTCTGTTGTTTGTAGGAATGGCTAAAGCTGGTGCTCCATAAACCACGAAATGTTCTCCACAAAGTATAAGTTTATTTGGAGCTGAAGTGACAATTTTCATTTCACTCGATATTAAAGAAAAAAAACAGATTTATATTCTTTTTTCTTCCTAACCTTCTTGTTTCGACAAATGATAATTTTTTATAAATATATGACCCGAAAGAACTCCTGCATCAAGCAAACCATGAGCATACGAAACTGCTTCCAAAGCTGTTATACTGTGCTTTGGATCTTCAGAACTTTTTGCTCGATAGTACTTTGAATCCTCAAAATAATCTTTAGCAAACTTTAAGATAATCTTCCCAAAATCATCTAAAGGTTTTGCATTTTTCAAAGCTTTTTCAGTTATAACCATACACTTTTCCATTTTTTCCAAAATTTCAGACTTCATACAAGTTCAAAACCTCCTCTTCCACAGGATGTAATTTACCAGGAAGGATCATACACCAAGGAGGTTTGCCAAAATCAAGATTAATCAAATCTCCATGTTTTCCATAATATATTTTCTGAGTTTGAGAACCCATTCTACAACATACAACAAATTTAAGGTCTGGAATCCCACAACCAAAATCTAGGTTTTCTTTTAAAGAAGCTTCAGAAATCATGCCTAAAGCTTCATTCGGATTTAAATATTTTTGTTTTTCAATATCTAAATCAAGCAAGATAAGAGAATGCAAACCTCGTAAATAATTTTCGTAAATCATTTTTATAAAAGATGTTGGCTTATAATCTCCAAACCAAAAAGGTATGGTAACTATCCTCCCAAATTTATAGATTTGTAAGCCAGTATCCGAAATAGCGTTTAAAACTGAAACATTATGAATTACTTTTACTTTGATTTTTTCTTTAATGGCTCTTAGAAAAAGGTCCATATGTGTTGTTGCTATAAAAACATCTCCTGGGATTAAAAGACAAACATTTTTTTCTTTTGATATGTCAAGTATTGCTCCGCTTTCCACAAATTCTCTAGAAGCATTTTCAATCTTTTTATTAAAAAAAGTTTCATAATCCTCTTTTTTAACTTCAGGCAACAAAGATGTATAATTTTCAAAATAAAGTAAATCGCATTCCTTTATAATTTCCATAGATTCTAAATTCAAATCTTTTATACCTCTTAACCCAAGGCCTATTAAATATAGCATTTAAAGGGTCACCCACTCAAGCTTGTAATAAGTAACAGACCCTTCCGCATCTACAACTCCAAACAATAGTTTCTTCCTAACGTTGTGGGCCAATCTAATCGCTCTTGAAATTTCGGTAAATTTACATACGTAATTTTCTGGTACTGCGTGCACAAGCCAAATAGCATGTCCTTGGCCAGGTCTATCTCCTCTAGCATAAACTCGAAAATGAGTTCCAAATTTAAAACCTGTTTTTACACAATACCCTCTATCTTTTAAATCTTTATACACTATATACTTTCTAAAAAATTCTTTATCTTTTTTCTGGAAAAATCTGAAAATCTCTTCAAAGGAATATGTTTTGCCGGAAGAATCTTTAATTTCAAAATTCTCATTCTTTTCCAAAAGATACGTAGCTTCTTCAGGACTTAAAACTAGGTTCTCGCCCTGTTTTTCCCCCATCGCTCTTTTTTCTAATTTTTCAACCCATTCCGGCTCATTAACTAAAATTCCTTCTGAAGAAAGAACTGCCATACATTCAAAATAATAAAAAGAGGTTTAAAAAGGTTTCAATCTTTCTTTTTCTTTTGTTTCTCCTTTTCTTCTTCCAAATGACTTTGAATGTGTTCCTTTATCTCTGCTATTTTATTGGAAATGTATTCTTTTTTCCAAATCGCAATAATTGAGATTATGAAAAGTATGAAGAAAGTTAAGCCGACTAATGGAGATGCGAAGAAACCAATTACATAACCTGTGATATCTAATCCTGCTGCAGATATTTGCTGAGTCGTTGCATTACTGGAAATGTTTTGTTGTTCCTGTGCTAACGGGTGTTGGATTAATTCTTTTATAGTTGGTTTCGGCCAGTTGGAAAGTTCTTGGATTCTGTTTCCTTGGAAAGTGTATGTTATTTGATAGCTTGCTCCAGCTGAAAGTAAGATAGTGTGCAATCCCGACTGTGATGCAGATATTGGAGTTATTGGAGGTACGTCCAATATGGATATATTTTTATCCAAATCGCCGATGTTTGTGATTTTTAAAGTACATGTCGTTGTATTTGTGGAATTTGAATACTCGCAAAATCTTTCAACCTTTAAAGGAAAAGCGTGGAAATCGTAAAGAGTTGAGAATGTTGTTGGAGTTGAAGAGGTAGTAGTATTTTGAACGATGGTGGAGTGGCTGTAATACCCTCCTCCTCCGCCTCCAGAGTAACTCTTAACAAAGAACGTTAAAGATAAAGCTGAGCTTTGGGACATCACATTACCATGAAGGTCGGAGCATAGGACGTAAATTTTGTTTTCCCCGGTTGCTAAGTTAACGCTGGCCTCATGTACGCGATTATCTTTTGTGATAAAACCGTTTTCCATCCCAGAAAAGTCCTTTGGAGAGTTGCTAAATTTGCAGATTGCTGGTTTGTCCGTCTTTACAAAGAAATTTGTGTTCGTTGTTCCATATTCGAATGTTGCATTTCCTGAACTAAGAATAATGTTTGGAGGGAATTTATCATCAAGTTCTTTTGTCAAGTTGAAATATAATGGTAAACTATTTGAATCTACATTAGTTTCAAAGTTTAAATTGTAGTACTTATCGTTGATTGAAACAAAGTTAAACTCGTATGTTCCTCCTGCAGGTACGAATAAACAATAAAGTCCATAAAAGTCTGGATTGTTTATAACCGTTTCATCGATGGTAGTTGCATAAGTTACGAAAATCTTATTGATTCCTTTATATTCCCAAACACTAACGTTTATTTTATCATCTTTAATTGGAGAGATATCTCTTGAGTTGAGAACTTTTCCACACACAGGAATGGCATCTTTCCATAAAATACCTAAGTAAAGCTCTTTAGAATCAGAAAATTCCTGCTCAGAGATCGTATCTTCAAACCCAGGTTTTGACAAATTTATCTTATATTTTCCAGATGGAATGCTTATGGAATAATTACCTATACCATTGCTCCTTGTTTCATAAGTTGTTCCAGTAGTTTGTTCAACGAACGTTATTTTTGTATCTGAAACCCAATAAAAAACATTGCTGGCTGTTTGAGTTAAAACAAGTCCGGAAATAGTGACCTGTTGTCTGTTAAAGAAATAATGGTCAACAGATATTTGAGATCCAGCATCAAGTTTAACCGTGGTTTCCAACTTTTCATACCCTGGTTTTTCTATAATTACAATATATTTTCCAAACATGACGTGTTTAAAAGTTACGAAACCGTTGAAATTTGCAAGGCCTGATCTAATTAAACGGTTATTTGAAGTGTATAAAGAGACATTTGCGTTTTGAACTGGCATATTGGAGAAGGAATCCGTTACTTGGAGAACATAATCCGTATATTTATCTGCAATCTCATTATCTATGAAATCTGTGGATGAGCCAAGAGACATTAAACTTATTCCTGCTGTGCAAAAAAGTACAACCAAACCTAATATTCTAAACAACCCTCCATTCATATTAATCACTAAAGAAAACGTGATTTTTCTTATATAAATACTTTTCGGTTAAACTATGGCATATGTCGATATTAAAGCCTAGGTAGTTATTTTTCTCAATCTTTTAAAATAACTATTCTAAGACTACTTTAGTGCCGCGAGCGTGCTTCCCTAAAAGGATATTTTGTAAATTTTCATAATCCTGGCCTGAACACACCCAAATGTCAGTTTTTCCACCATTTCTCAAAAAATCAAAACATTTCTGAATCTTTCCTAAAATTCCCCCAGTTACATCTATGTCGGGATGTAAAGCTTTTAAATTTCCAATGTACTCAGGAGATATTTTTTCCAAAATCTTAGTGTTTTCGCGTGGAGGAAATTCAGCATAGATTCCTGGTACATCACAAGCAAAAATTATTTTTTTAGCTTTAAAGTAGGATCCCAAACGTAATATTAAATCATCCCCTGAACATATACTAAATCCCAATACATCATCAAAAACAACATCCCCAAAAGTAACTGGTAAAAAAGAGTTTTTTAACGCTTCTTCAAATTTTGAAACATCTAAAGACACCAATTTTTTATTTGAATTTTTAGCAAAAAGAAGGGGAGGAAAAGAAATTACGGGAAGTCCGGCTTCACATAAAATTTTTAAAATTTCAGTGTTTAAAGTTCGCACATCGGAATGGACTCTTGAAACTCCTTGAATTTGGTTATCGATCATTTTATTCCTTCCGTTTTGCAATTGATATTCTTTTGCTTTTATATGTCCAAAAGAACCTGCTCCATGAACTAAAATAAACTTTTCTCCAGAATCCCAAGCTTTTTTTAAAACTTTTGCTATGTTTTCAACAACTGGTTCTCTAAAAGAAAGATATGTCTTTTTATCAGTTATAACAGATCCTCCAAGCTTTATTATCTGCATTAAATTCACCAAGATAAATATAAGAAATTTGCTTTTAAAACTTTTCTAAACTTTATCGTAAATTGTCGAACATTGAAATAAAATATAAATATTCAGATATCATTAAAATATAATAAAGGATTATGGGCCGGTAGCTTAGTCCGGTTAGAGCACCCGACTGATAATCGGGAGGTCAAGAGTTCAAATCTCTTCCGGCCCAGTTTTAAAGAGGTAAAAAAATGGAAAATCAAGAGATTGAGGTAAAAAGTTTTGAAGATATTTTAAAAGATGATGAATTAGAAGATATAATGGTAAATGGGCCAGGCCAACCAGTTTATGTCTATCACTCTAAAAAGGGGATGCTTAAAACTAATCTAATTTTAAGTGAAAAAGAAATTTTAGATTTTATTTTAAACGTTGCTGAAATGAACGCGAGGAAAATTGATGAAAAACATCCATTTTTAGATGCGACTTTGGAAGATGGTTCAAGGTTTAATGCTACAATTCCGCCTGCAAGTCCTTTAGGGCCAACAATTACTATAAGAAAATTTAAAAAAAATCCTTTATCCATAGTTGATCTTATAAAGCTTGGTACGATTACCCCTGAACTTGCGGCTTTCCTTTGGACTATGATTGAAGGCCAAAAGAATTATCCATGTAATTTAATAGTTATTGGAGGAACTGGTTCTGGAAAAACAACAACTTTAAATGCTTTGTTTGCTTTTATCCCTCCTCATGAAAGGATTGTTTGTCTGGAAGATACATTCGAATTAAACTTTTTTGATAGAGAGAATGTAGTAAGATTGCTTAGCAAAAGAGGACTTGGTGCGGAAGAAAGAATAACGATGGACGATTTATTAAGAAATACATTAAGAATGAGACCTGATAGAATTATTGTGGGAGAAGTGCGAGGACCTGAAGCTCAAACACTCTTTAACGCAATGAATGTTGGACATACAGCTATGGGTACTTTGCACGCTAATTCTCCTGGAGATTGTAAAGCAAGGTTAACAAACGATCCAATGAACGTTCCAGACAATATGCTTCCTTTGATGGATTTCATATTACTCCAAAAAAGGATTGTGACTAAAGAAGGGCATAAAAGGAAGGTTGTTTCTCTTGTCGAAGTTGTAGCTTCTGAAGTAGGGATAAGTTTTGGAGAAATCTTTGCGTACGATCCAAAATTAGATGAAACTATGAGGACTGGGATTCCATCTATGAAAGAAGAAAATTTGGCAAAATTAGCAGATGTTGAATTAAGTTGGTTGAGAAAACAAACTGCTAAAAAAGCTGAATTTTTAAAGGAATTGGTTGAAAAAAATATTTCGGATTCTAAAAAAGTAAACGAAATAATCTCTTCCTACTCCTCTACATTTTAGTTTTGAAATCTTGGACAGACTTTCCAAAGTATTGTTCAAATTTCTTCGTAACTTCTAAAACGCAAGTATTTCCTAATTTTTCCTTCTTTATGAATCCTTTTTCCTCAAGTTCTTTTATGTAATCGTATGCTTTGTTTCCAATTATTTTTACAACTAAAGATTGCTTGACTG
Source organism: archaeon (assembly GCA_038874115.1). Lineage (GTDB taxonomy): Archaea > B1Sed10-29 > B1Sed10-29 > B1Sed10-29 > JAVZDC01 > JAVZDC01. The sequence goes on from JAVZDC010000001.1 coordinate 231,467, forward strand.
GACTTTTAACAGCAATCAAACCAAGAGTTTTTAAAACTGCTTTTGAAAGTTCTCCCTTTATTGCTAGATTGTCGAAGTATGTCATGTATTCTGGTTTTACTCGCATGCAAACTGTATTTTCATCTAAAAAAATAACTTCTAACGCATTATCCTTTTCCAAATATTCTTTTGAAAGTTGTTTACATAAATCACTAACTTCATCTTTTTTTATCTTTAAAGTTTTTGAAATCTCATCCAAACTTGTTGGTTTCGCTAGAAGAAACAACAACGCTTCCAATCTTTTCTTCATTTTCATCACATGAGATGAATATATCCCCAAAAACTTCCTCTTGCCACATCCTTATTTTTCCTTTGTTTGCTAGATGTAAAACTGGTAAAAGATGGTCAAACAGACAAGTTATTGTTTTTTCTTCTAAAAGGGAAGAAAAGAGCACCAAGTTTGTAGAATCTTTTTTCATCTGAATTTCTTCGTAAACTTTGGCTATTTTTTCTTCGAAACTTTGTTCATCAACTTTTGCAAACTCTAAAAGAACTGGGGGTAAGGTTGGCTTAAATTGTTTTTTCAAACCCTTTCTTTTTTCAGTCAATATTGCGGCTTCTATCGCTTTTATAAGTTCTTTTAAAGAAACAGGTCTTGTTTCTCTCATTATGAAAGATTGATTCAATTCTTGGCATACTGGTTCTTCTAAGACTTGGTCTGGAATCGGAATTACTGGTTCTTCAGGTTTTAATTTCCAATAGTCTGCTTGGAAACGAAGCAAAATTGAAGATGCGAGGATTGCATTAGCTGGAATTCTTAGATCAAGTTCTTTCATAGTTCTTATTTTTTCCAAGTATGCATGAGAAAGAGCAACTATATCTATATCCCAAGGGTTAAGTTTTTGTTCGTCTATGACTTTATAAAGAATTTCTTTCCAATCGCTATGCTCAATAAGGCTAACCAAGTTTATTTCCAAGTGCGTCACCGTTTAATTATTATTTTTAATACGTTTCGAATATATATATCTTTGCAGCTTAAAAAGCAAAATCTTATTTAGAAAGTTAGCCTTTCCTTGTAGGATCTACAACCCTTCCAATAAACAAAATATTTCCCGTATCTTTCTGTTGGATTACGAAAATGAAAGGATGGTCTGCTTTAAAGACTTTTTCTGGCATATGTGCTGTAATTGCTATCACAACTGCTGTTGCGCCTGCTGCTTCTGTCCCTTTTTCATCAACTTTTATGTATGCTTGATGGATCACAGTACTAATATAAAGTCCTCTATTGGAGGTCATGCCTGAAAAATCTGTAAAGTTAGTAAATGCAGTCTTCATTCCTAAATCTTCTAAAATCTCATTCAAAAAATATTTTGTCTCAAATTCAAATTTAGGTAAACAAATATACTCCAACTTCGTTTTTTGCATCTGCTTATAATATTCTTCAAGTTTTTGTAAAGTTAAAGAAGACTCGAAGTCGCTAAGACTCTTGTTCTTTGGAAGTAAAATTAACATTGAAATTTTTTCACCTTTGTAAGGCAATTCTAAAATCTGTAATTCCTCCAAATCAGCATAGTTAAACTCTTCATCTTTTGGATACATGCACATCATTGGAACTTTTACTATATTGTTCTGAGTTATTTTAAAGTCTTCTTCATGTGTATTTTTCGGATCAAATTCCCAAACCCAAGTTCCCTTAAAGTAGATTGCATTTGTAATAACTAATCTTGTTAGTTTGTTTATGAATTCTGGAGGGATTAAATCCTTAATCTTACCGTTTGTTTGTTCTTCTATAAAGGAATTTATTGTTTGTCTTGATTTTTCTGGTTCTTTAACAAAATCAAGGTTCGTTGCTTTTCCACCATAATATTCTTCAACTACTGATGTGTACTCTTTAAGCAAAGGAAAATCATGTTGAACCCATAAAGCATTCCCAGTTCTTAATTCGTAATCCTTGGATCCTTCATTTATACTATTATAAATAGCAGCAAAGTTTGGTCTCAATACAGCATTCTCAGGTAAATACAAAACAGATTTCATTTCTTGCGCTGTTTGCCCTCTTGCGCCCTCGTAAGTTATTGTTAGAGCGGCAAAAATACTATGCGGAGAATAAAAAATATTTTTATCCTCGTATTTTGGTGATTTTGATGATTTGGAGTATAAATCAAAAGCAAATTTGTTATTTGCGTTTACTACTTCTTGAATACCTTGCTTTGTTGCTCCAGTATCGTTTGCTTTTGGGGGTTGTTTTGGTTCGTAAGGAAATAAATACAAGGCTGTAGCAACTACTGCACTAGCAAGGATAAACAATATTACTCCAACAGTTAAAAAATTCCCAGCCATGTTATAGTTACGTTATTTATCTATAAAAGTTTTGAAGTTCAAGTCTATGACTTCTTTGAAAAACATTCTCTAAATTAACTAACAAAAAGTTTAAATACTTCTCGAATTATTTTTAAATCATGATTATTTTTTTCAGTTTTCTACATAAGCACCATAGAATTTAGAAAAGCAGTGTTTAAACCCGAAAATAATCTCTGTTTTTAATATGGCCGTGGTGGTGTAATCCGGTTAGCACACAGGCCTGTGGAGCCTGTAGTTCGGGTTCAAATCCCGGCCACGGCCTTTTTATGGGGGGATAATATGAAATTTCAAGAGGTTAGAGGAACCAAGGATTTGGCTTTTGAAGATTCGTTAAAATTTATGAAACTTTTGAAAACGGGGATTGAAGTTTTTGAAAAGTATGGGTTTGAGCCAGTAATAACTCCTTGTTTGGAAAACTTGGAAACGTTGACTGCTAAAAGCGGGGAAAGTATAAAAGAAGAGATATATTGGTTTAAAGATAAATCTGATAGGGACATTGCTTTGAGGTTTGATTTAACTATTGGTACTTCTAGGTTTTTAGGAAATACAAACGTTTCCAGTCCTTTCAAAAGATATTCATTTGGGCCTGTATGGAGATACGATAAGCCTGGTGCTTTAAGATATAGAGAGTTTTGGCAATTGGATGTAGATATATTTGGATCAAAAAGTCCTTATTCTGATGCGGAATGCATATTGGCATGTGTTGAAGTTTTGGAAAAACTTGGAATTAGAGATTTAAAAATATATATATCGAATAGGAAATATTTTGAATCTTTTCTTGAGAAAATTGGAATTGAGAGAGAAAAGTTTGAGGATATTATGAGAAGCGTGGATAAATTGTACAAGATAGGAATTGAAGGGGTAAGGAAAGAATTAGAGGAAAAAAAGGTGGAAAAGATAGATGAAATTTTAGAATTTTCTAGTAAAAAAGGGGGAAAAGAAATTTTGGACAAAGAATTGCAAGGTTATGAGGATTTAGCCAAGCTTTATGAAATTTTAGCAAAGAACTCTAAAAATGTAGAGATAGATCTTTCGATAGTCAGAGGCTTAGGGTATTATGATGGGAATGTGTGCGAGATAAAGTTTGGAAATTTAGAACAAACAATATGCGCAGGAGGACGATATGATGGGTTGATTGAAAAATTATCTGGTAAAAAAATGGCTGCAACAGGGATGAGTATTGGAGTTTATAGAATCATAGAAATTTTGAAGAATGAAGATTTATGGAAAACAAAATTAATGGTTTGTTGTGTTCCTGAGTTTTTAGAAGATTCTTTTCAAGTTGCTAAGAAATTTAGGGAAAACGGAGTTCCTTGTATTTGTGAATTGGATGGGAAAGATTTAAAGAAACAACTTGAATACGCGGATAAAAAAGGGATTCCTTATGTTGTAGTCATTGGTAAAAAAGAAAAGGAAACTGGGCAATTAACGTTAAGAGATATGAAAACTGGAGAACAAAGTTTGCTTAGTTTTGAAGAAATTTTAGAAAGATTAAAGAAAATCCGATAGTGTTTTCTGTTCTTTGAATGATTTTGGACAATCTTCTTCTAAAAGTAGCTTTCCATAAACTCCATCATAACCTGGTTGTACCTTAAACTTTCTTTCTCTTATTTTTATAATTTGTTTCCCAATCTTCTCTTCGCATACTTTTTCCAAATCTTCTTCTCTCGCTTCCAAAAGTACTTTTAATTCGCTCCCAAAGTAATTTACTAACTTAAAATAAATTTCCCAAACTTTTTTTGAATTTGAACTTACGTTTAATACAGCAGCTATAATTTCATGCAAAGGGAGAATTGTTTTAAAAGGAATTGCATTTTTTGGAATAAACCCTTTTTCTCTGTCAGCCAATTCTTCTACTCTATGTTCGACCCCTAAAGTTAAAGGTTTTTTGCAAACTGGGCATATATTGTTGTATTTTTTAGAATCTTTTGGGGAAAGACTAACTCCACACTTTCTATGTCCATCCCAATGATACTTTCCAAAAGCAGGATCAACTTCGACAGTGTAAAGCAATCTTTTATTGTCTTTTTTGTTTAAAGAATCTATTAGGTCGAAGTAGTCTTTAATTTCAAAAACAGTTAGCTCCCTGCCTAAGTTTTCAGGAGAATGAGCGTCTGAAAAAGAAACCAAGGAGATATTATCTAAAGAGGAAAGCCTCCAATTCATTTCTGGATCGCTAGATAAACCTGTCTCTATTGCTGAAATTCTTTTTTCTCCAAAAGCTTCTTGCAAAGAATCAAACCCTGATTTTGAGCCAAAAATTCCAAACCAAGGAGTCCAAGCATGGGCTGGAATGAAACCAATGTCTTTGTTTATTGATTCGCATATTTCATAAGCTTCTTGGATTGAGATCGATAAAGTTGGTCTCCCATCTTCGTCCATGTTTCCGTAGTTTTTTAACCTATCTTTCAATGAATCTACTGTTTCGAAATCTGGGCTTAAAAGAATCACGTGTACTTTTCTTATTTTTCCTAGGTATTCAAAAACAAGACTTATTTCGTTCGAAAGGATAAAAAAAGTTTTTTGGAAATAAAAAATTCCTTTTCCCTCAACTTCTTTTAAATTCTCCTTTAACTCCTTTAACCATTTTTCATGGAAAAAGTCTCCTGTTCCTAAAAGGTTCAATCCTTTTGTTCTTGCTGAGCTTGCAATACCTTGAAGGTCCATTCTTTGAGAACATGCTGCTGAATACTTGGAATGGATGTGTAGATCTGAGAAAAGAAGCATATAAAAATTAAAACTACAGAGGTTTAAATAAGTAATTCGTCATCAAAAGGATTAATTACAGTAACCTTTGAAGTACTTATCTTTTGACCAGTCTGGAGGGCAGCTGCCTCCGTAATCTTCTACTTTTTGTGCTGGAATGGAAGCATTGTCTAGCTCACAATACCAACCATCACAGTCTTGGTAGCTCGCAACGTGAGGACATATGGCACTGCTTGTACTAATATGTAACCTCTTGTTTGTATAGTTGAAAGAGCGCCCAAGCAAAACTGGAGTAGTTGTAGTTTTTGTTCGAAGTATACAAGTTCCTGAAGAAGAATTAATTAATTCTTTCCCATAATATGTTAAAGCATTGGTATATAAACCAGAACATGTAGCCATAAGAATTCTGAGATAAGTTCCGCAATTTGTACAGTCAATCTTTATCAATGGAGTTGAAGGATCCCCTGTGTCATCATAGCAAATAGAAGAATACCGCCCAAGGCACATATATCTATACCACTCATCAGGATATGAGCCATCGAAATGTATGACTTTTTGCCCAATAATAGAAGAGTTCTTGAGAGCTATAAAACAATTGCTAAGATCTCCTCTGTCGACAGCATACATAGTATTGTACAAGTTCTTAGGCTTATACTCTTGTTTTTTGGCATTTATAGAAATGCCGGATATATTAAAAACATAATCCTGCATAAGAGTAGCCTTAATTGTTGAGTTGTGTAATTCTAACCCGGATAAATAATTAGTAGTAAGTAAGTGCTTGGGGTAGTACCCTGCATTTATTGTTGAATTTTCGACAAGGAAACTGATGCCTGCACCCGAGCTTCCGCCATTATGCCGTATGAAATCTGAATCTCCAGTCCAGTCGAGGAAGAAACCATTAATAGTTACGTTTGCATTTTCAAACCTGATAGTAGAAGAATCGGTATTAAGCTTTAAAATAGCTTCGCGAACAACTTTCTTGCCATAGACTCCCTCTGCTTCACCAAATTGTATACTCCCGGTAAAACTCAACCAAATAGAAGTGCCATTTCCGTAGAGTATGTGTGGACTATCATCGCCACTCCAATCTTCCGCTTCTCTAATAAATGTTATATTTTTAAATCTAGTAGTCACTTGCCCTTGGTTTGCATGTATATCAATGGTCGACAAATTCTTAGCGGAATTCTCCAATGTAAGATTCTCAAAGTTTACAGCTATAAAGTCCTTAGGATCTTGCCCACTCAAATTAATTTGAGCTGCTATCCTGCCCTTAATACTATAGTCCGGTCCATCGCCGGAAAAATTTATCTCTCCTTGTCCTTGCCCTACACCGGATGGAAGATTAATATATACCCCCTTATTGCCGTTGCTACTTAAACGCTCTATATTATTAAAACTCAAATTATAACTATTATCTTCTATATTCAAAGCATTGCTTATTACGCTAATATTTATATTTTCAAACTTAGAAAAGCTAACGTTGTGTAGAGATAAACCATAGACGTCTCCACTCAAGGACGTAGATGAAACTGAAATATTGTTAACAATTAAATTTTTAGAATTTTTAATTACGAACATTGTAGTATCACCATCGCCGTCCGTAATAGAGTCTGTACGGACTGATAAGCGAGCAATAGTTGTATCTCTTCCATCTTTGAGGTAAACTGCGCGAGTATTAATAATACTGCTCGGGTGCAGATCAAAACCCATTACGGAAGATCCAAAGTTTGTAACTCTTACTAATGCATCCGTTTCTCCGCTCTCAGAATAAGAATCTGTATAGAGAATAGTACTGGAATCATAGAGGAATAAGGATACTTTATGAAGGTTTTCTGCGACTATGGCTGCGCCCCCTTTACTAGTATCAATTTTTGTGTCACTGTATGTATGAGTGATGTTAAAATAACTTCCAATTCCATTGACACTCATACTGATGTCTTTAAGATAAACTAGAGGAGTACACCATAAGTGATAATCGTTAGAAGATTGGTATACAACTACACGCAAATCATTAAAAAGAATGCTATCCGAGTTGTTAACTGTAAGAAAAGGAGCTTGACCCACTTCAGGGTTATCCGGCGATGAGTCGGAATCATGCGAGTAAATCCAGGTTGTGTTTAAAAAAGAAATATTAAATGAATCATGAATATATATCCTTGCTGCCTCCATTTCGTATCTTTTATTCTCTTCCTCCGTTGTCTCAAGACCTGGCCATTTATAATAAAACCTACAACTTACAAATTCTATATCTTTCTTTCCTGAAAACTCGATTTGCCACCTAAAATAGATCACGTGGTCATTACACACAACTCCAACATTATCTGCTGACCAACGATACCAATTAGTATTTCCCGCCCAATTACTGGCCTCGGCATGTTGATTTGTATAACTAAGTATTCCATCATCATACATAACCAAAACACAACCAGGTTTTAGCACACTTCCTTGGAATATTTCATCAAAGTTATTTATGCAATCAGAACACTTCCCGTATTTTATCACGCACCCAGTCCTTAACCCAAAAGAATAATCAGCAGCTAAATTATATTCATCCTCTGACTTCGCTTGGGTAGTTATTACTATTTTATAATCCATATTTCCTTCAAGTCCTTTGCCGTTATCTATATCTTCTATGTAAACCTTAGTATTCTCTTCGTCCCATCTAAGAGTTTTAGTTAATTCTTGTTCTACTCCTTGTGCTCCTCCAACAACTTTGTAAATCTTAATTGCTTTATTAGTTTCGGATGTATCCATTGGTGTTGAAAACTTTATCCATATTGGAATTGTTATCCTAACGTTATCGTTTACTTTATCAGGTGGATTATGAGAAACTACTTGCGGTGCTTTTCCTGCAAACCCTGAACTGTATCCTTTTGGACAAACAGTTATCGTTTTTGAACATTTACTTTCCAAATTGCCATCTTTCACTGTTAAATTAGCCTCTACATTTTTGCAAGAAGTTCCAGTGATCTCTGAAAAAGTTACTGTTTGTTCTTTTGCAGTAGAACTAGAAGGATCAGCACTTGGACCAAAAGACCAAGAATAAGTCAGCTGTCTATTTGATGGGGTTCCGTCAGGGTTTCTTGCATAAGATTCAGACGCATTATATTTTATTTTTATGTAACCGCTTTCATTCGCTTCAGCCCCATCAGAAGTATTGGCTGAAAATTTGCAAACTGGGGGAACACCCGCTGTAGTATAGGTACAAGCCTGAGTCTGCCCAAGATAAATTTTTTCTGGTTGCCCTGCTTTACAACAACTTATTGCAATATCCTTCCCACTACTATCTTGCCCAATAATATCTTTCCCGGTTGTCGGATCTTTGCAAGCTGTATCACAAGCAGGACATTCTGCGCTCGCGTTTGCAATATGTGCAATTTTACACGCAGTTGCCGCATCCCTACAAGTTTGGAACTGAACGCTTTCTTTTTGCCCTCCAAGAGACCCAGAAACCAAAAAAGTAACTATCCCAGCCACGATTAAAATTACTGCTATAATTACTAAATATTCCAACCCAGTTTGCCCTTTCATGTTGAAAAATAAAGAAAAAGCGATATTTAAATCTTTACCTTATGTAATTAAAAGTTGGCGGTTTTGAAGAAGCTTCTCTTTGAATCTCTTGAATCTTTGTTAATGCCTCATTAAACTCTTTTATATTCTTCTCTAAATCTGAAAAGTCTAATTTTAAACCAAACCTATCACAAAACGCTTTTAAAACAATCTTAGCAGCCAAAGGATCTTGTAAAATTTGGCCATGAGTTTCTCCCATCAAACAAACAGCATCGATTCCTTTTTTCTGTGAATATCCGACAAAAAGACCAGCAAGACCAATTATGCTTCCAACTCCTAAACCAAACTTTATTCCCAATTTTTCAAAATCTTTCTTAATTTTAGTATTTGAAGCTGCCCCATGTATCTTTGGTTCCTTGACCAAGACCCCCACGCCATAACCAGCAAAAGTTATAACTTGGGATATTTTATCTTCCAAAAAATCCATGATTTCAGTACAAAAAGTATGCATGCCATTAGGGGATAAAGGCTGAGAATTACCAGTTAACACAAGGAAAGTTTTTTTATCCTTAACTAAAAAAAGTTCAGCCTTGAATAAAGAAGTTAACCCGTTTTGATCTATTATTACTTCTGGAGGAAAATCTTCAAAAAAGATGTCTGCAACTTTTTGAGCTTTAGATTTTGCAATAAAATATTCTGCAGCAATTTTCCCTACCGATCCAATACCTGGAAATCCTACAACAAGTATTGCGTTCTTCACATTTATCTTTTTATGAATTACAATCTCCATACAACCATTCCAGCCTTTGACTCATATATTTATCTAAAACAGGGAACTTTGGAGGGCAAGGATTCTCCGTATCTTTTCCGCATTTTGGACATTTTAATTCCAACGTATAAAGATTACATGAAAAGCATTTATAAAGCTTAGGCTTTAACCCTTTCAAACTCCACACTTCCTTTTCCTTTTAACATAGTTTTCAAATCATTTAGGATATTTGCTAGAACTTTATCTAGTTTTTGAGGATCCAAACTTTTTATTTTTAAAAGGTATTTTGGTGCAGAAACATACTGTAAAGAAACATCATAATTTTTTTGAATCTCTAAAAGCGAATTCTTAATTATCTCGATCCCATTAGGCTCCATTGAAGATATTACTAAATTTCCTTTTAATTCGTAAACAGTAGGAGAAATGTTAGCTTTTGCAATCTCTATTATCTTCTGTTTTATTTTATCTGGAAGATCTAAAGAATCTAAGCTTTTTTCGTCCATAATAACATTCTCAAAAACAGAGTACAAATCTCCAAACTTTTCGATTAAAGAAGGCACATACTTCTTGTAAGTTGGTAAGTATCTTAGTCTCAATTCTTTACATATTCTTTCAAAAAGCTTATCTGCTCTTTTCTCACGTTTCCAATCTTCTAATTTTTGCTTTTGTTCAGAATCGCTAACAGCTCTTAAAGATAAATCAATCATGTTTTTTTCTTTGTCTATTTTTATAACTTTTGCAACTCGCAATTCGTTCTCAGATAAAAAGTTACGGATGTTTTTAACCCAAGAAGAAGAAACATTCGAAATGTGGATAAAACCTTCTTTAGAATACTCAACCAAATCTGCAAAAGCTCCATAATTCGTTATTCTTTTTATTTGAACTATTACCAATTCATCTAAACTTGGCCATTCTGAAAGCTTCATAAAACTTCTCTCATCTTCTTTTTATCAACTAAGAACTTTCCCTTGCCTCCAGTAGGTTTTACTAAAAGCTTACCGCAAACTAAACAAACCACGTTTCTGGAAGGATGGGAAAATACTACTTGTTTTTGATTGCAATCAGGACAAGTGATTTCTATAAACGAACTCATTTACTCACCTTTCTTAATATCTATTGCTTTTTTCATCCTATCGAAAGATATCTCATGTTTTTTCTTACATTCAGGGCATTGAAGCATAAGCACAGACCTTTTTGATTGCTTCACTACCCAAGCTTTTCCTGCTAATTGGGAAGTATATCCAGCTATCTTCCTGTTTTGCTTTCTAGACCCCCAAGCCAAAGTTCTTGCTTTTGCTGGGGATTTTTTAAAAATTACCTTTACTGAATGCTCCGTATGTTTCATACATTTTGGGCAATAAGTGCTTATCTTACTTGGAACTTTCATAATACCCCCTCAAATTATCTTTAAATAACCTTCCTTAACCAATTTATCGACTAGATCTTTTGGAAGCTCAACTATTTGATTTTCTTCAAAAGGACCGTATTCTTTTGAATCCGACCATAAGATTTTTGGAATCTTTTTTAATATTTGAACTTTCACATTATTTAAACTTTTGCTTTCTTTTAACCCGTAGATTGCTTTTTCGAAACTTATTCTGTTTTCTTTTAAAGCCAGCATTATTTTATCATAAAATTGCTTTTCAAAATCAACCAAGATTTCGGAAATACTCCCTGTTTTAAAATCTTTTAGAGCCTTAATAATTATTTTTTGTTCTCTTTTTTCAAAAATCTCGTTAAGCATCTTTAAAACTTGTTCTTTTTCTTTTCCCGATACTGTTTCCAAAAACTTTGCTGCCTCAGAATAAAAGTTTTGCTGAAGCTTTATAATTTCTTCAGAGTTCTTTTCAGCCCTATGAACTTTCCGAATATCTTCAAAGTCCATAGTTAAAGAATACTAGAGGAAGTATATAAAAGAATACTTGGAAGGTTTGGGAAGAAATTTATGGGCAAGTACAATCGTAAGTTCCTGTTGTGGAATTACACTCTCCAGCAGACGTGCAAAAAATCAACTCATAAGAAATACCACTATCTGGGTCTACGCTGCAACGAACATATCTGGAAGTAGTGTATGATGTTGAGTCTGAACCACAAGTAATTGCTCTATTTTTTAAATAAAGAGTATAGTTCGTTGGCACAGAAGTTGACCAAGAAAAGTTAGCATAACACGTCTTGACTGTTCCTCCTTCAGGGGAAGAGACCTCTTTACACTCATCTTTCACTACATATACTCCAGAAGTTATATATGGAACCACACATGCCGAAGATCCTTCATATATCTTTGACATATCTCCTCTTTTGCAACAAGTTATTGCGCTTCCACCCCAAGGAGCCATTATATCTTTTCCTGAAGAATCGACACATGCTTTTTCACAAATTCTACAAGGGTCTGATGGGTCTAAGTTCTTCATATTCCTACATTGGATCGCAGCATCCTTGCATGCAACAAAATTTCCTGCAACTTGTTGTGTTCTTGTTGTGCCAGTTAACATTACGATTACTACTGTTGCGATTGCAATAACCGCAACAATCATAATCAAATATTCTAAAGCTCCTTGGCCTTTCATGAAAAGTAAGAAGTAATAACCATATTTAAACTTTTCTAAAAATCAATCCGAAATGAACTCTGCTTTTTTGTTTCCAAAAAGAAGCATAGCACAATATTCTGGAACTGAAACAATGGAGTCTTTGATAAAAGGACCAAAAGGTTGTTCATTAAGTTCGAACTCTGGAATGTTTTCTAAAATCTTAACTTTTATAGGATAATTGTAAAAAGCAACAGCATGTTTCAAAGGATCAAAAGACTCTATTTTTCTTACAAAAACGCAAAGCAAACTAGAAGTTCCATGGATTGTGGAAGGCATGCGAATTAGTTTTGATTGATCTATAGTAAAAGTAACATCAATGTCATTCTTATATTTTTCAAGAATTTTGGAGATTTTGGACTTTGTTAATTTGCGTAGATCATGGAATTCTTTCAAAATTTTCCCATACCAACCAAAAGGTAAAAAATTCCCCTTCTTTATTTTTTTCGACATAAAAGAAACATCCAAATTACCGCATAAATAATCAACTATCTGCTTTTTTGAATCTTTACTTAGATGAAACACCTCTTCATTTTGAACGTATATGTGGTATCCTCTGTTTCCTGAAAAAACATAAGAAATATCTTTCTCTGAAATTCCAAAATCAGGAATCAGAAAATTTTCAACCAAGTTTATCGCTTTTTCTTTTGCTTTATTCAAGCATTCCGAACATATAGGTTTCCCATGCTCACAATCTTGATCAAACTCGAACACTAAATCAAAACCTAAAAAATTCTTTTTTTCCATCGACGTTGCTCCAGGGAATTCATAACAAGCAGAAGAATAGGAAAAATAGAAAGGAACGTTTGAAACTAAATAATTTTTTAATTCCAATTCATTCTTAAAAGATAAGTGTCTTTGTTGTATTTTTCTTTCCCATCCAGCTCCAAATTCTCTTTTTTGAAAATCTTTTGGGGGGATTATTTTCTTCTTTTCATAAAATTCAGAGTACCTTTTCCTCATGTAACTTTTTGTGTCCATGTTTACCAACCTTTTTCAAATAAAAAGTTATGGGGTTTTTATATTTACACTCAGCATTCTTTCTGCAAAACCCAAGCTCTTTGATTTTTGAACAGTTTGGGACAAAGTATTTTTTTCCAGAAGACTTCGACCCGTAGATAAATTCAAGATGATACCTTGTCTTCTTTTCATCAAATCCAGGGGAGTTTCTAAATAAAGATACTGCTTTTTCTAAAGGATAATTTATGCCTGCTAAAAAAGTTCCAAGAATAAAACGTTGCATGTGTGGAATCTTCTCTTTTTGTAGTTCCGTTATCGCTGCGTTTATGCATGGAGGAAAATATTCTGAATAAATTCTTGCAGGCAGTTTTAATGTTTCTCTCATTTGGCTTAAATCTTTTGAAAGCTCAACCATAGTCCGAGGAATATCTTTCAAAGAAGGTTTAAATTGAAGAATAGAAAGCTCGTAATTTCTTGATATGTACCTTAAAAACTGTGTTCTCGTGAGATAAATTTTTCCATCTTTGATTGGAAAAAGGGAAATGGAATCTTCTGGAAGTTGAGGGGATGATTCTAAATATTCAAAAATGTTAATTACGTAATATTCTCCATCTTTTTTAGCTTTTGTAAGTTTTAATAAAAAATCATCTTGCTCGGATTGAAGATTATGAAAAACTCTTTTTGCCTCAAAACCTGCAAAAGACTTTAAGTTTTTAGATAAAAAAGCTAAAATCTTTATTAAAACATATAATTTGATTTCTTTTAACAAACCTTCTTCAGTTAAAGATTCATATTTTATAGAATTTGGTTTTAATTCTTCTTTCAAGATACTGGAAAGTCGCTCTTTTGCCTCTTCCATTAATTCCAATTCTACATCTTTAAAAGAAAAATTCCGCAACACTTTTTTCGAATCTTCAAGAAATGGGTATTTTGCAGCCTTTAACAAATCCATGTTTTTTATTTTGTTTCAAAAGTATTTAAATGTGGTTTAAGTTTTGATCATCCGCATGTCTCTTTAGATCCTTCATAAATTGCAGCGAAATTATATTTCTTGCAACAAGTTATTGCGCTTCCACCCCAAGGAGCCATTATATCTTTTCCTGAAGAATCAACGCATTGAACATCGCACACTTTACAGGGATCATTCGGACTACCTTGTCTTAAAAGTTTGCACTCTAACGCTGCTTGCTTACAAGAATTGAATAACGCTGTTTTGCTTTGCGCTCCTCCAGAGCTTGTAATTAAAAAAACAACAACCCCCGCTATAACAAGTATGGCCACGATCAAAACTAAGTATTCTAAAGCTCCTTGGCCTTTCATGAAAAGTAAGAAGTAATAAGAATATTTAAATGTTACGTGAAATTATGGACAAATTATTCGAGGAAGATCGTATTTTAATTGAATCTCGCTTCCAGAGGCGTTTTTTGCTGTTATTGTGACCTCGCAAGGTCCTATTTCTGAATTTGGTGCCCCTTCAAACCAATACTCTCCTTTAAATAGTCCAAAAAAAGTATCTGATTGTCCTTCATAATCTGCAGGACAAAAACCGCCTTTAGATACGAACTTGACGGTATAGGTAAATTCATTATTAGTTATAAACTCAACCTTGTAGACGGGCTTTGACGAGGGCGCGCTCTGTTGCCAACCTCCAAATCCGCTCGTGGCCCAATAACCACAAGAATAACCCATGCTATACAACTTAAAACTAAAATTCGGGTCTGAGTTATTGTGGGTTATTGGAGCCAACAGTTGTGTTGAAATTTTTTTTCCGTTGTCTTTACTGGTTGCAGTTATAGATATAACACAAGGCCCTATCGGCTTTTTGTCATCCAGAAAGTTACAATGATAAAACCCTGGACTCGCCAGATCAGAACTTTCTCCACATGTCGTGTAAAAAGGGTTGCAGTTTGAACCTCCGGCAGAAGATAAAGTAATATCGAAAGTAGCAGGCTTTGAAGTATTTACTTGAACAACTAAGTTACCTGGTGTATTCCAAGCCAAAAAAAAAGGTTGATCAATCCAAAAAGCAGTAAACTTGAAAGCTGGACAAACTTTAGATCCTTCATAGATGGCAGAAACGTTCCCAAGCTTACAACAATCTATCGCACTCCCTCCACTTTTATCTAAAATATCAACTCCGTTAGAACTACAAGCTTCATCACAAAAGTTACATGGGTCGTTTGGATTTGTTAACCTGGCTTGTTGACATCTTGCTGCTGCTTGTTTACAAAGCTCTATGTCTCCGCCGGATTTTGTTGTTTTAAAAACACCAGTCATAAACAATATGATTATACTTGCTATAACTAAGACTGCAGTAATCATAATCATGTATTCCATAGCTCCTTGTGCTCGCATAATAAAATCAAGATAGTTTAAAAATAAAAATATTTCTTTTTTTAAAAAATCTACATCGTTTCTAAAATCTTTATCCTTTCATCTATCGGAGGATGGGTGGAAAACAAGTTAGACCAAAAGCCTTCTTTCAAAGGATTTGAGATAAAAAGGTGTGCCATCCCCTGGTTTGCTACGTAATTTGGCTTTTCAACATCCAATTTTATTTTCTTTAAAGCATTTGCCAACCCTTCGGGGTTTTTAGTTAACATAGCTGCATCACTATCTGCCAAATACTCTCTTTTCCTAGACACTGCGTATTGAATTATTCGAGCGATTAAAGGGGAAAAGATTGCTAAAAGAATCGCAAAAACCACTAAAACTATAAAAAGTCCTCCCTCTTTTCTGTTTCCGTTCCCGCCAACTCTACCATAAAGAAAACTTCTCAAAAGTATTTGAGATATCATAACAGTGATTGCTACCAAAACGGCTGCAATCATCATTACTCGAATATCATAATTCTTGATATGGGAAATTTCGTGTGCAACAACCCCTTCCAATTCTTCTTTATTCAATTTCTCCAAAGCCCCTTCAGTAACAGCAATAACAGCATGTTGAGGATCTCTACCAGAAGCAAAAGCGTTTATTGTTTTATCTGGAATTATGTAAACTTCTGGGACTGGAATTCCTGAACCTATTGCAAGTTGTTCAACTATGCTATTGAGTATTTTATTGTTTGAAGGATATGCTTGAACAATGGTTAATAGTTCGCTTGTGCCTGCATAGTATTGAGCTACTGTGAATAAAGCACCAAATACAAAAACTATAAACATTACAAAAATGTTTTCAAATATAAGATAAAAAACAAAGGATAAGAAACCAACAAAAACCAAGAAAATAAAGATTAAAAAAATAGACATTCTTTTATTCCCAGAGATTCTCTCGTAGATTGTTGGTTTTACCCCAAACATAAAAAGATCTCTTCTTTAAAATTTGACTTTAACTGCTTTTGTTTCTTCAACTGGGACTTCATAATATTCTTTTTGTTTTAACCCCATAAAGCCAGCAAATAGATTCCCAGGGAATTGCTGAATTGCATTGTTGTACATTAAAACTGCGTCGTTATAGTATTGTCTTGCGTAAGCTATTTTTGTTTCGGTTGCTGCTAATTCTTCTTGTAATGCTTTAAAGTTTTCGCTAGCCCTTAAGTTTGGATAGTTTTCAGCTATTGCAAAAACAGATTTTAAAACAGAGGATAAGTCAGCATTTGCTTTTGCTAGTTCTTTTGGAGAAGATTGTGCTTTCATCAAATTTTCTCTACATTTGGCAACTTCGGTAAAAATCTCCTTCTCATGTTTCGCATATCCTTTCACAGTTTCAACTAAGTTTGGAATTAAATCATACCTTCTTTTTGTTTGTACAAGTATTTGGGACCAAGCATTCTCAACTCTGTTTTTAGCCCCTATAAGACTGTTGTATATTAAAACAAATGCAATTCCGAGAACCAAGATAATTCCAAGAATTATCCAAAAAATCACAATATCACCTCATTCACTTTCAGTTCTTGGAGCAAGATAATAATCAACAGAAGCATCCCCTACGTTAAAGTGCAGCTTCAAAGGTGAATCTGTTTTTAAATTCAATTCGATCAATTCATCGCTTGGCGCAGGTTTAAGTAAATCATTTAAATACTCTAAAGGAAATATTGCTTTACTTTCCCCAGACACTTGATGCTCAGCTAAAGCATCTTCTCCTTTTTTAAGCTCTATATTAACTTCTCCTCGATCTCCTTTTGCTTCTATTATAAAAGCTTCTTGATTTGCTCTCAAGGTTACGTTTGCGGAAACAAGAGCAGCATCTTTTAATCCTTCTTTTAAAACATCACCTAAAAGCTTTATTCTTGAATCGAAAGCGATATTTGGAACTTTTGGAACGTTTTTCTCAATGTCAAGCAAAGGCAGGCTTATTCTCCTTGTACTTTTCCCTTTAAAAATCAAATACAATCTCGATTTTTCTTTATCAAGCTTAACAGTTAGACTTTCTCCTGTTCGTATTCTCCCAAGAACTTTAGATAAATCTAAAAGATTTATGCCAAACTTCTCTTCCCCTTCAACGTTGAATGAAGAGAAAGCACTTTTAGGCATGAAGAAATCCACCATTGCGATTAAACTAGGATCCATAGCTCTAAATTTCATACCGGTAGAGTCTAGTTCAAAAACTCCTTCATCTATGAGTGTAACTAAAGCATCAACGCTATTCTTGAATATTGCTGCATCTGCAAAAGAAAACTCGATCATTACTCTTCACCTTTTTAAAAAAGGATTCTTTTATATAAAAACTTTTTGTTAGCAAGAAAGTTTATACTCGTAGTTTGTTGCAAAGTTTGAGTGGCCTTCACAAAAAATTCCCCCAGTTAAATCGCAAAAGAAAAGTTTTATGTGGCCTAATAAAGGAATTGCAACAAAGATTTTTTTACCAACGTACATTTTTTGATTAACCGCTGTGGATATGCATCCTTTTTTTAAATCGTGAAAACATACCGATTTATCTAAATAGTTTACTTGATCTGGAAAATTATTCGCATCCCCTCTAGTTATTAAGTAAAAATTTCCAGAATCGTTTATTTTAACAAGAACTCTGTGAATTACTTGGAAACCATATGGAGAATAGTATACTGCGATATCGTTGGATTGATTTGGGTAAATCATAAGTCCGGAAAAATTTAGACCGATGAAAGTATCGTTTACAAAAACAGGAGTGAAGTTTACAGTATTAACAGTTGGAGCGTTTAATTCTTCCAAAGATCCGCCTTGGACAAATATTATATCTCCTATATTCAAGAATCCTTTTTCAGAACAAGATGCTATAACTATTGCTGGTGAAGAAGTATGCAAAAATAAAGGCAAAACAACATAATATAAAAGAATTGCGAAAACAAGCGCAGCAATCCACTCTTTAGCCTCTTTTTTTAAAAAGTTTTTATCAAAATTCATAAACACACTTCCCGATCATGTCTGCAATCCTTAATCCTTCAGGATTGTTACCTCTTTTTATAAATCTTTTTAAAACCTTTTCAAACTCTTTTTCCTCAATCCCCCTTAAAAGAAAATACATATTTCCTATTTTTTTATAATCCAAACTTTTTTCTAAAATTGATTTCTTTTCTTCAAAATTTTCCTTGTTTTCTATAGCTCTTAAAACTCTTCGTAAAGAAGGTTTTCTTTTCAAAACAGCAACGATTGGAATTTTAAGATTCTCATATATTTTATCTAAGTCTGCAAAATTAAGCCCACCAAAAGTTGTCCCGTGTAAAAAAACGATATCTGCTCTCATTGCTCGACCTAAGTCACAAATTTTTTCTGTTGAATCAAAACCATCAACTTTTATCTTAGTTATCTTTATTTTTTCCAGATAGTCATTTTCTCGCATCAAAACTGCTATTAAAAAGCAGTATTCTTGGCCTTTTTTGAAACTAGAATCATCAATGCAAAGAGCTCTGGCTTGTTTTAGAGAAGAGATTCTACGTCTCTTTGCATTTTTTTCAAACATTTTTTCAAAACCTCTTCAGGATCTGCACCTTTTGTTTTAAAATGAACGACTGGTTTGCCACCAAGCTTATGTTGTACGTAATGTATAGCACCAGTAACTTCCTTTTGACTTAAAAGAACTGAAACAAGCCAAGCTGCAAAAGTATCTCCTTCTTTGTCTAAAAGAAGCTCTGCTTCATTTTTTTCGGTAGATAGTAACTTCATAAAATCACCTATAATCAATAGATAATTTTCTATTTTCTAAAGAATTACATGAAGGACATTTAACTTTATACCCGCTCCTTATCATTGGAGTTCGACAGTTCGAACAAAAAGCCTTAATTACTCCCAAGTTTTTTTCATTAGTTCCAAGAACAACTGTTGTTGGCTCGATTTCTAAAATTCTAGCCTTAACTATGTCTCCAACTCTGAAAGCCTCCCTCATGTTTAGAATGTATTTATTTGCAACATTTCTAATATGAATTACCGCTGATATTGCTAAAGGAAGGCAATAACTGTTTTTTATCTTGGTTGGAAATAATTCTACTAAAGCTGCTTGTTTAAAAACATCTGAGATAACACCAAGCACAATAAGCCCTTTTCCTTGCATCTTAATTATTCTTGTTTTTGAAAAAACTTTAGCTACATGGTTTTGTACGTCTAGATTTAACTCTCCGATAGTCGAAGAATACACTAAATTATTCTCTGCATAAGTCCCAAAAGAGGGTAAAAATTCTTCTGCGGAACTTATGATATCTCCTGGAATAACAAATTTACTTTCCAAGTTCTCACTTTTACTTTTAAAAAATAATGATAAAAGAAATATTTAAGTTTTTATACTTTACTATCCCATAAGTTATTAAATGTGTTCTTTTTATATAAAACATGATGAAAAAAATTGCATTACTGATATTGTTTGGTGTTATTTTTTCATTTTTGGTTTTATACTTTGGAAAAATAGAGAATAAAATTAACATAAAATATTATGTGTCGGGATGCGAAGAAAAAAAAGAAATTAAAAGTTTAGAAAGTTTAAACATGGATTCTAATGATTTTGAATATAGTTTTAAAAACGGAACGCTTTACATAACCCATAATCTAAGTTATGTTTGCTGTGCTAAAATTGAAGTTGCAACAGAAATAAATGGAAATTTGATAAAAATAAAAGAAATCAATAAAGGCGAAATGTGTAGATGCGTTTGCAATTATCGAATTGATTTTGAGATAGAAAACATGGAAAAAGGGAAGTATGTTGTGCAAATATACGGAGTAGAATTTGAAGATAATCCTGCAAAACTTCTGGTTGAAAAAGAAATCAACATCGGTGAAACACTTAGCCTGCCAAACCCTGCATCAATTTATTGCAAAAATAATAACGGTACTTTGATTATCGAAAAAGATATTCATGGAAACGAATATGGGGTTTGTATTTTCCCAAATGGGGCCAAATGCGAAGAATGGCATTTTTTTGAAGGAAAATGTTCTCCAGAAAAACCAAATTTTTGTAAATCTGAAAAAGATTGCGCATGCGGGGTGCATAAAAAAACAGGCGAATGTTTCGTAGGGTCGAAAGAATTTGTAGATGTAAATACTCAGTGCCCAGATTACTGTACTGGAATTGCAGGAAATTTGGAAACTAAATGCGTAAATTTTGAATGCAAGTTAGTAAAAAAATAAATAAAGTATTTTAAGATCAAAATTAAAAAATAAATTATGATCGAATCACTAGTAAAACCTCAAGTTGCGATAAAAGAACCTTGGCACTGCATGCTTTTAGGAATATTATTTTGTTTCATAGCGATAATTTTAACCCTGCAATTAGGTTTAGCAAATGCGCCTGGTGCAGGATTTTTAACAATATCCTTCATAAGTATTGCTTCTGCCCCTCTCTTCGTAGAACTATATAAATTAGAAATTCCAAAAGGAAGATCTTTATTTAAAAAGTACGAACACTTGATAAAAATATATGCTTTCTTTTTTGGAGGAATTGTTCTTGCTTCTTCTTTCTTTTATGTTTTAGCTCCAAACGTTGCAAAAAGCGTTTTAAACGACCAGATAAAAGAACTTTGCGTGAAACAAGTAATTTCGAATGAGGGGTGTGAAAGTTTTGAGATTACTGGATACGCTGTAAAAAAAATTGGTTTTTTAACAATACTTTTGAATAATTTAAAAGTGTTGTGGATGTGCTTTTTATTGTCATTTGTTCTTGGAGCAGGGGCTGTTTTTCTTGTTTCTTGGAACGCTACAATATTGGGTACTCTAATTGGACAGGCTTCAGAAGTTCCAAGCTCAATAGGAGCTACAGGTTTTTCGCAAATACCTTTGATTAATTACCTGATAATCTTCCCGATGGTGGTTTTATCTATTTTACCTCACGGATTTTTTGAATTTTTAGGTTATTTTACTGGAGCTATTGCCGGAGGAGTACTTTCTGTTGGTTTATTGAAAGAAAAAATTTTATCAAAAGAATTCATAGAAATAGTAAAAGACTCATTTATTTTCCTTACTTTAAGTTCTGGTTTAATCTTAATCGGAGCAATTATTGAATCAGTCCTGTAAATTTTCTAAATTTTTCTTTAATTGGTTAATAAGATCTCTCTTAGACTTATATTCTTTTCCAAGTTCCGTATATTCTTCTAAAATCTTTTTTTGAGCATCCTCATAAGAAATGCCTAATTTTGAAGAAAGTGCTTCGACAAACTTAGAAAGTTCGAGAGGGAAAATTATTTTATTCGATTTACCTTCTGCAATTTTTTCTAATGCTTGCAAATAAAGATAGTGCAAAGTTGGTTGAGACAGCTTTCCTGCAGCTTCTTGTAGTGCCAAAATCTCTATTTTCTTAGCCTCTGCTCTTTCTTTTGCAGCCAATTTTCTCTGTTCTTCCACTCTTCTTTGATGCATTGCTTCAAGCAACTCCTTTGGTAGCTCAACAGCTTGCAATTCTACCTTATCTACTTTTATCCCCCAATTCTGAGAAATTTCGGAAATCGCTTTTGTTAAAATCTTGTTTATTTCCTCCACGGAAGAAATTACATCTGATGCGGTCATCTTTCCAACAACATCTCTTAAAGCGGCCTGAATATAAGAAACTGCTGATTTCTTGTAATCCTCAACAGATAAAACTGCCTTCTCTGGATTTACTACTTTGTAATAGATAATTGCATCAATCTTTAACTCTATATTATCTTTCGAAACAACTTCTTGGGGTTTAATATCTGCAACTGTAGTTCTTAAATCAACCAAGGTGTACGTATCTATAAAAGGAAGTAAAAAAATCCATCCGGGACCAGCAGTTTTCAAATATTTTCCTCTTCTAAAAATAACAACTCTTTCGTATTCTTTTGCAACTATTAGCATTTTTGAAGCTTGGGTATAAATAACTAAAAATACAATCAGAAGAACACCTAAATAGACCAAAATATTGTAAAGCTTGAAAATTATTATCGACGCGACTGCTGCAATTATGAAAGAGATAAGCGCAAGAAAAACTGCAACCTGTTTTTTCTCATTTTCCATAACATATCACTTTAAATTCCTTCATATATATTTTTAAATATCAAAATTTAAAAAAGTATCTGAGAATATGCGAGTGCTTGTGCTTTGTGTTGATAGAGATGATGACGTAGGAACAAAAACAAAAATTAAAGGACCGATTGTAGGGGAAAAAAAAGTATTGGAAGCTGCTCAAGCATTAGCTTTAGCAGATCCTGCGGATACTGACGCAAATGCGATGTTTGAAACTGTAAGGACTTTCTTGGAGTTAAAAAAAGATGCTTTAGAAGTTGCGTGCATAACTGGACATAAAAGTCGTGGATACAAAGCAGATAAAGAAATTGCTAGACAGCTTGATGAAATTTTAGAAAAAATTAAACCAGACGGAGTTTTTTTAGTAACCGACGGAGCAGATGACGATAGTATCATTCCGATAATACAATCAAGAACAAAGATAGTTTCTAAAAAAACTTTGATCGTTAGACAAGCAAAAGAACTTGAAAAAAGTTATTATGTAATTAAACAAGTTTTGGCAGATCCGTATTTTGCAAGAATTATATTTGGGTTGCCTGGATTAATCTTACTAACTCTTGTGCTTCTCCAAGAACTTGGAGTGAAAATGATTTTGCTTATAACCGGAACTTATCTGATATTAAAAGGTTTTGGGATTGAAGAAATTATTATAAATGGATTAAGAAACTGGAGAGAAAGTTTAAGCATTGAAAGAGCTTCTTTTCCTCTATATTTTGGTGGGGCAATAATATTTGTACTTGGGGTATGGTCTGGGGTCGACGCTTGTCTACAATCGCAACAAGAAAATTTAATAAAATTAGGTAGTGTATTCCTCGATAACTTCATGCACTTAGGTTTTATGAGTTTCTTACTGATCATCTTTGGTAAAATGGGGGACATGCATTATAAGAAAAACATTCCTGGTCTTAAAAAATACGTTCAATCATTAGCAACAATTTTATCTCTTTGGATTGTAGTTTTCCAAACAAACAATTTGATAAAAGGAGAAATTTTGATAGATGAATTCTTAGGATGGGTGACTATTTCAGTCCTAATTGCAATATTTGGAATAAGCTTTTTAAGAGAATTATTTGTGAAAAAATACATCGCCCCGAAGATCAAAAAAGATATGGATGTTTATACATCCAAGAATGAAAAAATAGGAAAAGTTTTAGAAGTAAATAAAAAAGAGGGCTTTTTCCAAACCCCTAAAGGAAAAGTTTGGTTTAAGAATGTTGTTGACCTGGAAGAAGACAAAATCTTTATTATAAAAAGTTAACTTATTTTCTTAATTTTTGAAATGAGTTTTTTCTTTTGCTCACAATCTTTTAGAGCAATTTTAAGAACTTCAATAAAGTCTTTCACATAATAAATTTTAATTTTTTTCGAAATTTTCTTATCCAAAATTATATCATCTTTATTCATCGCTGGAACTATTATCTTATTTATTCCAGATTCATACGCAGCTTCAATTTTTGCGTTTATTCCTCCGATAGGTAAAACCTCTCCTTTAATTGAAAGAGAACCGGTCATAGCTATGTCTTGAGCTATAGGTACTTTTTCTAAACTAGATATAACAGCTGTAGCAACGGAAATACTTGCTGAATCTCCTTCAACCCCTTCATATGTTTGTAAAAATTGTATGTGTATATCATAAGAAGAAATATCTACGCCTGCGTAATCTTTTATTATTGCAGATACGTTTTCTACAGCCTCTCTCGCAATTTCGCCCAGTTTTCCTGTTGCAATTACCTTTCCTTCTTTTTCAGACATTGCAGGAACAACTCTTGCTTCGATAGGTAAAACTAATCCTCCAAAGGTCCCTCCTCCATCTCCAATTACTGCGAGTCCGTTGACTCTTCCAATCTCATATCCTTTTGTCTTCAAAACTCTGTATTCTTTTTTCAACTCTATTTGTTTCTGGGCAAGTTGTTGTTCAATAGTTGTAGCTATCTTTTTAGCCAATAAGACATGTTCTCTGGTAACATACCTGGCTCCTTTTTCTTTAGCTATGTCTCCTGCAGCCCTTACCAACCCACCTAAATCTCTCAAACATAAAGTTAACTTATTTTTCCCAGACCTTCTTTTTGCTTCTAAAATGATCTCGTCCACCGCATCTTTTGTGAAATGAGGGATTTTTCCATCTTTCAAAACTTCTTGAGCAACAAACCTGGCTAATTTAGCCCTATTTTCAGGAGTATCGGGCATAGAATCATTTAAATAAACTTCATAACCATACCCTCTGATTCTTGATCGTAATGCTGGGTGCATTTTCTGAAGGTCAAACAAGTTTCCTGCTGCAACAAGTAAGAAATCACAAGGTACTGGATCTGTCTTAACCATTGCTCCTGAAGAAAGTTCACTTTGCCCTGTTATGGGGTACTTTTTTTCTTGCATAGCGGTCAAAAGTTCTTGTTGGGACTTTAGTGATAACGTTGCAATCTCATCAATAAATAAAACTCCTTTGTGCGCTTTATGAATCGCTCCAGCTATAACTCTGGCATGAGGTGGTGTACCAAGCCCTCCACTTTGGTATGGATCGTGCAAACAATCTCCAAGTAAAGCTCCTGCGTGTGCCCCTGTAGCATCCACAAAAGGTGCGGTTTTCTTATCGGAATTATCAACTAAAATCCTCGGAGTTTTTAGAACTTCTTGAAAAGGAGACATTATTTTCATGTTTGACATCAAAACTGCTCCAAACAAAGCCAACAAAGTAAACAGACCACCTAAGATTATCAACGCGGCTATAATAACATCTGAAAAAGGTTTGAAAAAGATTAAAGCAGCAACACTAAGCAGAAAAACAATAAAAATTATTGAAAAAACGGGGAATTTTTGCCTTGATTCCAAACTTGAAAATAATTCTTTTTGTTTTTCTTGTTCAATTATTCTTTTACCTTGCCCTGCTACAACTGTAAGAATTTTTGGATTTTGAGGATCCTTTTCATTTGGATAAACAAGAGTATCTTCTAGAGACTCTGCAGGAAGAAGTTCAGCCATGGCTTGCCCAAGCATGGATTTGCCTGTACCTGGAGCACCCAATAAAAGAACATGTCTTTTCTGCTGTGCTGCTTTTTTAATAATCTCAACTGCTTTTTCTTGCCCAATTACTTGATCTATTAACATTTTTGGAACTTCTATTTCTTCAGTTGTTGAAAAGTTGAGCTTCATAAGAACCAGTGTAAATTTTAGTATGTTAAAGAGGTATATAAAATTTTTTAACGTTCTTAAAGTTAAAGGTTTAAATCAAAAATCACTCTAGAAAGTATGTTTGATCCACTCTTAATGACTGAGAAAATAAAAAGAATCGTTTGCTTTGACAAGAAAAGAAAATATTATAGATTTAGACCGGCTAAATTTTATGGTGGAATTGCTACCGCTGATTGTGTTGGCTGTAATTTGAGATGCATCTTTTGTTGGGCTTGGAATGTTGTTACAAAGCCTGAAAATTATGGAAAGTATTATTCTCCTGAAGATGTTGCAAAAAAATTGGTTGAAATAGCTTCTGAAAAAAGGTTAGAAAAAGTTCGAATAAGCGGTAATGAACCAACGTTATGTAAAGAACACTTGATATCTGTTTTAGAAAAATTGGAAAGTTTGAACAGTAATTTACTTTTTATTTTAGAAACAAATGGAATTTTACTTGGCGCTGAGGAAGAATATTCAAAAGAACTTTCAAGTTTTAGAAATTTGCACGTAAGAGTGAGTTTTAAAGCAGCGGATGAAAAAAGATTTTCAGAATTGACTGGAGCTAGTGAAAAAGGTTTTGAGTTTCAATTAAAAGCTTTAAAAAACTTAGAAAAATACAAAGTTAGTTGCCATCCATCCTTAATGATATCTTTTTCCGAACCTACAAAAATAGAGTCCTTTAGGGACACTTTAAGAAAAATATCTAAAAGATTTGAAGAATTTGAAATCGAGGAAGTCATGCTTTATCCTGAAGTATTAAAAAGGTTGAAAGAGAAAAAGTATTCATGGTTGAAGTAATATTCTTAGGAACTTCTACTGCTTTGCCAACAAAAAAAAGAAACCATCCAGCAATATTTTTACGTCATTTAGATAATTATTTTTTATTTGATTGTGGCGAAGGGACTCAAAAACAATTACAAATTGCTGGAAAGTCAGTATTTAAACTCGATGCGATTTTTATTTCTCATTTGCATGGGGATCACTTACTTGGATTGGGCGGAATTTTACAAAGTTTAGCATACTTGGAAAGGGAAAGAGAATTAAAGGTTTTTGGTCCAAAAGGGATAAAGAAATACGTAGACTTTTTCTTGAATTGGGATTATTTCAAACCAACCTACAAAGTAGAAACACATGAAATAAATGAAGGTAAAATTTTCGAAAACGAAGATTTGGAAATAGAAGCGTTTAAGACCCCTCATACTTGCTCAAACTATGGATTTGTGTTTTTGGAAAAAAAGGAAATAAATTTAGATAAAAGAAAATTGGAAGAACTTGGAATTCTAAATTCTCCAAAGGCCAGAGAATTAAAAGAAAAAGGTTTTATAATTCATAATGGAAGGATGATTAAATTAGAAGAAGTTGCATTACCACCAAAGCATAGAACAAAAATCGTGTACAGTGGGGATTCTATTGTTTGTGAAAATCTAATTGAAAAAGCAAAAAATTCGGATTTGTTGATATGTGATTCTACTTTTGGGGAAGATATGCGGGGGAAAGCCACGGAATATGGGCACATGACTGCTAAAGATGCAGCGAAAATTGCGAAAAAAGCAAAAGTTAAGAAACTTGTATTAACTCATATAAGTCCAAGATATGAAGATTCTAACATTCTACTGAAAGAAGCAAAAGAAATATTTAAAGAAACAGTTTTAGCAGAAGATTTTATGGTTTTGGAAGTATGAAGAATTATTCTATTTTATAGACTAGGTCTTTTTCTTTTACTTTTTGGTTAACTTTAAGACCTATGCTTTGGCCTGCTTTTGCTTCAACAACATTCTTGCGCTCTATTTGCATAGAATCAACTACTTGCTCAAAACTAGTCGAACCTTCAAATGCAATTTTATCTCCTTGCTTTAAATCTCCAGATAGTTCTACAACGGCTACACTGATCTTTGGGAAAAAGTGCGTAACTTTTCCAATTAATTTCTTTTCCATCTGTATCACCAAACAATATTAAAAACAAGGAATATAAAAAAGTTATGGATAAATTCCTCGAATACGTCGAACTCATCTTTTCTGGAATTCCAGGAGTAGATTTTTATTATTCTATTACTGGAAAACACACAGCTTGGGAAAGAAAAAATGCTCCAGAATTCTGTAAACGTCCGAAGAAAGATGTTTTGATAGCAAACCTCGAGCATCTCTTATATTTTTTTATTCCTTTCCTTGGAGTAAAACTTATTGGAGAAATAATCTGGATTATAGGAGGCTTAGCAATACTCGTAATAACCCCTTTGGAATTCGTGTATTTTAGGAAAAAAGTAAAATTGTTTAAAAACTGGGATTGGAAAAAAGTTACAATTATATGTTTGTGGAACATTATGAATGCTGGGATATATTGGATACTTGGGGGAATATTAGGAGGTCTGTATGTTTGAAAAGTATGAGAAAATTCAGAAAGAATTGGCTAAACTTTTGATATTAAAAGACAAGTTTGAGAAAATAGAGAAAGTTGCAGGGGTAGACCAAGCTTTTTTAGGAAATTATGTTTTATCTGAAGCTGTTGTTGTTTCTTTTTCTAACTTTGAAATTTTGGAAAGAAAATGGGCTTTAAAACAAACGGATTTTCCATATATTCCTGGGTTACTCTGCTTTAGAGAAGGAGATGTTGCAGTTGAAGCTTTGAAAAAATTGGAGAATAAACCGGATATAGTATTCGTGGATGGCTCTGGAATAGCGCATCCAAGAAAGTTTGGGCTTGCATGTTATGTTGGTTTAAAAACAGGCCTTCCAACGATTGGCGTAACAAAAAGTCATTTGGTTGGGAAATATGATGAAAAGTCGGACGTTTCTAAACTTACTCTTGGAAACAGCCAAGTTGGGTGGGTACTTAACAAAGGAAAAGTTTTCATATCTCCGGGTTACAAAGTCTCCATAAAATCCTGCTTGGATATTACAAAAAAGAGTATGATTAAAAATTATCCTGAACCGCTTCTCATCGCACATAAATACGCAAAAAAAGATTTGGCTTCTATGTTTCCAAATTACTGAAAAGATTTTTAAACTTTAAAAGTACTTTAAAAACATGGTAAATTTGAAAAGTATAATCTTCATTAGTTTATCTTTAATGGTTTTTCTTAATCTAGGAAGTTGTTTTGAGATTAATGATCACGATATAACGATAGTGCTTTCTGAGGATGGGGGCGCAAAAGTTACTGAAATCTTTAGAGTATCATTAAACGAAAGCGAAAAGCAAATTTTTGATAAGATAAGTCTTTTGAAAGAATCTACATTAGAGGATTGGAAGGAACTTTCTGAAAACATTCATACTTATGTTCTTGGAACAAACGTTTCAATAAAATCAATCTCTGCTGAAGCTTTGAGTGGGGGACAATTTGGATATAGAATTACTATCTTGTATCAAATGGATAAATTATGTGAAATAGCGTCTGGGAAAGGGAGAATAATCACATATACCTTAAATGGAGAGAAGTTTTATTTTTACAATAGCTACTTAAAAAAGATGATAATTCCTAAAAATACGAGGATTATAATTTACTTTGGGGAATTAAAAAATTATAAAATAAACTCCATATCCCCAAATCCATATCAACAGTTTAAAGATCAATTGTTTTGGGTTGGGCCTGCATCGCTTACAAACTTCTATTTGGAGTTTTCTGTAGAAAAAAGCATATCTCAAACTTGGAAGCTTGAAAATATCGTTGACTATTTTCTCAGTCATCCGCTATACTTAATCACGCTTGGAATAATAGTTGTACTTGTCATTACGTATAGAAAAAGAATTGTAGAAGTAATTATAGAAAGCTTTAAGAGCGAGGAGGAATCTTAAACTTTCTTTTCTTAACTATTGGTTTAAAAGAAACAGGGTGAAAAGCGATCTTTAGAAAAGCAGCTACGTTTTGGATTGTATAGTCATCAGTTATAATATCTTGCCCATATTCCAAAGCCAAAGCAAGAACTTCTAAATCAGCTTCACTTAATTTATGAAAAGATCCAATTTCTTTTGCTTTTTTCTTAATAATCTCTAAAAAAGATTTTTTCGGAGATTTTATTTCTAAAAAACCTTGGGAAAGGGAGTATTCTAAAAGAAGTTTAGATTTGTCATCTTTGATTTCCAAAACTACTTTTGGAGAAGTTATGTGCTTACCCGTTAAAACTTCCGAAGAATTAATAAATGCGCTTGCATCTAAAACCGACATATTTTTTAAGTATTTTTTACTTTATTAAAGAATGCTCAGAGAATATGAGAAAAAAGCTTTGGAAAAATTGCTTTCTGGGAAAAAGAATATAAAAGAACTTGGACCAAATTGCGAGAAAGCTGTGGAAGAATTAAAAGCAAAAGGTTTTGTAAAAGTTGATGAAAAGATAGAATATGAAGTTGAAATTTTGGAAGAAGGGAAAAAGTATTTGAAAGATTCTTTTCCTGAAAGAAAAATTTTGGAAAGATTGAAAAAAGGGGTTTGCGATTTTTCCGAATTGAATGAATTTGAAAAACGGATTGGGTTGGGTTGGTTGAAAAAACTTGAGCTTGTGAAAATTGAAGGTTCGAAAATAGTTCCTTTGGATGCTTGTCAGAAATATTTTGAAGAAAAACTGCCGCATGAAATTATTTTAGAAAGAGTTTCGAGGAACGAAAAAGTGGATTTAGAAAAATTAAAAGAGTTACAATCTAGAAAGCTTATTCAAATTCATGAAATCAAGATAAGAGAGGTTGGAATTACTGAAATGGGAAAAGAAGCTTTGAAGGAAGAAGTAGAAGAAGGGATAAAGAAAATAACTCCGGAAATTATACGGAATTGGAAAGGAGAAAAATTTGCCAAGTATGATGTTACAGCCAAGTCCCAAGAGTTGTTCGTTGGGAAAAAACATCCTTTGCAGAAATACATCGATAAAGTAAAAGAAATATTCTTAGCAATGGGTTTTGAAGAATTAGAAGGCCCAATATTGTTAAATTCTTTTTGGGATTTTGATGTTCTATTCGTATCACAAGATAATCCGACAAGGGAGATGCAAGATACTTATTATGTTGATTATGTTCCTGACTTGGAGCTTGAAAATTTAGAAAGAGTGAAAGAGGTTCATGAAAAGTATTTTAACTTTTGGAATACTGAAATATCTAAGAAAGGATTGTTAAGAACGCATACAACTCCAATAACTTTTAGGGCTTTAACAAAATTAAAGCATAAGCCAGCAAAATTATTTTATGTTGGAAGGATATTTAGGAATGAAACGTTGGATCCCACTCATCTTGATGAGTTTCACCAAATTGAAGGAGTGATTTTGGCTGAGGATGTAAATTTAGCTGAGTTGATTGGTTTTTTAAAAGAATTTTATTCTAGGCTTGGGTTTGAAAAAATTAGAATTAGGCCGTCCTATTTCGCGTATACTGAACCAAGCGGAGAAGTAGATGTGTTTTATGGTGGGTCTTGGATTGAACTTGGCGGTTGGGGAATTTTTAGACCAGAAATTTTAGAACCTTTTGGAATAAAAGAGCCTGTTTTGGCTTGGGGTTTGGGGTTGGAAAGGCTTGTCATGGTTGTTGAAAAGCTTGACGATATTAGAAAAATATATGAAAATGATATGAAGTGGATAAGGTATGGCAAAGATTGAAATTTATTACGAAGATCTTTGTAAACTTTTGGGAAAAGATATTGGAAAAATGGAATTTGAGAAAGCACTAACCGAGAGTGGCTTTCCGACAGAAGATAAGAAAGAATTTTTAGAAGTTGAAGTATTCCCGAATAGACCGGATTGTTTAAGCGTTGAAGGTTTGGCAAGGCATCTTAGAAGTTGGTTTGGACTTAGGGAGAAAAAGATTAAAATTGAAAAATCTAAATTAGAATACTTTTGCGAAAATGTGGGGATTAGACCTTATTTTAGATGTAGCATAGTGCGAAATTGTGAAATGAGTGATTCTTTAATTAAATCACTAATGCAGGTTCAGGAGAAAATGCATGAGACTGTTGGCAGGAAAAGAAAGAAAGTGGCGATTGGGATACATGACTTAAAAAATATTAAATTTCCGATAAAATATTGCGAGGAAGATAAAAATGCTTCTTTTGTACCTTTAGGGTTTGCGGAAAAAATGAGTTTGGAGGAAATTTTGAAAAAGCATCCAAAAGGAATCGAATATTCTTGGATTTTGGCTGGGGCTGAAAAATACCCTGTTGTAAAAGATTCTGAAAACAAGATCCTGTCTTTTCCTCCGATAATAAACTCTGAGCTTACCAGAGTAAAAGAAGATACGAAAGATTTGCTAATAGACGTTACTGGAACTGATGAAAAAACGGTTGCTCAAGTATTAACGATCCTCGAGTATTTATTTGCTGAAAGAGGGGCTAAAATTGAAAGGCCTTTGATGAATGGGAAGTATGTTGGCCTTGAAGATTTTGAAATGGAATTAAAGTTGGAAGATGCGGAGAAAAGGATTGGGATAAAAATAACTCCGGAGAAAGCAAAAGAAGCTTTAAGGAAAATGGGGATAAAAGCAAAAGGAAGTAAGATCTTAAAATGCAAGATTCCTGCTTATAGGACAGATTTCTTTAGTAGTTGTGATCTAATAGAAGACTTGGCCATAGGTTTTGGATATTCAAATATTCACCTAAAGTATCCGGAAATATTTTCTTTTGGGAATATTAAAACTTTGGAAAACGAATGGATTAATTTGCTTGTTGGTTTTGGCCTTCAACAAGTAATTACATATATGATATCGAATGAAGAAAAACTATTCAAAAGCATGGAAATTAAAAATGAAGCAGTAGTTAAAATAACTAATCCAAATAACAAAGAAAAAACTTGCGTAAGAAACTGGTTATTGCCTGGGTTGCTTGACATTCTTTCTAAAAACAAAAATGAAAAATACCCACAAAATATATTCGAAGTAGGAGATGTATTAGTAAAAGAAGGGGAAAAATTTAAACAAAGGAAAAAAGTTTGCATCGTTCTTTGTAATAAAGATGCGGATTATTCGACAATAAAGTCTTATGCTGATGCGATATTAAGAGAGATAAAGAAAGAAAATCGTTATGAGAAAATTAACTTGGATTTCTTAGTACCTGGGAGGCAAGCAAAGTTTTTAGAAGGCTTTATTGGAGAAATTCATCCAAAAATTTTGCAAAAATTTAAGCTTGAAGTGCCTGCAGCGGTAATTGAAACATTTATTGATTCTTTATAAACTCCAATTCTTCTTCAGTCAATCCGAAAAACTTTGCGCATTTCTCCAAAAGTTCTTTAAAAATATAAAAGTCTTGGTATGCCATGTTTGTCGAAACATGAGCTTTTTTAGAAATTTTTGAAAGAATATTTAACCTTTTTTCCCTTGTTTCTTTTGATTGGGATAGCAAAAGCACAACACTTGGGAAAGAATATTTTATAAATCCTTTATATCTTTCTTTTTTTGAAAAACACACTCCAAGAGTCATTAAATCAAAAGCATAATTTTGAAGAGAATAGTCTTGACGGTTAAAAACTCTACTGAAAAATAAGTCGGATTTTGATAATTTCTCATATGCTAAAAACAAATCTTCTGGGTTTTTGTATTGCAAAGGAATGTTTTCATCAACCCATTTTAAAATGAAATCTGGGTCTTCATCCAAAGTATTTTTCAAATTGGTTACTTTTTCAAAGTCAAATGAGTTCAATATAATTTGCATGGCTGAAAACATAGTTTCTGTTTTCTCTCTTGGCGAAAGAATCTTTAAATCTTCCAAAGTTACTTTTTTCTTCCCATCTGCAATTGCTTGAAAATCTAAAATGGCTGCACGAACATCCCCTGCAGAATTTTCCGCAATCTTTTTTAAAACCTCTTGTTCAACATCGATCTTTTCTTTATCTGCTATTTTTTTCAAAAGCCCAACAATACTCGCTGGATGGAGTCTTTTAAGTTCCAAAATCTCACATTCTTTTCTAAGGGATTTAAGCTTAGGATCCCAAATAGAATTACAAGTCATAATAAGAGGAACTTTCGCTTTTTTTATTACATCTTCCAAAGCAGCTATCCCACCACGATCCTCGGTCCCGTATAGTCCATCGATCTCATCTAAAAGAATTATTTTTTGCTTTCCAAAAAGACTTCTAGTAGTAGCAGCATTCCCTACGTACCTCTCAATAATCGAGGCATTTCTTTGATCGCTCGCATTCATTTCAAGAACTTCTAAATCATATTCATTTGCAAAGGCATAAATTAAACAAGTCTTTCCCACTCCTACGGGACCTGATATCAATAAAGGTTTTTTGGGGTTTTTCCACCATTCTAAAAGTTTTTCAATAGCAGAATAGTGTCCGACAACATCATCGAGCTTCTTAGGATAGTATTTCTCTGTCCAAAGCATAATTTAAATATCATAAAAGTAATAAAAAACATTATGAAAATTGGGATTGTAGGGAAACCGAGTTCAGGTAAAAGTACTTTTTTTAGTGCAGCAACGCTAATCGACGTTCCAATTTCGCCAAGACCTTTTACAACTATCGACCCAAACAAAGGTACAACCTTTGCTTCTTTTGATTGTGTTTGCAAGGAACTTGGAGTTAAAGATAATCCAAAAAATTCTAAATGTGAAAATGGAAAAAGATACGTACCTATAACTTTAATTGATGTTGCTGGATTAGTTCCAGATGCTCATTTAGGGAAGGGTCTTGGAAATAGATTTTTGGATGATTTGATGGAGGCTGAAGGATTAATACACGTCGTAGATTTAAGTGGAAAAACCGATTCTTTCGGAAATCCTTGTGAAAATTATGATCCTCAAGAAGATATAGAGTTTTTGGAAAGAGAAATCGATTTTTGGATAAAAGGGATTTTAGATAGAAATTGGGAGAAGATTCAAAGAAAAGCGAAGAATTCTTCTTTGAGTGAAGCTCTTTATGAACAAGTTGCTGGATTGGGTATGCGTAAGGAAAAAATTGAGGATATTGTGAATGAAGGTTTTAGTGATACTTTAGACTTGGCTAGAAAAATAAGGAAATATAATAAGCCGATAATAATTGCTGGAAATAAGATAGATATTGAAGAAGCTAAAGCGAATTATAATAAGTTAAAAGATAAGGTGATTCCAGTAAGTGCGGAAGCAGAATTAGTTTTAAGGAAAGCCGCTAAATTGGGTTTTATTAAGTATTCTCCAGGGAGCAATGATTTTGAAATAATAGGAAAGATGAACCCAGCTCAGGAAAATGCGCTTGAGAGGATAAGGGAAAATGTGCTGAAACCTTTTGGAAGTACGGGGGTACAAAAAGTTATTAATGAACTTGTGTTTAGAGAACTTAAATACATTCCTGTGTATCCTGTGGAAAATGAAAATAAAATGTGTAATAAAGATGGGGAAGTCTTGCCTGATGTATTCCTTGTTAAACAAGGTTCTACTGCATTGGATTTAGCATATAAAATACACACTGAGATTGGAGAAAGATTTATCGGCGCAATTGATGTAAGGACTAAGAAAAAACTTGGTAAGGAATATGTGTTAAAAGAAAAAGATATTTTAAAGATTTTAGTTCGTTAATCTTTAAGTCTTTCTAATCGCAATTATGAAAAGAATTACTACGGAAATAAATGCAACACTGAAGAGTTCAAAAGTATCCTCTGGGGCTGCAACCACACTTATAATTATTTCTCCTTGTCCTTCCCCTCCCCCTCCGCCTTCAGATATCTTTTTTTGGCCTAAAAGTGCAAATACATCTGCGACTGAATCCGTAATGTTTGCGTAAACAAATTTACTTTCTTCATTTAAACCGCAAGATGATGCAAAATCTGAACAATTCAACTCCCAATGATCTTCTAAGTATTTAGCTAAAAGTAAAGTGCTCTCGTTAACTGAACTAAGATTAGCATCATCGTAGTAGACTTCCACAAAAGTCCATGAATTTTTAACGATATTTGAAATCAAAAGATACTTGCTTATATTTGAATAATTCTCTGGATCCTGAGGGTATGGAGGATATGCTGAACTTGCTTTAAAACCATTTGAACCAAAAGCGTTTATTTTTGTGCCTGATAAAGATACGTTATACAAAACGTTTGAAGGTCCAGCTTCTATCAAGATATCGTCATTAGAATTATTGCTCAACATGACTTGTTGTATCGAAATATCCGTCGTTCCAGAAAGATGGATTCCTGTAGAGAAATTAAATATTTTGCAATTTTTTATTTGGCTGGATTGTTGAGAATTTGCCAAATAGATTCCAGATCCCGAATTTGATCCAACAATTGAATGACCTGCGCAATCAAAAGTTTTTCCCGAAAAATTCACGGGAGAATTTATGCAAGTTTCTTCAGAAGTTATATTTTGAGTTAAGATAACTCCAGTACAAGCTGGATCGTTTAATTTATTAGTACAATCTCCACAAGAATTACATTCACAAGTCTGTCTCTGAGTTGGGGCGATTTGAGGATATGCATAAATAAAAACGTAATCGAACGAACCCTTACACTTCGCATCAAGCGCTATTTTATCTATAATTGGAAATACACTAGTTGTTTGAGTATCTATCAACTCTCCATTGAAAGTCCAATTTTGATTGTTTGGAAAGATAATAGTATTGTATAGATTATAATTATCTAAATTTGTGGAGTAAGGACAACTTCCGCTGCCCGAGCAAATATGTTCAAAAAATCTGTAAAACGATGGAGATTGTGAGAAGAACGGGGCATTCCACCACCGTTGAGTATCAAAAACAGCATATACTACATTTCCACAATCTCCGTTAATATATTCCATAGTTGCCCATGCTGAAGAACGTAAAGCTAAACCTAAAGAAGAATTTATATTACTCTTATATTTTGGTATCAGATGATGCCCCCAACCCCACCAATAGAAAGTATTATCATAAAGACCAGTAACGTTTGCGTATCCATCGGCAACTTTCCAACCTAAATGATAATACCATTTAGAATCATCCCTTGTAGAGAAATCGTCAAAAAAGTCAAATACTTGCTCTCCGTTTGATGCGCTGTCTGCTGAAAGATTTCCATAGTAATAATATATTATTTTTTGAGAATTTGCCGGAATATATGGAACATTTATCCAAATAGAAGTACTAGGAGTATTACATCCCTTTTCAATCCAATAATTTAGGAAAGTTGATGTATCCAAATCTAAGAATCTAAGATCTGCGCAATCTGATCTCATTTTACCTTGATCAATTAAAGATTGTGTATCTAACTCAAAATTATATCTATATTTTACAAGACTATTGCTATTATTTGAATTATCGATTAAGAAAGAATCTGAATAAGGCCAATTACTTATATTGGTAATAACAATTGTTCTTGTTTGAGAATAAGAGGTATATTCTGAGTTATAACATTTAATGTACCATGAATGTGCACCATCTGCAGATATATTTGCAGATATATTTGTAAATGTATTGTTTTGAACTGATGTGATTAAAGAGGCCAAATTATTATCAACATAGAGGGCACAACTCAGGTTTCTATCCGAAATTACATAAAATGTAAAATTATATTCTCCTGGGCTTGTAATAAAGTAATCGCGAGGGGAGGATAAAAGTACCTGCGGACCAATTTTAACAACAGGATCAATATTCGTGAATTTTCTTACTCTTGCCCAATCTACTTCAGTAGATCCATGCCCTTGGGAAAAAATGTCCGAAGCGATTCCGATCGAAAATATTGGAGAATATGGATTTGAAAAAAGTCCAAAATAGGACATATACGGAGTATTATTTACCGAAAAAAGCATAAATTTCTCTGGTGCGATGCTCATCCCCCATAAAGAAAATGATGGAAAATCGCTCGTGTCCGGTGTTGTGTACTCTAAGAAGTCCTGCGGTACTGGACCAAATGGTGACCATACGGAATAAGCTGCGGTACCTAAATCTGTTCTATTCCTCCAGTTCACAACATACCCGTCCGGAGCATGATGACGATCATCCAAATTTGTTGAATTACTATAACCAATCGAAAAAACGGGTTGTTCGGACGAATTTAAAATTTTTAATTCAAACCAGCTAGAATTATTGAATGTAGTTTGAGAATGAATCCAAACATAATCGGAGTAAGAAGAAGTGGAAAAAGTTATTTTGCCTGAATTAACAGAATAACTTCCTCCCGATGAGCTTTGAGAAGTCCATTTTGAAGTATTTAAAGAATTTCCATCAAAATCATCAAAAAAGTCAAAAGTCGTATATGGATTACTTGCTGAATCGGATTGATTATCATACCTCAAATAAATTACTTTCGTTGAATTTGCAAGTATTTGCGGAACTTTTACCCAAACTTTTGTCTCATTCGTATTACAACCACTTTCCAACCAAAAAGATAACATCGTCGAATTATCAGAATCTAAAAATCTAATATCTGAACAATCTGGCTTCATTTTACCTTCGTTAATTAAAGTTTCAGAATCAAAAGTAACAAGAATTTGAAAATCAGATAAATTTTCGTAATTATTGGAATTATCAATCGTTATAAATTTGTAATAAGTTTCTGCAAAACTAATGGTAGACAAGGTAAAAAAGAATACTATAAAAGCAATTATACTTTTATTAAAAATCTGAGTCATCAGTATCTCCCTCCAAGTTTTTCTCTAATTTTATCTTTGAAAGAATCTTGAAATAAGCATCCAACAACTCATCTAAAGATAATGACGACATTTTTTGAGCATATAGGTTAAGTAAATTCAGTGCAAGTTCTTCATCATCCATAGCATCTCCAAAATTTTTATATTTCAAATCTATTTAAAGATTATGCTTATCAAACTAGGAGTAGCAGGTAATCCAACAATTTGCTCAAAAATAGAAGAAAGCATTCCTTGGCTAGGTGAACATGGATTACATGAGGAAATAGAATTTGTAAGGAATGTTTGGATGACTGAAAAAAGAGCGGAAAAGGTTGCTGAGTTAGCCAAAAAGCATAATGTCGAATTAAGCATTCATGCGCCATATTATATAAATCTCGCAAACCCGGAAAAAGCTGAAATTTCAAAGAAAAGAATCTTGGCTTGTTGTAAAATTGCTGAAATCTTAAACGCTGGACCTGTCGTATTTCACGCAGGCTATTATGGAAAAGACCCTCAAAAAGCAAGAAGTTTAATAAAAAAAGAATGCTTGGACTTAAGTAATAAAACTCGGGCGTTCCTTGGGTTGGAAACAACTGGGAGAGTAAACCAGTTTGGAACTTTGGATGAAATTTTGGAAATTTGTGAAGAAATAAACAATTGCGTCCCAGTTGTAGACTTCGCACATATATATGCAAGAAGTTTTGGAAAAGTTGATTTTAAAGAAATTTTGCGAAAACTTACGAAATATGAAAAAATACATTCTCATTTCTCCGGGATTGAAATAGGAAAATCTGGGGAAAGAAAACATACTCCGATAGATAATAACCCTTGTTTTAAAGAGATTGCAAAAATGCTTTTGGAGATAAATAAACCAAAAGAAATAATGATTATAAACGAATCTCCTCTTTTAGAGACAGACGCGTTAAAAATGAAGAAAATACTGGAAGAAATTTAAGAAAGCATATCCTCCAACGTAAGCTTTTTCTTCTCTTTTAATTTCTTTATAATTTCTTCTTCCTTTTGCGGAGTTAACTCTGAACTCTCTTTCCCAAAAACAAAACTCTTTACACTTTTCATTTTTTGTTTAGCCGTACTTTTCAATTCCTCTTTTTTCTTTTGGAGATATTCACGCAATTTCTGCTTATGTTCTTTTAAAAATTGTTTACATAGTTTCAATTCTTCATAAATAGCTTTCATAGTAAGCTTTTTCTTAGAAATCTCCTTTCTCTTTTTTTCCACATTTTCCCATTGTTCGAGATAAGCATCCATCTTTTGCAGTTCGGAGACGATAGCTTTTTCCTGAGCTTTTGATAAAGGCTCTGTTTGGTATTTCCAAGAAAGTTTTTTATACTTTGCTTTTATGCTCTTATAATCTTTTGGCAAAGATGGAATAGAGGCAATTTCCTGCTTTAATGCTTTTAAATTAGAAGAAATTTCCTGTATCTTTTTTTGAAGCTCAGAAATAGCTGCTTTTTCTTGCTCTATTAATTCAGATAATTTATCACTCATTCAGATCCCAACCGAGTAAATTTTCTGATCGATAGCAATCTTAAAGCGGCATAGATGCATACAAAACCCATGAAAAGGATTGATAACACACCCAAGAAAAATATTAGTTCAATATTAATAGAATATTTGAAGAGTGAGTTTAAATAAGTTACTAGATTTGAGACCCCTGTCAAAATAGAAAATCCCCCAACTAATAATAAAGAAATTATTAAAAGATCGCGCAGAGGCCCACTTATTGTTATTTTCTCAATCTGAGAAGAAATAGATTTTAATCTAGCTTCTACGCCTAACTTAAAATCTTTAAATTCAGACTGAACTGCTAAAAACTCATCCCTTGTTTTCTCCTGAACCTTGTCTGTATATTGTTTAGCATCCAATTTCATTAATTCTAACTTTGTATCTACTTTTTTAGCAAAATCATCAAAAAGGTTAGAAACATACTTTTCCAAAGATTCTCTTCTTTTTTCTATTAACTCATCTACAATCTCTCTTAACTTTGATTCTACCAAAGCATCATATTTTGCCTTGGCAACTTTTAAAATCTCTTTAGCCTCAGTCTCTGACGCCCCACTCTCGATCAAATTTTCAATTATTTTCTGTTCGGGAACGTTTATCGTTAACATCTCCAATACAACGTCAAGCATCTTAGAAGATTCTACTTTCTCTTTTTTCTTTTCAAAAAGAGGCATGATTTTTATTAAGAGCGATGTTTTAAAAACTTTATGGTATAAACTAAAACTATCTAAAAAAAGTTTAATAAAAAATTTATTTTGAAATTCTTCGTAAATTCATGTCATATTCAATCCTTTTGCTTTTTATTTTAATCATATTTGCCTGCGACCTTAAAATAAACGAGATTCAAAAAAATCTGGAAAATGACTTGCAAGTAAATTTAGCTACGTTCCAAGAGATAAAGGAATTCCAATATGAAAATGAAAATTATTTTTATTACAATTTAAAAAAAGTTGCTAATGGTTTGGAAACTTCGGAAGAAAAAGCAAAAAAATTATGTTTTGAGTTAGAAAAGAACCCTTATTTTAAAAAAGAGAATTGTGAAAATAAAGTAGTCTTTTTTGAAAATTTTGTTGAAATCTTGGATGATTTTATTTTTGAAAATAAAATCCATGGAAACTTTGTACAAACCAGGATTCAAAAAGGTGCGTATGTATGGAGATGATCTTACCTTACTCATTTTTTATCGCAACAATATGCTTATTCTCTTTTATGCTTTTGGTTGAATCAAAAAATTTTATTGAAAGGGTCTTAGAGATCAGAGAAAAATATATTGTGGAGAAAGTAGCAAGCGCTTGTTTTTTATACCGACTTACAGGGGTTAGCCAAAAAATAAATGTGGATGTAGGTTTTGATGGGAAGATATTTTCGAAAAAAATGCCACATATAAAATCAGACTGCTATTCTTCTATTTCAATTGAAAACGGTTTTGTTGTTTTTGGTGGTTAATTTGCTTGAGTTTGATGTTGGACTTAGCATCGTTGTGCTTTTGCTTGGTTTAACGATATTTTTTAATTCACTTACCCCTCCAGACGACGATTTCATCAAGAAGTACGAACTCATCGAAAAAAGTAGAATTTTATTGTTTGATAAGGAGATCGGACTTGCGACGGAGTGTCCTTATTGTATAGCCACTTCGAACTTAGAAAAATCAAAGAATATTCTAAAATTAAAAGAAATAAAAATAAATGAAGATCCGGGAATAACTTGCATAAAAAGGATTGCAATTTGTGACAAAAAGGAGGTATGCATTTTATATGTTTGCTAAATCGAAAAGTTTTGCTTTTTTTACTTTTGATAGCTTGATTTTTCTAATGTTGCTAATTTTAATAATATCAAGTATCCCGAAAGAGGAAAAGATGGATAATTTCGATGTTTTACTTTATGAAATTGCTCAAGACGCAGTCCAAACTTGTTTATACCTGGATGAGTTTAATGAAGAATGTCTTAAAGTTTTGAAAAAAATAGATAAAAACATAAATTACTGTTTTTGCGAACATGAAGGCATCAAGTTTAAAAGGTATACTTCAGAAGGTGAGAAAGTTCTAGTTGTTTGGTACTCCATTCCTAAACGAAATGATGCCTTTTTTAATTAAAAAACTTGAAAAATTGCACCTTGAATGAATGCAGAATGAATCACAGCAAAGATTTCCATTACTCGCGCTTACGTTGAGTTCTTGATTAAAAGAATAGTTTAAACTTGAAACTCCAAAAAATATTGATTTTTCACAAGCTTCTTGAACCTTAAAACAAATGTTTGAAATTTTATTTTTTAATATAATCTTTTCTCCTGCCTTTTCGAATTTTGAATATACAGGTATAAAAATAAGGATGGATGAAATCAAAAAAGCAAAAAGTATTAAATATTCTAAAGAAACTTGCGCGTTCATGTTGCGTTCAAAACTTTTTTCATGTTGGAAACCAAATTCGTTTTTGCGGTGGACCCAAAAGTTTTAGCAGAAACAATAAAAATAAAAGCTAAGCTTAGAAGTATTGAAGCTATTACTAAAATTTCCAAGGAAGTTTGAGCATTATCGTCCATTAAAATCACTCTCCTGAAGTAATATTATCGATTGATGCTAAAACTTTGTCAGCTTTTTCAGAAAGTTTTGTTGCAGCGTGCTTTACATTTGAATTAAGAGTATTTATAAAAACAAAAGCAACAGCAAGTAATGCTGCAATGATAACTATCAATTCAGCTGAGATCTGCGCTCGGTCGTCCATGATAAAGAAAAAAAGAAAATTTAATAAAAATTTTTTCAACTGGAATAAGTTTAATCTAGTGAAAAATTTTTAAAGTTTAAAAATAGAAAAATATTGTATGCTGTTTTATAAAGGGGAAATAATTCATATTTTGATCTCAGTACTTACAATTTCAGCAGCTTTTTCATTTCCATTTATGATTTCATTTCCAGTAGTTTTTATTACTTTAGGTTTGGGTTTTGTTCTGCATGAACTTGCTCACAAGATAGTTGCGATGAAGTACGGATGTGTAGCAGTTTATAGAGCCTGGCTAGAAGGATTGGCATTAGCTTTAATTTTTGCGATTTTTACTGGAGGAAATTTTGTATTCGCTGCTCCTGGAGCAGTTTATATTTATAAACATACGATAACCAGAAGAGAGGATGGGATTATAAGTTTAGCCGGTCCTCTAACAAATTTGATACTCGCTGTTATGTTTTTATACCTAGCCCCTCTCTTAGGAAAAATAGCAATTATTGGGTTCCAAGTAAATGCTTTTCTCGCATTCTTTAATCTCTTGCCAATCCCACCATTAGATGGATCAAAAGTATTTTCTTGGAATATAGGAGTATGGCTCTTTGCGATAGGATTTGCCGCGATAATGGCTTTTTCTTATCCTCTTGTTTTTTAATTAAATGACTTCCATAGCTCTTTTTTGGAAAGATTCGTAAGTTTTAATTATTCTTTCCTCTAAACTAGGTCTTATGGTTTTAAACGCTTGCTCAAAATGACGCCATTCTACTTGCTTTGCCTTTTTGTTTTCTCGCAATGCATTCAACGCTGCTTCTCGAACGACTGCTGCAACATCCGCTCCAGAATATTTGTCTGCCATCTCCACTAGCTTATTTATATCTACATCTTTGGAAATCGGAACTTTTCTTAGATGAACTTCAAAAATCTTTTTCAAAGTTTCTTTATCTGGAGGTGGTACTTGTAAAAGCTTATCAAAACGACCTGGCCTGAGTAAAGCAGGGTCGACCAAATCAGGTCTGTTTGTCGCAGCTATAACAACAACATTTCTCAATTCTTCCAAACCATCCAATTCAGTCAAAAGTTGGTTTACTACTTGCTCATAAACATGGCTTCCGAATTCTCCTCCACGTCTTGGAGCGATAGCGTCTAATTCATCGAAAAATATTATGCATGGGGCTGCTTGACGCGCTTTTCTAAAAATCTCTCTAATTGCTTTTTCTGATTCACCGACCCACTTACTAAAGATTTCAGGTCCTTTCACACTTATGAAATTTGCTTCGCTTTCGTTTGCTACCGCTTTAGCTAATAATGTTTTTCCTGTACCTGGGGGACCGTAT
Source organism: archaeon (assembly GCA_038874115.1). Classification (GTDB taxonomy): domain Archaea; phylum B1Sed10-29; class B1Sed10-29; order B1Sed10-29; family JAVZDC01; genus JAVZDC01. The sequence goes on from JAVZDC010000001.1 coordinate 274,937, forward strand.
AAAAGAATACCTTTCGGAGGTGTGATTCCCATCCTTTTAAACATTTCAGGATATTTCAAAGGCCATTCCACTGCTTCAATCAATTCTTTTTTAACATTTTCTAAGCCCCCAATATCTGACCATCTTACATTCGGGATTTCAACTAAAACTTCCCTTAATGCACTAGGTTGAATTTCCTTCAATGCATTTTCGAAATCCTCTTGTGTAACCTTCAAAGAATCTAAAACCTCTACAGGGATTGTTTCTTCTTCCAAATTAATTTTTGGTAAAATTCTCCTCAAAGTCTTCATCGCAGCTTCTCTAGCTAAAGCAGCTAAATCAGCACCAACAAATCCATGAGTATTTGCTGCAAGCTCATCTAAATTAACATCCTCAGCAAGGGGCATCCCTCGCGTATGAATTTGAAGTATCTCCTTCCTGCCTTGCTTATCTGGAACAGGGAGTTCAATTTCACGGTCGAAGCGCCCAGGTCTCCTCAATGCTGGATCTAAAGCATTAGGCCTGTTTGTTGCGCCTATGACGATTACTTTTCCTCGAGATTGTAAACCATCCATGAGTGTCAAAAGTTGAGCTACCACTCTCTTTTCTACTTCTCCTACAACTTCTTCTCTTTTTGGAGCTATAGAATCAATTTCATCTATGAAAATTATGGATGGTGCCGTCTCCTGAGCTTTTTTGAAAATTTCTCTCAGTCTTTCTTCTGCCTCGCCTACGAATTTTGAAATTATTTCTGGGCCTTGAATTGAATAAAAGTTTGCTTCGCTTTCGTTTGCTACTGCTTTAGCTAATAATGTTTTTCCCGTACCTGGAGGACCATAAAGTAAAACTCCTTTTGGTGGCTCAATACCAAGTTTTGTGAATAATTCCGGATGCCGCAAAGGCAATTCTATCATTTCTCTTACTTTAATCACTTGATCTTTCAATCCCCCAATGTCCTCATACCTTATCTTCGAAACTCCCTCTATTTCTGGAACAGGTTCTTCTTTCAAAACAACATTTGTTGATTCAACAATTTGACAGAATCCTTTTGGGGAAGTATTAACAACTTTGAAAAATAGGGGAGAACCAAAGAAAGGTAATAAGATTAGATCTCCTGCCGTAACCGGTCTTTGAATCAGTCTTTGTTTCACCCATTCAGCAAACTCTGATTGAAACCTCATTGGTTGAGTAGGCGCAAGTATGATTTTGGATGCTTCTTTAATCTCTGAAAGCTTATAAACTTTTACTTTGTCGCCAACCCCTACTCCGGCGTTTTGTCTTAAAATTCCATCCATTCTTATTATTCCTTTTCCCTCATCTTGGGGATAGGATTGCCAAACAATGACCGCTGTCTTTTTTTTCCCCTCTACCACTACGATTTCCCCGCTGCGGACGTTCAAATGTTCTCTAGAAGCAGTATCAAGCCTAACAATACCTCGTCCTATATCATCTTGCATTGCTTCGGAAACTCGGAGAATAATACTTTCTTCCATAGAAATCGCTAAGTTATTAATCTTGCAGGAATTTATATTTTTTTCTATTAACTTTCCAGAATCTGAAAAAGAATTTAAGAAAAAAGTATTTTTTGAAAATATGCTTCCTCTTGGATGTAAAAATATGGATCTTTTGCTTGATGGTGGCTTATTGGAAAAAGTCATAACTGAAATTTATGGTGCTCCTGGTACTGGTAAAACTACTTTTGCTCTCCAAGCTGCCTTAAATGCAGCTAGGATTGGAAAAGAAGTTTTGTTTTTAGACACAGAGTCTTCTTTCAATTTTAGAAGGTTTGAGCAAATGGCTGGACCAAGGTTCAAGGAATTTTTAAAAAGAATAACCATTAAAGACATGTATTCTTTTGAAGAACAAGAAAAGGTATGTGAAAATATTTTTGGAGACCTAGTGATCGTAGATTGTTTTACCTATTTTTATAGGTTGGAAAAAAATAATGAAAATCGCGAAGAAATAAATAGAAGATTAGGGAAAATTCTTGCGAAACTTAACGAACATGCTAGAAAAAATAATGCGGCAGTACTTTTAACAAATCAAGTTTATTTTGATTTAAAAACAAATAAAGAAGAACCAGTAAGTGGGGATCTTTTAGAATATTTTTCCAAAGTCATCTTGGAGTTGAAAAATAAAGAAGAAAGAAAAGCAATATTGAAAAAGCATGTTTTTAAAAAGCCAGGCCAAGAAGTTTATTTTAAAATAACGGATTTGGGGATTATCGATGTTTAAGGTTTTATCTTAACTATGTCCGCCCCTCCAGACGGTAAAATTTCAAGAAGCCAAGATTTTTCAAAGACCTTTCCAGGATAAAGTTTTTGCAAAGATGTATACAATTTATCAACTATTTCTTTTTTGGTTACTGATGGATCTGGTTTAATTAAAATATATGGAAAGTCTTTATCTCTTATTTCTAATTCTGGTAAAACAGCTAATTTCTCATCCAAAAAACAAACTCCGAGCAACAACTCCATATTTTTAAACCATTTTCTTTCTCCAAGAAGAACAAAAGAGCCTTTTGGTAAATATTCTCCAGGCTTAGCCGCAAGTTTAACTTGATCTTTTCTAACGCAATACACTGAAATTGGAATCCCCATTTTCCATGCAGAGCTAAAGCATGCTGCAAATTGAGCTGTTTTATTAAGAACAGATTCAGGGGCATTTAACCCGTTTTTCAAAATAACTACGGAAGCTCCATGGATATCAGCATGGAAGAAAAGATCAGAATCTTCAAAATACTTTCTCACAAGAATTTCATTTGTCTGGGCATCTTTGCCGCCAATAACTAAAAAATTTTCAATAATTGTCCAATGAAACTTTTCATACCATTCTTTCTCTCTCACGATTTTTTTAACTTTTACTTTGGGAGTATAACTTTCTAGATTGGCCTGTGTATCTTGTATTGCTTTCAGTAAACCTTTCTTTTTCATTTTTAATTTTTTAATTGCTTCGTAAACATCAGAAATATTCTTCTGAACAGACTCAAGATAGTTTATCTTTATCTCCACGCACCCACCCTTTTTTCGAAGGACATTTTAGGTCTAAACACATTTCAAAAGATCTTTTTTTATTCGATATTTTTATTTTTGGAGTTTTGCATAACGGACACAGTTCTCCCAAAGGAGTAATTTTTCCTTTTGCAGGTAAGGGGAAAGATACTTTGCAACCTTTTGAATAGTTTGTGCAACCTACAAATCTTTTTTTATTTTTCGATGTTATAACAATTAAGTTTCCTCCGCATGAGCAAACACCCAAAACCTGATTTGTTCGAATTGCTGATTTTAGCTCATTAGCAATTTTTTCAGAATTTTTATCTATTTGAGAATAAAGTTCCAACAGCATCTGCCTTGACTCGGAAACAACATTCTCTTTTTTCTTTTGCCCAAGTTCTACCTTATTCATTTCTTCCTCTAGTGCAGAGGTCATATCTGGTTTTGTTATCGCTGGAACGTACTTACTTAAAATATCGATAACTGCGAAAGCGATTGGAGATGGAGAAAAGGTTTTTTTGCCAACCAAATAGCCTCTGTCAATAAGTTTCTGCAATATCTCTGCTCTCGTTGATTTTGTACCGAGGTTCAAATCTTCCATCTCTTTTAAAAGAGCTGCGGGGGTATACCTTGGTTTTGGTTTTGTAAAATCTTGCTTAAAAGCGATTTTCACTGGAATTACTTCCCCTTCTTTTAATTGAGGTAAATAAATTTCTTCTTGCTTCGAATATGGGTAATAATATTTCCATCCAGCATCAATGATCCTTCTACCATGTGCTATGTATTTTTGACCATTCGCTTCCAAAATTATTTTTAAACTTTCCAATTTTTCATTTGGTGCTAAAGTTGCAAAAAATCTCCTAACAACAAGTTCATAAATCATCCATTCTTGCTTTGATAGTTCCGAAGGGGAAGCGTTTTCTACAGGGTGGATTGGAGGGTGATCAGTAGTTGCTTTTTTTCCTGAGGTAGGGGTAATTTTTGGAAGTTTTAAAAGAGATTGGGCAAGGTTCGAAAAAACTCCTTTTGAAAGTTTATTTAAAATTTCCTTCAAATTTAAAGATTTTGGATAAACTGTATTATCTGTTCTTGGGTAAGAAATATATCCTTCCATGTATAACTTTTCTGCAATCTGCATAGCTCTTTGTGGTTGAAAACCTAAAAACGAGCAAGCTCTTAAAAATTCAGTTGTATTAAACGGTTCGGGTGGGCTTATCTCTAAAATTTTAGACGTAGATTTAACTACTTTTGCTTCAGAAGGATTTGAGGACAACACTTTCTCAAACTCAGATTTATCAAAAAATTTTTCTTTTTCATGAATCGCGACGAAAGTTTCCCCGTTTTTCTCACATTTTAAATAAATTACCCAAAAAGGATCTGGTTTAAAGTTTAAAATCTCTTTTTCCCTCTGAACAACCAAAGCTAACATCGGGGTTTGGACCCTGCCTGCTGAAAGAAAATCTTTACCAAGTCGATTAGAAGTTAAAGAAAGATAACGGGTTAAAACAGCACCCCAAATTAAATCTATTTCTCTTCGAGTATCTGCAGCATCAGCTAAGTTCCAATTAAATTCAACAAGGTTTGAAAATGCTTTTTTTATTTCTTCAGGAGTTATTGCAGAAAAAACAGCTCGCAGATACGGGATTTTTTTTACACTCAACAAAATACTTAATGCTTCTTTTCCTATGCTTTCTCCTTCGCGATCGTAATCTGTACTAATTATAATCTCGTCTGCGTCTTTTACCAATTGTTCCAAAGCCGCACAAATTTTATCATTTATCTTTCTAAGAATTATAGGGGCAAAAATAAGTTCTTTTGGATTTACTTTCGTCCAATTCGAGTATTCATCTGGAAAATCTACATCAAAAACATGCCCTTTCAAAGGGAAAAAAATAGAATCTCCAACTGAATAGTATTCGATACCAAGTAAACGATTTGTCTTATACTTTCCAAAAATACTTGCAATCTTTTGAGCTGCAATTGGTTTCTCAACAATTACTAATTTCATTTCTTTCTAACCATTTTTCTAGTTTTTACTTTTACGATAGGATATCTATTCAAATAAAGCACGCTTGCGTATATTTGTAAGAATGGCACTATGAAAAAGGCTGTTAAAAGAAGGGAAAAAATCTTGTGTTCCCAAACGAAATAAAAGCCAAGAAATACTTCAAAAACTGCTGCCAAAAATAGAAGTACCAGCCCTACAACAAGGTATTTCAAATAGTATATCGGAGAAGATAAAAAGAAAGTTAGCGAGTCTTTTAAAGTTTTTTCTAAACCAAAATCATCCATAACCATTATTTGTGGAGCAAATAAAAGTGGGAGCCAAAGCAAAAATATTATTAATTGTGTGAAAAAGTAAGGGACATGTAAATAAGTTAAAAAAACTCCTACAGAAATTGTTAGAAGGATAATGAATAGGAAGAAAATAAAAAGATCCTTTAAATATTTTTGAAAGAATTTTAAAACTCTCGCAAAGCCAACATGGTCGTAAGTTTCTTGAAGTTTAACTATGCTTATCATTGCTGCACAAAAAGCTGCTAAAAAGAAAGGAGTGAGAATAGTGAAAAAAGCGATAACAATTCCGGAAATTAAACTAAAATCTAAATATATTGAAGAAAATCTAATAAACCCACTACCTATGGTAACGTAAGATTCGATAAAAGGTAATAGAGTCAGAGAATATAAAACTGCAAAACTAAATACGAATATAACATCTAGATTTTTCAAATAATATTCGAATGATTTTTGAAGAGACATCAGACCACCTATAAAATTAAATCAATTCTTATATTTATACTATTTCTCCTTTTAACCCTCTTTCCGAAAAACCAGTAATTCTTACCTTAGTTATGTCTCCTGTTTTTCCTTTTACCGAGACAGGTAAATAGTTAAAAGCTCTGGAGGTATCTAAAATTAAACATTCTATTTCTCTCCCCAAAAACTTTCTATTATTTTCCAAAGCCAATTTCCTACAAATTTCCGAAAGTTCTACGCTTCTTTTTTTAATGATTTTTGTATCTACTTTTTTCATCGATTTTGCAGGAGTATTCAGCCTTGGATAAAATTTCGAGAGGTTTACTATTGCAGGTCTAGTTTGATTTAAAAGTTCTACCGTCTTAAGATGATCATCATCTTTTTCTCCTGGAAAACCAACGATTATATCAGTCGAAATTGTGATGTCTGGGAACTTTTCTTTGAAAAAGAAAACTAAATCTGAAAAATCTTTTGCTGTGTGACCCCTATGCATCGATCTTAAAATTTCATCCGATCCGCTTTGAACTGGAAGATGTAAGAATTGGAAAAAAATCGGGGATTCAAGAGATTTTGCTATAACTTCTTTATATTTTTTAATATATTGTGGGTTCGCCATGCCAAGTCTTACTTTAAATTCCCCCTCAACTTTCGATATTTTTTCTAAAAGAGATCCAATGTTCGTACCTATGTCAAGTCCATAGCATCCACAATCTTGAGCAGTTAACAAAATTTCTTTTTTTCCAGCTTGGACTGCTCTTTCCAAAGTTAAAACTATATCTCTTTCCGAATAACTTCTAAGATTACCTCGCGCATTTTTTGTGGCGCAAAAAGAACATCGAGACAAGCATCCTTCGCATATTGGAATTATAGCCGTAAAGCCTTCCCCATAGAAATCGAGTTTATTCAAAGATTTGGAAGATATGAAGATTTCTCTTTTTTCTAAAGCTTGAGGCAAAAAATCCAAGGAATTTGAATCTACGATAGAAACCGGATATTTTTGAAGCCTTTCAAAATTTATCTTTGGTAAGCAACCAGTGACCACTACTTTTTTATTTGCTTTCAAATATTTTTCGATTAAAAAAAACATTCTATTTTCAGTAGTGTTTTTTACCCCGCATGTATTTAAAATTACAGCATCTGCGTGCTCAAGTCTTTTACAAAAGACATTTTTATTTAATACTTTTTTTATGTATCCTTCGTCAGCTTTATTAAAAGTGCATCCAAAAGTTTGCAAAAATATTCGCATATCCTATCTTTTTTTGAAAAAATCAAAAGCATACCTGAGTAGCCCGCCAAAAAGCAGTGCTCCGGACAAGATTAAAGGTAATCCTCCGCCAGCCGCAGTAAATTTGCTAGCGTCCATCATCGAGAAAGTTTGAAAAAGAATAATATTTAAAAATAAGTAAGAAACAAAAACCAAGAAACTCGGTAAAACATAGTATATCCAATGCTCAAATTTTATCCCGAGTTCTTCCAAAGGTTCTTTTAAAAAAGAGCCAAGTATAAAACCTCCAATGAAAACAAAGACAGCATCCAACATAAATTATTTTTTGGGGAAATAAATATATAAAAGTATTGTACATTATTTATCCATGGATGTTATTCCTTGGGTAGAAAAATATAGGCCGAAGAAATTAAAAGAAATTGTTGGGCATGAAGAAATAATAAAAAGATTGGAAAATTATGTGCAAACAAAAAATTTACCTAATTTTCTTTTTGCCGGACCTGCAGGGGTTGGTAAAACCGCGACTGTTTTAGCCTTGGCTCATGAACTTTTCAAAGATACAATATCTCAAAACTTTTTAGAATTGAATGCAAGTGATGAAAGGGGGATTGATGTAATAAGGGGAAAAATAAAAGATTTTGCTGCCACGCTTCCGTATGGAGACGTAAAATTTAAGATAATATTTTTGGATGAAGCTGATGCTTTAACAAAAGATGCACAAAATGCGCTGAGAAGGACGATGGAAACCTATGCCAACACAACTAGATTTTGTCTAAGTTGTAATTATAGCAGCAGAATAATAGAACCTATTCAAAGTAGATGCGTGCTTCTCAGATTTAAACCTCTTTCAAAAGAGGAAATTATCAAAAGGTTAAAAATGATTGCTGAAAAGGAAAAAGTTAATTGCACAGACGACGGGTATGAAGCATTAGTTTATGCTTCAGAAGGAGATTTGAGAAAGGCGATAAACTTATTACAGACTGCAAGTGCATTAGGTGAAAAGGTTACTGAAAAAATTGTTTTTAAAATTGCTGCTAGAGCAAGGCCAAAAGAAGTTAAAGAACTTATAGAATATGCGTTAAAAGGAAAGTTTGAAGCGTCTCGTGAAAAATTGGATTTTTTACTTTATGAATATGGTTTAAGCGGAGAAGACATCATGCTTCAAATCTATAAAGAGATCATAAACTCGAAATTAGACCCAAGACATAAAGTGGAATTAATAGATAAAATCGGGGAATATGATTTTAGGCTTAGTGAAGGCGCGAATGAAAGAATACAATTAGAAGCAATGCTAGCTTATTTTGTTTTGTTTGGAGAAAAAAATAAATTAACTGAAGTTTAGAGAAAACCTTAAAATGGCTACAATCCCACCAAAAGCTGCTAATTTTTTACTTTCTTCGTTTTCGTGAGAAATAAATAAAACTTTGGCTCCCTTTTTCTCCACTTCTTCTAAAATCTGTTCCAAATTTTCTCTTTTCTCAAAAAGTAAAGAATCCAATACTAAAAGAGTATCAACTGCTCCACAAGTAATTGCCTCTTTTATTTGCTCAAAACCGTACGCTACTTTCGATGAATCTTTTGAAAGTTGTTCTATAAAACTATCTATAGCTTTTGTTTCTTGAGAAAATCTATTCTGACGAATTAATTTTTCCAAAGTTCCTTTTTTCACAAGTTCATAAACTCCTTGTGCTCCTGTGTTTCCCGTACTTTCAATAAGTGTTTTTTCTGCTAGTTGCTTATTTTTCTCTTTCAAGAATTTATAGAAGTTTTCTTTTTCAAAACCAGGCCCGGCTAAAATTAGAAAATCAATTTCAGATTTTGAAATTAAATTATAAATATCTTTAAAATATTCCGTCTTTTCTCCCATGCCTTCTTTTATACCTGAAGTACTTACTTGTCCTTTACTTTTTATCCCTGATAAAAATATTTGAAAAAGCTCTGCTTCCCTTTCATCAAGCACTAAAATCGATAATTTTGGTTTTTTACTTTCTTCCTGCGCCTCTAAAAGACGAGAAATTTCATGTTTTTTCCAAACCTGTTTTTGAATTGTTATCCGATCGTTTATAGATACATCTATAGAATGGTATGCTCCTTTTGGTGCATACTCCTCTGGGTTCGCTTCCAGAATTTTTCCTAAAATTCTAAGAGATTGGAAATTTGGATTAAATTCTACTTTTTCCACAGATATTTTCAAAATAATTGGTTTTTTCTCCGCCCGACCGCCTTCTGAAATAAATTTACGGTGTGTAAAAGCAGTAACTTGATCCCCGGGAGAAATTACTTTTTCTAAATGCCATAAATCCTCCAAACTTTCTATTTTTACTTTCTTTATATTTTCCGATTCATCAAAAACATGCATAATCTTTATATATTTCCTTTAATTATAAGTTTTTATGCAGGTGGATAAAATTGGGTTAATATTCTTAATCGTCGGCCTTTTAATTTTGGGTGGAATGTTTACTTTTGTCATCCCAGGCGGATTTTCCATATCCGGAATTATTAATGCTTTTTGGCTATTGGTTCAAGGGGGTCTTATTCTAGCGGGCATTATGTTCTTATTTTTCGGATTTCTTCTAATGTTTTTTTAAGTTGAGCTAAAATGAGGATTGCTGTTATTGATAAAACTAAATGTCAACCTAGAAAATGCAATTTTACCTGTATTTCAGTATGTCCTGGAGTTAAGACTGGGAAAAAAACTATAGTTGAGGAAAATAATTTTCCGGTGATTTATGAAAATCTTTGCATCGGATGCGGAATATGTGTTAAAAAGTGTCCGTTTAATGCGATAAAAATAGAAAATTTAGCTGAGGAAAAAGGATACTTGGCTTATAGATATGGGAAAAATGGGTTTGGAATTTTCAATTTGCCCATTCCAGATAAAGGAGTCGGGGTCATAATAGGAAGTAATGGTATTGGAAAAACGACGACTTTAAAAATACTTTCTGGAAGCTTAAAAGTAGATTTTCAAAATTTTCCAAAGCAAGCTCAAGATTGGTTAAAAGAAGAAAGAAGTGTGGTTGTTAAACCTCAAGAATTAAAAATAAGTAAAAAAGAAAAGGTCAAAGATGTGATTTTAAGAAACGATGAAAGAAAAGTAGCACCAGAGATCATAAAAAAGTTAGAATTAAATGATTCTTTGGATAAAGATTTGGATGAATTAAGTGGGGGAGAATTGCAAAGAGTTGCTATTGCTTGTGCTTGTTGTAAGAAGGCAGAATTTTATTTTTTTGATGAACCTTGTTCTTTTTTAGATATAAAACAAAGGCTAAATGTTGCTGAGGTTTTGAAAGATTTGAGCAAAGAAGCAAACGTTCTGGTTATTGAGCATGATTTAGCTGTGCTTGATTATCTTGCAGATTATGTCTACATCATTTATGGAAAACCAGGGGTATTTGGAGTTTGTTCAAATAAAAAGAATGCGAGAGTTGGGGTAAATGAATATCTTTTTGGTTTCTTGAAATCCGAGAATGTAAGGATCAGGGATTTTGAGTATACTTTTGAGAAGAAACCTCCAGCCTCTGAATGGAAAGGTAAGAAATATGTAGAATATCCTTCTTTTGAGAAAAAATGGCCTAGTTTTGAGCTTAAAGTTGAAGGGGGTAGATTGATAAAAGGAGAGGTTGTCGGTTTGGTTGGTCCAAATGCGATTGGAAAAACAACCTTTGTAAGAGTTTTAGCTGGAGAAATAGATATTGGGAAAAAGATAGATTTGGGAAAAGTCGCATATAAACCTCAGTATTTAAACATAAATTCTGAAAAAACTGTTTTTGATTTCTTAAATTCTCAAAAATTGGATCAAGCTATCTTTGAAGAAACAAAAAGTTTTGTTTCTGAACTTTTCGATAAACAAGTTAACACACTTTCGGGTGGAGAATTACAAAGAGTTGCAATAGTAAATGCTTTATGTTTACCTTCTGAAATTTGCCTTTTAGATGAACCTTCTGCATATTTGGATATTGAACAACGAATAAGTTTAGCAAAACTTATAAAAAAGATTACTGAGAAAACGGAAAGAATTAGCTTGGTTGTAGATCATGACATCTCATTCATAGATTCTATCTCGAATCGATTAATAGTATTTAATGGAGAACCTGGGAAAAAAGGTTTTGCAAATGCTCCAGTAAGCATGAGAGAAGGAATGAACTCCTTGTTGAAAAATTTTGATATAACATTTAGGAGGGATAAAGATACTGGAAGGCCAAGAATGAATAAAAAAGGTTCGCAAAAAGATATTGAACAAAAAAAGATGGGAGAATATTACTATGTTATCTCCGAATGAACTTAATGAAATAATTGAAAACTTGGATATTGAATTTTCCGATTCTTGTTTTGAAAAAGAACTTTACGAAGCTTTAGATAGAAATTGTTTTGGGGATGTAGTGTTTTTTTCAGGGGGCGTCGATTCAACTCTTTTGGCTTATTTAGCAAATAAAAAGAAAAAAGTAATATGTTGTACTTGTGGAATCCCTGGTGCTGAAGACTTAATCTTTGCTGAAAAAGTTTGTGAAAAAATGAATTGGTTGTGGCAACCAATAATCGTTGAAGATTTAAAAGAATACATAAAAGAAGTTATGAGAATAACTCATAGAAAAGATCCTTTGGGAATCTCTCTAGGGTTAATTACATACTTGATTTTGAGTTCCAGACCTGAAAAAGTTTTTATATCTGGCTTGGGTGCTGAAGATTTATTTGCTGGGTATTCTAGGTTTAAAAAAGCAAAAAATTATGACGAATTGCACAAAATGCTTTACGATTCTTTGAAAGAACTTCCAAAAAGAGACTATGAAAAAGATTATTTGATTGCAAGAGAACTTGGGAAAGAAATAATTTATCCTTTTTTAAGTAAAGAAGTTTTGCAAATTGCCATGAAAATACATCCAAAATATAAGCTGGGAGACCAAAATAAGTTGATTTTGAGAAAAATTGCATCAAAATACATTCCAGACTTTTCCGTTTATCGGATTAAAAGAGCAGCGCAATTTGGTTCTGGTTTTTGGAAAAAAGTTAAGAAAATTTTAAAAGAAGTTTAAAAAACTATAATTTTGACTCCAAAAACCTTTTCCATAATTTCTTTTGCTTTTGGTGATGATTTTAATAGCATTAGGTCTGGTTTTTCTACATTAATTATTCTAGAAAGTTTATCAATCAAGCTTCCCCATTCATCGTATATTTTACATTTTGGACCAAATTTCTCAGAAAAAAACTCCAAAGTTTTTTGTTTATTCTTAATTTCTGTAGAAAAAGCAAGAGTTGAATTATCGCTATGTTCGACAATGTTTACTAAAATAATTTTATCTGCAGAAGAACAAAACTCCAAATATTTTTCAAAAAGTTCGGACTCGTCTCCAGATATTATTGGGATTATAACCTTATGCGCGCACATATACACCTTTCTTCTTCTCGATAAACAAACCTTCTTCTTTTAAAACCTCGAGTAAAGCCTTACAAGCTTCCTCATTTAAACCAGTTTCTTTTACTATTTCAGCTAAAGTCTTAGGTGTTTTTAAAATTTGCTCTAACTTTGGCCTGTATTTTTTCAAAAAGTCTTTAAAAACAATATAATATTTTTTATCAAAACTACGAACGCCTACAACTTCAGAATCCAAAGCCAATTCTTTTATTTTTTTATTTAATTCCTCTGCTTTCTTCTCATCTGAAAAACAAAGGTATTTCTTTCTTTTTAGAACGGAAATTTCATCCCCTCCTGATTCTGGAAGTATAAACTTAAAATATTCTTTAGATATTCCGATAAGTTCCTTTTTATCCTTTACATACTTAAAAAATATTTTCTCCTCGAGCATTTTAGAAAATAAATCAAATTCTTCTTTTGTTAATACATTGCGAATGTTATCCAAAGTCCTGTTCCAATATTTTAAAGAATTTACTTTCTTTAGAACGTTTAATTTTTTCGGATCTAGATCAGAAACTTTTTTAACAAATAAAACCAAGTTTCCATATGGATTTAAAAACTCAACTTCGTCCTCATCTTCAAGTTCTAAAATCTCCCTAACTTTTTCTGGAATTTCCACGTATCTTTTTCCTTTTAGCAAAAAAATTTTCATAAATATCAAGTTTTTGCTTGACCGAGTAATAAAACACATTCTTCGTCTGGATCTATCTTAACAGTAAGACCTTCATAGGTTTTATTTAAGGCAAGCTTGATTACTGTTATAAAAGGATGGATTCTAAAACAATATGGTTCAAAACCTTCATCTAAAATAGCCTTACAAATATTCCGATAGGTGCATGGAGCACGTACTACGCATTTTAAAATCCCTTTCTTTTCTTCTATCTGTATTCTTTCAGAAGGAATAAATTTTTCTTTATCCATGAAAGCAATATATTTTTGGCAAGCTTCCAGTGGAGTTTTCGCCTTAATCTGCACTTTGCGATCATTTAACCATTTCTGTACTGCCTCTGCTTGCACTTTTCTCACAAAATCTTCATTTTCTCCCCCTACTTTTCCCAAGGCATAAATCCAAGTATTAAAAATAGTGGATAGAATTCTGTTCTGATCTTCAAGTATTTTAATCTTGTTCTCTTCTTTCATAAACACCACTTAAAACAATCTTTCTTGAGGGTATATGGATATTCCTTTTGAAGATATTACATATGGTCTAATTGATCTATCGCAGTTTGCACCTCTTTGTTTCAATACAGTTATCCCTCTTTTCCTTTCCTCTCTACTAAGATAATCTCGCATCAATATTAAACTATCTGCTAAAAAGTCTTCAAAAGAAAATTCTTCTTCTTGTTTTGATTTCTCAGATATTATTATTGAAGTTAGGCCTTGTCTTTTAAGATATTGAAATAAAGCTGCTATTTCAACTCTTGTCTGGCTTTCATCGACGCTTGATAATTTTAAAACACTCAAGCTGTCTATCACAAGTCTAGAGTAATTCTCACTGCTTAAAGAGTCTTTTATGGTAAAATATAAATCCATGATTGTTGGAGGTTTTGGAGGAGTCATTTTTGCCAAACTTGGACTTATTCTTGGGTCCAATTGTTCGTATTCAACTGGAGATAATTTAAACTGTTTAAAAACCAAAAGGCCTTTTTCTAAATATGCCGTTAGGGGGATCCCCAAATTTTGTACATTATTTATTATTTGCTGACTATTTTCTTCTAAAGAAATATAAAGTCCTTTTTCTCCCAATTCTGCACCTTTTGTTAAAAATTGCACTGCGAGGATTGTTTTTCCCGATCCAGGGGTTCCAGCGATTAAGTTTACAGAATTCTTTAAAAAACCGCCCCCAAGTAAAACATCTAACCCGGGAACTCCGGATGAAACCCTTTCCATAATATCTCCAATTATAAAAATGCTTTCTTATTTATATATCTTTTTTATGATGAAAAACTACTCGAAACTGCGGAAGTTTTGCAAACCACCCCATCTTCAGTACATACTGTAAAAGTAACAGTTATACTACTTGGGCAATTATCTGAAAGGGTATAAGTGACATTCATGCCGCTCGAGTTTACTAAACTATTTGAAAATATGCTCCTTGCATATTCTTTTCCAGTTGTGCAATTTACTGCATTACTTGTTGCGCTATAAAAAGCATTCTTTAAATCTTTTACCCTGTATGCGACAGACAATATCTTTATTGCGTTTTGCTCAGATTCGTCAATTTTTTGCTCGACTATGAAAATCTGCAAAGCTAAAAATAGGAAAATCACTCCAAGAGCCGCACCTATCGAAGAATAAACAAACCCTTTCATTTATAACACACCACGGTAACGTTAGCCTTTAACTGGCTCCCATCCCAGTATAAGTTTGTAAAAGCTGCTGTATCTTTTGCATTTTTACAATTTTCATTCCCTAAGTAAAAATCTTCATTTTCAAAATCGAAATTTGAGCCTACGATGAACGCATCTCTGGAGTAAAAGAAAAGATTCAAAGAAGAATGGTGTGAATAAGACATTAAATAGAAACTTACTGTTAAAAATAACGTTGCTATTGCTATCGCAAGTACGGCATCCATTGAAATGAAAAACGCTTTCATGAACACACCTTAACTATTAAATCACCATTATATTCAGTTGAATCATTTACAACTTTAACTAATCTTTTGATTGTTGCTAGATTATTCTTCCTGAAGCATGCATCTTTATTCCAATACTCATGGTTTGCCCTTCCTAATCCAGGCTTATATGCTCCGTATGCCAATTCAACTTCAAAAGTATACCTTGCTATCCCGGAATTCTTTAAATATTCGCATCCGCTTTTTATTGTACTCATGTTTACTTTATTATCGTAGCCTGGCAAAATTGTTGAATTTTTGGTTAAAAACTCTGAAATATCTTCTGCTTGGAAAAAAAGATCGTAGTTCTGGAATTCTTTTGTTTTCGAAACATAAACATCCAAAAAGTGAAAAGTAAAGCCTACCAAAAATAAACCAAGAGCTGCAGACAAAAGAAAATCTAAAGTAAAAATTTGAGCTTTCATACACAATCACGGGAGTAACATTTCACCTGGTCGTATCTTAACGTTTAATGCAGCTATTTGTGAAGAGTCTTGATTCCTGCAAGTAGCTTGAATTTTTGAATTTTGATAAGAAAAATTACAAACGTCTAATCTTGCGCCTTCTATTTTCATTTGACTATAGTTAGATAAATCTTCTCGAAATGTTAAATCCCGCTGAGTATAATGAGTGGATAAAAGGTTTGCTTGATGAGCTAATCCCCAAGCCATAACGTCTGCTGAAAGTTTTAATGCTTTTGAACCCATCATCGCGAAATCTTGGGTAAATAAAAGTAAAAAACTTCCAAATATTAAAGTTAACAACATCGCAATCATCAAATCTAAAGATGAAAAAGCCTTCATCATTCTCCCCTTATCTCAACTGTATAACCACCAAGATTTTTTTCGCTCAAGTATGCTTGAACTCCGTCAGGAGTGATTGAACACGATTCTTTTTTGATAGTCAGAGTAATCTCGTTTTTATCTAAAGTTTGGGATTCAACTATACAAAAGTTGGAAAGAGCGTATTCTTTTGCAAAAGCTAAAGCTCGAATATCGTCGCTTTTCGATACGAAAATACCAGTGAATGAAACCACGGTGAAAGTAATCGCTGCTAAAATAATTAATAGTTCGAAAGTGGTTTGACCTTTATGTCCTTTTAACAATTACCTCACCAAATGAATTTGCAGATATCGATTGCCCTGCATTATCGTATTCAAATCCGGATGGTAAGATTCCAAAAGTTTGAGGAACATCTTTGGCTGGAGAATTTGGATTGCAACTTGCAGTAATATTGTTGTTATTCAATATATACGCACAATCATAAGGAGCTTTTAGAAGAATTGTAACTTTTGCTCCAGATCCTTGAGTTTTCAAGAAGTTTACTGCTTGTTTTACTTTCGTATCGGATGCTTTAATTAAACTATTTGCTTCAAGAAGAATGCCTGTATCTGCTGACTTTAAAGCAAGATTCAAGGATATTGTTGAAAATATGAGAAGTGAAATTGCTAAGATGACTAAATATTCTATTGTTATTTGGCCTTTCATCATACCACCAAGTTCATAATTTGGTTCTTAAAACTATCTAAAATTGTCACTCCTGCTTGCGATAAAGAAATTATTTGGGAAACTAAAGCAAATATCACTATGGAAAACATAAAAAGGACTACGAGACCAAGTAAATATTCGAAAGAAGTTTGGCCTTTCATGAAAGCACCTTTGTTTTTATCGCATCTAAAAGACCCACAACTGTATCTTTTAAACCAAATATTTGAAGTATTAACGCTAAAAGTACGATAGCGATTACTAGAGTTAAAGCAAGGGACATCAAATAATCTAAAGAAACTTGGGCTTTGTTATCCATAAGTTGTTAAAAGCATGGGAAATTTAAAAACTTTGCCACAGGCCCGTACAAGAAACCTAAAGAAAGTAAAAAAGCTAAAGGAAAACTTCTTTTAACTTTTACTTTTTTGAAATGTTCCTTCAAAATTTGAGCCTCTTTTTCAGAAATTCCTGAAGCCTTTGGAATTATTCTATATTTTCCAACTTTGATTTCTTCGGCTAAAATCAATCCTTCTCTTGGTTCTGTTTCAAACGTAAAAATCGAATCTTTTGAAGATTTGAAAGCATGGAAAAATAGGAAAAAGTATGTGGAAATTAAAAATGCGGGAAAATAAGCAATTTCAAAAAGGGAAAAGAATAAAAACGTTAAACAAAGGATTAAAGCAAGTTTGCTTGACTTTAAAGATTTGAAGAATTTTTCCCTATTTTTTAAAACTGCGAAACTAATGACGTAAGCTGACGCTAGAGGAAAGAATAAAATAAGGGCTTGTAAGATAGCTAGGAAAGGATAAAAACAAATAGAGAAACAAGGCATAAGGGCACTTGCAGCAGTGAAAAATTTTACATCTCCCCCTCCAACTAACCTAATTTTATAAAGAACATAAAAAGAGAGAAATGAAAGTAATACTACGAAAAAAGTTTGAGGGTAAAAATTTATTATAATCCCTGTACTTAAGAAAAAATAATTCAATTCTCTTGGAATTTTATGATACTTCAAATCGAAAAAAGATGTAAGAATGAAAAAGATTAAAGAATAAAAAAGGGTTAAAGACATCGCAGGTTTTTGTAAAGCTTTATTTTTTAAGGTTCACAGTTTAAAAAAGACGCTTGGGTGGCTGTAGTATTATTACATGCGACAACCATGGTGGAGCCAAGAGTACATCCCGATTTGGAATTTCCAATATCCGAACAACCAGCTGTGCATATCGAAGTACAATCAAAAGTAGGTGCTATTGCTCTTTTCTGCTGGCATTGAGCAAAAGCTTCTTCACATTTTGCAAGACTTGCAGATTTCGTACTTGTCTTAAATGCTCCAGTCATAAACAAAACGACTACTGCAGCAATTGCTAAAACTGCTGCGACCATGATTAGGTATTCTAAAGAACCTTGCCCTTTTTTCATTTTGTCTCACCCCTTGAATTAAAAAAGAAAGAAGAATATTTAAATTTTTCTTTTTTAAAGATCACGAATTCAAGTAATATTTATAATGCTGCCGGTACGCCTAAACCAAGCATTGAAATAAATAAAGACGCGACAAATACATATATCAAATATGCACCAAGCATTGCGATCGGGATCAAAACAACTCCTTTGGAAAGGTCGCCTTCTCTAACTTGGACTGCGCCTGCCGTAGTTAAAGCTGCAGAAACTATGACATAAAACTTGAATAAAGTATCGAATTGAGCAACCATGGAAAAAGTTTCTTGAGTCATTTCTCCTCCCATGCCAACCAAAATCTGAAGAACTGATTTTACAATTCCGAAAACAAATGGAGCGACCCCTGCTCCCGCAACTAAAATAAATAAAAATTGCATGAATGTTTTAGTCTTTCTTTCTCTTTTCAATCTATAAAGAGCACGAATATCATCAGCCAAAGCGGTTAAAGTATCCAAAAGGGAGCCTCCAGCTTTTTTTGCTGCGATTATTATGACTGCGGCTCTTTGTAACATTTCAGATTTTGATCTAGTTGCAAAGTCTGAAAATGCTGTCTCAAATGGCTTCCCCTCATACATCTCTTTAAGCATATCTTTTACTCCTGATGTTATTGGCCCATAATTTGCTTTAGATACCTCAGTCAAAGCTGTTTCGATAGTCCCACCAGTTTTTAAAGTTGTACCGATGTGGTGCAAAACATCAGGTAATCTACTTTCAATATTAGCTATCTTTCTTTGAACAAGATAAAAAGGCCCTCCTATTGAAAGGTCTAAAACTAAAACAAATAGAAGAAAACCAAGTGTTGGATCGACAAAATACAAGGAAAATAAGAGAATTAAAGCTATGGCTATGCCTCCGAATAAAAGGAATTTTGGATTTATTTTTATGTCTGCGTATTCCACTGCATCTTCATATTTTGCCAATAGTTCTGAAATGTCCATTCTTAAGCACCCGGATCTGAAACTTTAATGTAATAAATAAACACAAAGATTAACGCTGGACATATTACGAAATATAAAAGAATCAAAAAATCCACGCTAAATACGGAAAACATTGCCAGATATTTCTTTATGGCTGGAGCACTACCGATTGTTGTTAATATTGTTATCATGACTGGTAAAACAACAGCCCCCATCATTAAAAACAATCCTAACAAATTTAATTTTTCTGCGAAATCAGCTATTTTTGATTTTCTTTCAAAAGATACATCTTCCGCAATGGTTATCATTATTTCGGATAAATTTCCCCCAGTCCTTAAAGCTCTAACAATGTGTGCAACTACTCTCTTCAATGCTTCTGAATTTGTTTTATTCGCCCAAGCTTGCAATGCATCTTCAGTCGGAATTCCTTTTTCTATATTGAGAAGAACCCATCTTAAACCTTCTGAAAACGCTCCATATCCTCCATGAGCAACAGATGTTAAAGTCTTATGAATTCCGACCCCTGCTCTAATCTCGATTGACATGTGTCTTAACGCAAAAGGCAAATGTTTTTCTATATCTGCAGCTATCTTTGATGCTCTACTTCTTGGAATCACTAAACCAAAAGCAAGCCCAACAAAAGGCAATATTAACAACCCTAAAACTAAAATAGGTAAACTTATTGCTCCTACGAACAAAAGCAAGATAAAAAAGATTAAAGCTACAAGCTCGAGTATAAAAATTCCGGAAATTAAAAGTGCGATATACTGTTGAGCCGTATAAGGCATATCTGCCGCAGCGAGTTGATCTTCCAACCCTTTACCAAAAAGTCTTTCAAAAAAAGTAGAAAAATATGAAAGAATATTTTGGAATTTAAGGTAAAAACTTCCTAAAGCTCTAATTGTCGGATTCTCATGCGCCTGAAGTTCTCTCACAGTAGGTCCAACTATTTTAGTTGCTCTTGGCCCGTAGTCCAAAACCTCTTTCAAAGCTGCCGCTCGTCCATATTCTTCTATAGTGATACCCTCTTCCACGTATTTCGATTTTAATCTTTCCACAATTTTAGAAAGAACCTCGTAATCTACAGCTTCTTCACTTTTAATTTCTTCCTTTTCTTCTTTTTTCGCTGGTTTCTTCTCTAAAATTTTCTTTAAATCTTCAATTCTACCCATGCTTTTCAGACTCCTCAAATTTACGTATTTCTAATGCGACATCCGATAATTTTCGTATATTTTTCTTAACTAAAATTTCTAGGAAATCTTTCCTTTTTTCTTTTTCGTAATCGAGATCACTTTTTGACATCCCTGTAAACTTCATCAGCCTGTTTTCATACCTTGAAGATAAATTATTATTCTTTATTATGTCTGGAGCTGGGTCCCATTCGAAAAGAAGTTGAGTTTGAGGAGCATTCCCTGCTATACCTTGAATTTCAGCAAGTTCTGTCACTCTTCTAATTGTACCTTTTCTAGGATCTACAATTCTTTGTTGCATCAAGACAAAATCCAAAGCGTCAAGCATCACTAAAGGAACATTCATCGGTGGGCTTAGAAGACGAACTAATGTTTCCTGAGCACTGTTTGCATGAACTGTACCCATGCATCCATGGTGCCCAGTGTTCATGGCAGTGAACAAAGTAAAAGCTTCTGCATGTCTTATTTCCCCGACTATGATTCTGTCAGGTCTCATTCTCAAAGTATTTTTAACCAAAGTATCTAAAGTAATTTCTCCCAAACCTTCGATACTTGGAGGTCTAGCTTCAAAACGTATCCAATGCGAAAGAGGTAAATTAAGTTCTGCCGTATCTTCTATAGAAAGAACTCTTTCTCTTGGGGGTATGAAAGATGCTAAAACGTTTAAAGTTGTAGTTTTCCCAGATCCTGTTCCTCCAGCAACCAAAATATTTGCTGGATGCGCACCAAGCCCGGTAACTGCTAACCATAAGAACGCTGCTAATTCTGAAGATATTGTTCCATATTTTATTAAATCTACAACTGAATAAGGATCTGATCTAAATTTTCGGATAGTCAAAGTTGATCCATTCAAAGAAATTGGAGGAATAGTTGCGTTAACTCTGGATCCATCTGGTAGTCTTGCATCTAAAATCGGAGACTGCAAGTCAACTCTTCTATTTACATCTCTAGCGATTCTATCTATTATATTTCGAATTTCAGAATCGTCAGAAAAAACAACATTTGTCTTAAGCATGCCAAACTCTCGATGAAAAACATAAACTGGAGCTTGCGGTCCAATTACCATGATTTCTTCCAATTTATCATCTCTTACAAGATCATCAATAAGCCCATACCCAACCATTTCTTTCATGACTTGGAGAGCATAAAAATCAACTCTAGTGGAAGGTACTCCAAGTTCTGGACTTGCTTCTATTATTTCTTTAACTTTTTTGAAGTAAAATTCTCTTTTCCTCTCTATATCTCTGAATTCTTCAGGAGAAACTGTTATCAACCTTGTTGCGGCTTCTTTTATTGTTGAAATTAAAACTTTTTCTGGCCCTGTTGGTCTAACAACAGGAATCGCATATATTAGCAAAGGCTCTCCAGGCACTTTATAAATTCTTACAGAACCATAACTCGCTATCAAACTTTTTTCTTTAGGCAACTCTGCTTCAATCTCTAAAAACTTTTGCTCAACTTTTAATTCTGGTTTTCCCTCTTTTTTTAATTCCGGTTTTTCTTCAGGTTTTTTCTCTTCAACCTTTTCTTCCACGGGCTTTACTGGAACGATTCCAGCTTCTCTTTCTTTTTTTGCTTTTTTCATTAATTCCTCAATATAAGAAGGCATATTTTAAAAAAGCAAAAGTATTTAAAAATTTAATCATTTATGTAGATATGACAAATTACCTCCTGGAGGAAAATAAAAAAACAGTCTTGCTCGGGAACGAAGCGATTGCTAGGGGGGCTGTAGAAGCAGGACTTGGTTTTTCTGCTTGTTATCCTGGAACTCCGAGCTCTGAAATTGGAATAACTCTTGCCAGGATTGCAAAAGATGTTGGGTTTTATTTTGAATGGAGTGCTAATGAAAAAGTTGCTTTTGAAGCGTGTGCTGGTGCTTCTTTTTGTGGCATTAGAAGTTTGAGCGCAGTAAAGCATTTTGGATTAAACGTTGCTTTGGACTCTATCGCTCCTGTTGTTTATTCTGGAGTAAAAGGTGGTCTTGTTTACGTTGTGGCTGACGATCCTCATGGATGGAGTAGCGCCCAAAGTGAAGAAGATACAAGATGGGTCGGACATTTATGTAATATACCAATATTAGAACCATCCAATCCCCAAGATGCGAAGGATTTAACTTTTCTTGGTTTTGAAATTTCTGAAAAGTTTGAAATTCCAATAATGTTGCACACGACTACAAAAGTAAACCATGCCATCGGAACTGTTTCTCTTGGAAAAATTCCAAAGAACATAAAAACAAAAGGCGATTTTGTTAAAAATTTTGAAAGGTACTATAACATAACTCCTGGGCTACAAAAGCAGCATGAAAAAGTTTTAGAAAAATTAGAAGGAATAGAAAAATACTGCGAAAATATTAACAAAGTTGTTGGGAAGAAAAATTCTAAAATTGGAATAATTACTTCTGGAGTTTGTTATGAATTTTGTCTAGAAAACGGATTAGATGAGCACGCCAAGATAGCTAAACTCTCTCTTATTTATCCTTTTCCTGAAAAATTTGTGGCTAAGTTTTTAGAAAATTTGGGAACTTTAATAGTAATTGAACAACTTGAGCCTTTTATCGAAGAAAAAGTTTATAAAATTGCAAAAGAAATTAATCCAGACCTAAAAATTTTTGGAAAGAATATATTTCCAAAAGTTGATGAATTAGAGATAGACATTATTTACGAAAAAGTATCGGAATTGCTTGGTTTAAAAAACAAAGGTTTTGAAAAAATAGATAAAAAATTCAAAGAAATTAAGATTCCAACTAGAAAACCAGCGCTATGTCCTGGATGCCCACACAGATCAACTTTTTATGCTTTGAAGAGTGTTATTCCTGAAGATACTCCAACCCCTGGGGATATAGGTTGTTACATTTTAGGAATCTATCCTCCTTTCAAAGTTCAAGACTTTGATATTTCAATGGGAGCAAGCTTGGGTTTTGCCCATGGATTTTCAAAAGTTAGCTCGAAAAGACCAGTAGCTATGGTTGGGGACTCTACATTTTTCCATGCTGCTTTACCTGCTATAGCAAACATTGTATTTAACAAATCAAATCCACTGATTATTGTTCTAGACAATTCAGTCACAGCCATGACCGGCCACCAGCCTCATCCGGGGACAGGAGTAAACGCTCTTGGAGAACCAACAGAAAAAATAAAAATAGAAGATGTGGCTAAAGCTTTAGGGATAAAGAATGTAGAGATAGCAAACGTTTGGAACCAAAAAGAGCTCCAAGAAAAGATTAAAAAACTTTGGGATAAAAAAGATGAACCTTGCTTGCTTATAGCTAGAGGAGAGTGCAGGTTAATAATGCGAAGAAAGATTTTGGCTCGAGGGAAAGATTTTCCTAAATTCCAAATCTCTGAGGATAAATGTACCAAATGTGGCATTTGTATTGATAAATTTGCTTGCCCCGCAATACAAAGAAGTGAGGATAAGAAAAAATATTGGATTGATGAATCTCTATGCTGGGGTTGCAGCATATGTTCTCAAATCTGCCCATCAAAAGCAATTTCGGTTAGATCAGTATGAAAAAGTTTAATCTATTGATAGTTGGTATCGGAGGAGAAGGAGTACTCACATCAGGTGTTGTTGTCGCCAGAGCTGCGCACGAAGAGGACATGTATGTAACTGGCTTGCAGTTGCATGGACTATCACAAAGAGGAGGATCTATCCCTGTTTTCGTAAGGTTTGGAAGCGAAGTACATGCTCCGACTTTTGGAATGGGGGATGCTGATTTAATAATTGCAACAGAACCTTCAGAAGCTCTTAGATTTGCTAAATATGGGAACTTAGAAAAAACTATGTTCATAATTGATGATTCTGTAGTGAAATCTCCATATTCAAACGTTGAAAATGAACACTATCCAAGTAAAGAAGAAATTATGAGATACTTAAAACCATTTTCAAAAAAAATATATTATATTCCTATATCCGAGGAATGTAAGAAAAAATTTGGGGATAAGATTTACGGGAACATTGCTTTATTAGGAGTTGCTGTTTCTCTTGGAGCCTTGCCTTTAAAAGAAGAAAGCATGATAAAAGCAATAAAGGAAACTGCACGACGAAATTTAGATAAAAACATGGATGCTTTTAAATACGGCTTAGAGTATGGTAGAAAATTGAATGTTTAGTTGAAAACAAGAAGAAAAGTGAAAAATTAGCCAACAAATATTGGTCTTTTACTAACAAAAACTGGATAAGGTAAATTCCTGAAAGGCATATCTTTTTGTAATTTAGCAAACAATTCTTTTAATTCTTGAATACTCATTTCTTTTTTCTCCCTTGTCTCCCTAATCCTAACAGATAAAACGTTTTTCTCTAATTCTTTTGGTCCAATTACGATAATAAATGGAATCCATAATTCTTCTGCATTTTTTATTTTTTTTGCTAAAGTATTGTCTGTATCGTCGATATCGATACGAACTTTTTCAAAATTCTTTAATATTCTTTCACACTGTGGGACTAAATCAGGAGATGTTGGAATTATTCTTGCTTGGACAGGAGATAGCCAAAAAGGAAGCATAGGTACTTTTCCTATTTTTTCCATTGCCGCTGCGTTTTCCAAAAGGGCTGCTAAAACTCTTTCAGGTCCAAAACCAGTATGTAATATTCCGAAAGGATATTTTTTTGAACCATCTTCAGCAATGTACTTTATATCCCACCAAGCTGAACTGCTGGTATCTAATTGGACTGTGGAAACTTCCATCGCTCTTCCCAAATTATCAAAAGCTAGAACATCTATCCAAGCCACTTTATAAGTTTTTGTTGTTTTAAAAAGTTTAATTATGAAAGGAATTTTAAGGTCATCAGCCCATTTTTTGAAAACTTCTTTGTAAGTATCAAAGAAATCTTTTTTGCAATTTAGGACTATTGCTGATGGCTTAACCCCAATAGCGTTATAAACTCCCATGGCAAACTTTTCAGTCTGTCTTTCAAATTCTTCAAAAGTTTGATTTGCGTCTAAACAGATTGTGTGTACATTGGCCATCGTTGCGTTTCTAAGACGATATAACCCTAAAACTTCGCCCCTCTGCTCATATCTCCAAAAAATATCGTATTCAAAAATCCTGAAAGGAAGTTGTTTATAAGTCACTACTGCATCTTTGAATATGGACCAAACTCCATAATCGCAAGCAGGTCTTAATCTAAATTCTTGAGTTTTTTCTTTAGATCCTGGATAAACTTTATACAATCTTTCAGGGAATTTGCCCATCATTATAGAAACACTTTTTTCATTCGGGTTTATGATCGCAGGCGTTCTAACAAAAAAAGATCCAAGTTCCTCGCAAACTTTTCTACCCCAATCCATCAACAAATTAATCATAAGTTCTCCGTTTGGATAGTATCTCATATTTCCTGAATCTGAAACCCTTAGCTCTGGTTCACAGATCTCAAACTTTCTCATAAGCTTTAGATGCGGGGGAGTACCAAACGAACTTTCCTTAATCTCTTTTAACTCAAGAGCGATCGTTCTTTTAACGTCTTTTTCCTCATCGCCTAAATCCTCTCTTCTCAAAATTCCTTTCCCAGGAAGTATAACAAGAACATCCTCTATCTTTCCTTCATCCTCTTCTTCCTCCAATTCTTCTTCCTTCGTTCCTTTAACCTCTCTACTCAACTCGGCTAAAGGATGTCCTTTGCAAGAAATTGTAAATTTTTTATACCATCCGAAAGGCGCTCTGTAAACTTCATACTCTTCAGAAAGTTTATTCTCCAAATCTTTTAAAACAGAAAGAGCAAAAGAAGGAGAAGATGGATTCGAAGAAAGATGAACAAAAGGATATAAAACTAACCTCTTACTTTTAATCTTTTCTAAAACATCTTTTATTTCATTATATGCTTCATTCAATATTTCTTCTTTTTTATTTTCATCCTGTTTTTCAATGGAACAAAATACAACTAAACAATCTTCTATTCTCTTTTTAACCTTTTCAACATCTTCCGCATCCTCTATAGCTTTTGAAACAGGTTCTACTTCCAGAAAATCGGAATGTATGCAAAGAATTCTCATTCAATCCCTTTGGAAAATTATTTGAGTTTATATAAATCATCTTTTAACTTTTTACCAGTCTTTTTCTCCCATTCTTCTATTGGAATGCCAAAATCTTGTTGCATTTTCATTAAATACAACTCTGGTAATCCATTAAAAGCACAAAATGGAACTATTCTTTCATCTGGCAAGACATAATGAATTACACATCTTCTAACCCTCTCAACATCGTAGTTGTAAGCATCCATGAAATGCATTGTTCCGACAAACAAAGTTTTGTAATGGAATTTTCCAAGACTTTTATAATTTCTTAATATTAACATTTCAAGTAAAAGTTGTTTTAAGTTAAAATCTTTTGGAGCTTTGTCTTTACGTACAAGCCCGCTCAAAGCAAAATAACCTTTAAAAAGCCACTTAATTTTTGCAAGTAAACCTCCTTTTTCCAAATCTTTTGCCACTTCCTCTACAATTTGGAAAAACTTATCTGCGTCCACAATATCAGTTATAGGTGTAATTTCTCCCGAGTCGTCGATGTACAAATAAGTTGCTACTCCGCAATGAGGATGAGCACTAAATTCGATTTCTGGTTTTTTTGATAATGCCTCGGCCAAATGAGTTATTGGAACTACGCATGAAATCGGATAAAAGGCCTTCCTAGTGATTTTTTTCTTTGATTGTTTTTCTAAAGCAATGAGCAAATCAGGAATTGTTACTCTGATTTTTCTTCGTTGGGCAGGGGACATTGCTCCAACAAAGGAAACAGGTTGGAAATTTACTCCTCTAATTATATCTTTGTTTTTGGCTGCAAATTTTATAATTTCCCACACTTCGGCCAAATTATAGTTTTTTAATAAAACAGGTACTAAAACAATTCCAAGCCCTGCTTTTCTACAGTTTTCAATCGCGTTTAAAGTTTCTTTTGATGCGCCACCTTTTAGTTTTTTCTTCACAGAATCAAAAGATAGATATACAGTATTTACTCCTGCCTCTCTTACTTTTTTAGCAAGCTCTGGATCTGTACCTAGTCTTATCCCGTTGGTATTCAATTGAACATGAGTGAAACCATGCTTTTTACAAAGTTTAATTATATCTATTAAATCTTCTCTCAATGTTGGTTCTCCACCTGTAATTTGGATTGCTTTTGTTGGGACTGGTCTCTCAGACCTCAAAGCGATTAACATTTTTTCAATCGTTTCCAAATCTGGTTCAAAAACTTTCCCCGCAGCTCCAACATTGGCAAAACAATAGCTACATCTCATATCACACCTATTCGTAACGAAAAGGTTTGCTAAAACAGTTCCAGAAAGATGATAATTGCACAAACCGCAGTCCAAAGGGCAAACTGGAATACTTTTAGTTATCTTTGGATTTTCTATTCCTTTCCCGTCGTGGAGAAATTTGTCTGCCCAAGCATAGAGGTTATAGTCCGACCAATAAACATCTTCAAAAGACCCGTGTTCCTCACATTCTTTTTTGATATAAACTTTGCCTGCTTTTTCATATATCGTTGCTTTAATCGGAATATGACATTCCGGGCATATTGAAGTAGTGCTCTTCAAAATACGCATAAATTTAGAATGAATCAAAATATTTAAAAACCTTTCTAAATCAATAGAATGTGCAATTTCTAGGAATCGATCTAGCAGGTAGTGAGAAAAGAAATACAGGTATCTGTGTCTTGGAAGGAAACTTAGCTAAAACTGAAATCTTAAAATCAGATTCGGAAATTTTGGAAAAAGTTGAAAAATGTGAAGCAAAAATAGTTGCAATAGACGCGCCCTTATTTTTACCATCAGATAGAAGAAATATTGAAGATGTTTCTGGGTCACACCTAAGAAAATGTGATAAAGAGCTTTTGCGGATGCACATTAAGTTTTTCCCGATAACTTTAGGTCCGATGCGAGCTTTAACGAAAAGAGGCATTAGAATTAAGAAAAAAATTGAAAAATTAGGAAAAACCGTGCTTGAAACATATCCAGGAGCAGTTTATGATTTGTTTGGGATAAAAAGAGAGGATAAAGAAAAAAGTAAACTTTGGAGGTTACTTGGAATAAAAATCGTAGGTGGGAAAACAAAAGATGAGTTGGATGCAATTGCTTGTGCTTATGTTGCGAAAATGTATCATGAAAAGAAAGTAATTAAAATTGGAGAAAAAGAAGAAGGATATATGTACCTGCCAGACGTAAAAAATATCAAAAGATTTAAATAAATCTTTTATATCTTAAAACTTTAATTTTAGAGAGGGGTGAAGTCATGAAGCAAATAACTCTAAAAATAAAAAATGAGCCTGGAGCTCTTGCTGATTTGTGTGGTGCGCTTGGGGATAAAGGAGTAAATATAATTTCCATATTTGCTGGAGCTCTTGATTCTGAAGGGTTAGTTTATATCATAACCGAAGATGAAAAAACGACTGAAAAAATATTGAGGGATAAAAAAATAAACTACAGATCTGAGGAGATTATAGAACTTAAAATTTTGGATAGACCTGGAGAACTAGCAAAAGTTGCCAGACTTCTTGCTTTTGAGAGAATTAATATACAATCAATATTCCTGCTTTCCAAAGAAAAAGGAGTTGTAACGCTAGCTTTGAGAACTGATGATTTAGAGAAAACAAAAGAAGTTTTGAAATTATGAAAGTTATCTTGGAGCACAAAGGAAAAATAAAAAAAGTAGATACAAAGAAGAAGACTTTAGGAGCCTTACTGAAAGAACTTGGATATTCTCCAAAGGATTATATAATTACTGTAAATGGGAAAATCTCCCTCCCTACAGAAAAAATAAAGGAAAATTCTATAATTAAACTTTTTGCAATCGTTAGTGGAGGATAATTAGTGAAAAAATGAAATGTTTTTTATGCGGCAGGAAAGCGATTGAATTTTTACCCTACTTGGGCAAAGCAGTTTGCGATAGGTGCTTTATAAGAATTTATGAAAGAAGGGTTAGTCGAGTTATACACAACCATAAAATGTTTGACAAAAATGAAAAGATTTGCCTTGGGGTTAGTGGTGGAAAAGATTCGCTAAGTTTGCTTTATTTTTTAAGAAAAAGAAAGTACGATGTCTATCCTGTGTTGATAGATGAAGGAATTAAAGGGTATAGAGACATCACCATAAAATATGCAGAGAAAGTATGTAAAAAACTTGGGTTGGATTTAAAGATTTATAGGTTTAAAGATTTGTTTGGGTTTAATTTGGATGACATCGATCAAAAACTTAAATGCGGTGTTTGCGGAGTATTGAGACGTAGAGCTTTAAATACTGCTGCAAGAGAGCTTGAATGCACGAAAATAGCGACAGCACATAACTTAGATGATGAGGCACAAACTGCTTTAATGAATTTCGCGAGAGGAGAGATATGGAGGATTGCAAGAAGTGGACCAATCTCAGGATATGAAACACATCCGAAATTTATTCCAAGAGTTAAACCTTTGAGGGAATGTTTGGAGCGAGAAAATGTGATATATGCTTTGCTAAACAGAATTGAATTTAAAGATATTGATTGTCCTTACGCGGGGGCGGCTTTAAGAAACGAATATCGAAATGCAATAAATTTAATAGAAGAAAAGCATCCAGGTACAAAATTTGGAATATTGAGAACTTCGGATAAACTTTCTGAAATTTTAAGAAAAATACAAAAACAAAAATTTGTAGAATGTGAAATGTGTGGAGAAATTGGAGCGGACAAAATATGTAAAGTTTGCAAAATCTTATCTTCCCTTCAAGGAAAAGTAGATCTCAAAAAATCTTTGGGCTAAAGGAGTTAGAAAATATCTTTTTTCATGCTGAAGGACAATCAAATCTAAAAACCTTTTCTTTCTCAGAGAGTTAAATTTTTCTTCTAAAATCAAAGTATCTAAATCATAAGTTTTACATAAATTCTCAATAGTGTTTGCTCCATTTAAAAGTTCTTTCAAAGCATTTAAATATTGGATGTTTTTCAGAAAAAATTCCAACTCTGGAAAACTTTGTAAAAAATACAAATATTCCTCTTCAAGATTCATTCTCTATCACTTCTTTAACAATTTTAGCAATCTCCGCTCCATCGTATTTTCCTCTAAACTCTGCCATGAGCAAACCCATTAAAACGTTAAATTGTCTTTCCCTTGGCAAATTTTTTAATTTTTCCAAGTGTTGTCTTGTTTTCTCCACAATTGCTTCTTTCGTAACTTTCTCAACAGAAATAATCTCATCTAACTCTTTATCTATATTCATTAACCATTTTTCAGAAACTTCTGGAAGGGCTTCTTTTGAAAACTTATTTTTTAATAAAGCCTTAAAAAGTTCCAAGTAGTGCTTCTGAGTAAATTTGGAGATATCAAGATTTTTCCTTTTAAGGCTTGGCAATGTGTTCTCAAAGAAAGATGCAACTATTTGTGCTGGCACACCAAGTTTTAAAATCTCTTTAAATTGGACAAAGTATTTAGACAGCATTATTTTTTCAGCCAATTCTTCACTTAAACCAAGTTTTTTCAAATCTTCTAAAACTTTGACCGGGTTTTCAAATTCCTGACCTTCAAATTCTTTTAAAATTTCTTTCACGTTTCCAATGGGTGGAACATCAGTCTCAGGATACATTCTTGCTTCTCCAGGTAAAGGTCTCAAGTACGCTGAAGAACCATCTTCAATGGCCTGTCTAACTTCGTCTGGAACTGCTTTTCCTTTTATCCTTTCAATTATAGCTTGGGCTGCTTTTTCACAAAGTTCTTTCTTTTCAACTAAAAGAATAAATGCGTCTTTTTTGTCAAAATTTAAAAGTTTCTTTAAGGCCTCGATTTCGTCAGAAAATCCATATTTGGCTAAATTTTCATCAGAATGGATTATTCCACCAAGACCAAATTGCTTAGCATAATCTGCTAACTCTGTACCGAAACGTCTATTTGGTAAAAGTTCTCTACCAAGAAGCCCACCAAAACCACTTAAGTGTATACAAAGAACTGAGCCCCCAGATTTTAATATTTTTTCAACAAATTTACATTTTGTATCTTTAAAAAGTTCAGAAACGTCTAAAATATTAAATTTTAATTCCGGTTTCTCTTTCCAAATCTTTTTTAAATTTTCTTGTCTTAAAACCTCGAACTCAATAATTTTATCCAGGTTTCTAATATCTTGGAAACCTTTTATTTCGACACGCCCGCCCTCGTCAGTCGAAATATTTACATCCTGCCTGATCGTACCTAACCCTCTTTGTACTTTTCCAGTGAGCCTTAAAAAAGTTCCAATTTCTAAAGCGATCTGCTTTACTTTTGCTGGGTCTGGGGGTAACAATCCTGTAGAAATCTCGATTAAAGGAATACCCAACCTATCCAACCTAAACTTTTTATAATCCTTTCCCATCTCTCCAATCCCGCATGCTTCTTCTTCCAAATAAACTCCAGATATTGGCACCGGTCCAACACTTGAATTAAAAACACCATCAACTCCAATAAGCATCGTTCTTTGGAAACCAGTGGTATTACTTCCATCGATCACTATCTTTCTCATAACTTGAATCTCATCAAAAATGAAACAATTAAAGGCTTTTGCGATTTGAAGAACAATCTTAAAAGCATCGGGATTTACATTGTGCGGGGGTTCTTCATCTGCTTCAACTAAACAACTGGAATCTTTTTGAAAACCATAATAAAATTTCTTCTTTCTTGCAGCTTCCGCTAATGCAGCCAAGTCAAAAGTATTTAGTTCGCTAAAAGACGGTCTTAAATACCTGAAGATTTCCAAATATGGACTTTCTTCCGAGTATGTGGATTCGCAATTGCAAAACAGTTTCCTTGTATTTAACCTCTGATGGAATTCTAAACCAACTTTCATAGTTATTCACTTAAAAAAGAAATGATTCTGGAATACTTCTTTCAGAAATTTCACCACGTAAATTTTCACGCATCTTTCGACAAACTTCTTCAGGTGAAAGATTATGCCCAAGCAACCAACCCAACTTTACGTAAGCAGTTTCTGGAAGCATATCTTCGCAAAATACTGCTCCAGTTTTAGAAAGAATTCTTAAGTTCTCGTAAACGCTTGGGTGGGTTCTACCGTATAAAGTTTGAGTGGTTATCGCTACAACACATCCCTCTTTAATTGCTTTCTCTATATTTTTTATCCAAGAGTTTTCTCCTCTCGTAGGTACATGTCCAAGCCCTGTTCCTTCCAAAACAAGACCTTTGTATCCTTTTTCAAGGTAAAAATCGATTATCTCTGGCGATGCTCCAGGATATGTTTTTAAAATAGCTGTTTTTTCTTCAAATACGGCATCTAACTTTACATCGGCAGTATTATCTCTTAAAACGTATTCTGAAATTTTTTCAAATTTGCCATCTGGGAAAACTTTTGCTAAAGGCAGACAATTAATTGGTCTAAAAGCATCTCTCCTAGAGGAATGCATTTTTCTTACTTTGGTTCCTCGAAGAACATAACAAAAATCATCACTCATCGTTGCATGCATACAAATAGCGGTTTCTCCCAAATCCTTTGTTGCTGCAATAGCCGAACATATTACATTCATCGCAGCATCAGAAGATGGTCTATCGCTACTTCTCTGGGCTCCAGTAAGTATTATTGGTTTTTTACAAGAAATCATAAAAGAAAGAGCGGCAGATGTAAAATGCATAGTATCTGTACCGTGAAATATAATAATTCCATCTACTTTTTGAATGACCTTTGAAACTTCTTTTGCTAAAAGAATCCAATCCTTAGGACATAAATCCTCGCTCATTTTTAAGAAAGGAGTATAAGTACTCTCCACACAAACAAAGTTGTAAAGCTCTGGTATTGATCCTATCAATTCCTCTGGCTTCATCAAAGCTTTCACAGCTCCAGTCCCGTATTCTACTTTCGAAGCTATTGTACCGCCTGTAGAAAAAATCGATATCTTTGGCTTTGATTTATCAAAACTAAAAGAAAAAGATTTTTCTTCTAATTTTTCTTTTTTCTTTATTATCTCATATTTTGCGTTAGTTAAGTCTATCCCAACATTATAGCCATTTTTTAACTTTAAAACAATTATATTTTGTCCAGTAAACTCAGTGGATGGCATCACTAGGCCTTCAAAGATTTTTCCATCTTTCTTTATCCTTACGAAGTCCCCTGTATCTAAGTTCATAAACATCATCTTTAAAGAGCAAGTTGCGAAATATAATTTTTTCTATCGAAGATATCTATAATTTCTTGGACATGTAATGCCCGTCCCTAACAAAACCTAATTTAGAATAATACTCTCTAACACCAACTCCACTTATAACGCATATTTTTTCAAAACCATTTTCTTTCGCAATTTCTTCCGCTTTTTCCACCAGCATTTTTCCAAATTTCCGATGCTGCACTTGTCCCTTTTCTTTTAAAGGAACTTGTTCTCCATAAACATGCAGTTCTCTTATGCCTGCTGAGGATTGAAGCTCAGGAAGAAAAGGATTGTTTAAAAATCTCAATCTTAAGAAACCTAAAAGTCTGTCCGAAGGAGTAATAAACTCGAGAAATATCTCTTTTCCTCCGCTCGCGTTATACTCTGTAGCTTTAAGACTGAATGTTTTATAATCTTCTGTTAGAATTTCTCTACATCTTATGCAATTGCATCTTAAACCTTTTTTCAAAAGTTTTTTCTCATAAATTTCGCGAATATTTGTATGAATCGGTCCAGCTAAAATTAATTTAGAAGGAATATCCCTTTCTACTCTCATTATTCTTACCCATCGAGGAATAAAAGAGGTAACATCCATCAAAAAATTTATTAATTCTTCCTCAGAATACGGTTTCCATTGGCCTTTTTCATATAGTTCTCTAAGTTTTTCTTGTTCAAAACCTTTAAGCAACAATGTTGGATAGATTTTAATCATATCTGGTTTAAAATTATCATCTTCAAAAATTTTCCTAAACATATTTAAGTCCTTATAATAATCAGAACCTGGAAGACCCGGCATTAGATGATAACATATTTTAAACAAACTGTCCTTAGCTAATTGAGTTGCTTTAATAACATCTTTGACTGTGTGGCCTCTATTCACAAGATAATATATTGCATCATCTGGATTTTGAACACCCAGTTCTAACCTTGTTGTACCAAAATCAAGGAGTTTTTTTATTGTCTCTTCATTGATTTCGTCTGGCCTAGTTTCAATAGTTAAACCAACACATCTTTTATCCGCTGTTTCGTTTGCTTTTATAGCGCTTTCCAAATCTTTAGAATCAAACCCATTTAAACCATCATATATTCCTTTTATGAATGAGGTTTGATAATTGAACGGTTGGCTTGTGAAAGTTCCTCCCATAACTATAACATCGATTTTTTGAGGTTTGTGTCCCATGGATTCCAGTTGAGAAAGTCTATCTAAAATCTGTTTTTTAGAATCGTATGAATGCTGTTGTCCTCTCATGGCTGCAGGTTCATGACCGGTGTAACTTTGAGGTGTCGTTCCTGTTCCAGGACAGTATATGCATTTTCCATGAGGGCAAGGCCAAGGTCTTGTCATAACTGCAACAACGGCAACTCCAGATAAAGTTCTTCTTGGTTTTTTCTTCAAAAAAACACGTACTCTTTCGTCGAAATTGCTGGCTGCATAGATTTCAGGGTTTGAAGGAACCTTACATTTATGTTTTTTAGCATATTTCTTTTTTAAAATTTCGAATTCTTCCCTGGACACTGTTCCATTTAAGATTGCTTCAATTAACTCTTGCATATTAAATCTTTTTTAAAAGAGAAACTGTTTAGACTTTTAATAAAGAGAATAAAGAAAAGAAAGGTTGGAGAATTGGAATTATGGAAAAACCTTCTGCGCAAGATTTGAACTTTGAAACAAGACTTGGGTAAATGCGAATTCCTGTTTGCTGTTTGTATTCTACATTGCCTCTAAAAATAACTTTGACGTTATAAAAATTTTCTTCTGTCGGTGTCATGCACACACTAAAATTACCTTTAGATTTAGGAGGTACTTTCAAAATAGAGAATTCTTGCCATCTGGAAGGAACTCCATCAAAATAAACTTCGAAATTCTCTTCTGCGATAGATTTACTTTCTACCCCCATTTGAAAGCAAGATCTTTCTCCGGCTTGTGCCGTGTATTGTTTGGAAACTGTAAACTTGAAAACATCATAATTACCTGAAAATATTATCCTTGAAGATTTCTGAATCTGGAGGTTTAAACTATTTGAAACTTTCAAATCTATGTAATGATTTCCAGGTCCGATCCCTTTAGCTAAAATAGTGAAGTGGGTTGCATTAGTTTGAATGCTTGTGTTTACGTCCGAGTGAACATCAAAAGTATCCCATAAATATGCTCCAGAAGATCTTTCAAAAATAAGTTTTAATTCTTGCCCTGGAGCCACCTCTCCCAAATTAACTTGGTCCGGAAGAATCATTTTTTCAGGATAGATGAGCCTCAAATCAACTTCGGAACATAATCCTAGACAAGAAATTAAAGCGAAAATTAAAGCAAACTTGTACTTCATGAATTTCTTATAAAAATTTGAATTTATAAGAATATCGTTAAAAAGTAAAAATGAATCTCCACTCGTACATTTTCTGTTTTAATACCAAAGACGAACTTGGAAAAGAATAATTTTTTAATATTTTTTAACGTTTTACTTCTTGATGCCTGTAGAAAATTCTGAATTGCCGGGTTTTTATAAACTTTCTATTGAAGAAAGATTGAAAATCTTAAGTAAATTAGCAAACTTGGATGAAGATGAAGTAAATCAATTGAAAGGAAATCCTTTGCGGTTGGAAATTGCAGACAAAATGATTGAAAATGTGATAGGGACGTTTCAAGTACCTTTAGGAATCGCAACTAGTTTCAAAATAAATGGGAAAGACTATCTTGTACCAATGGCAATCGAAGAACCAAGTGTCATAGCTGCTGCGAGTAATGCGGCGAAAATTGCTAGAAAATCTGGAGGATTTAAAGCCGAAAGTGATGAACCCATAATGATTGGACAGATCCAAATTTTAAATATTCCAAACGTTGAAAATGCAAAAAAAGAAATTTTTGAAAACTTAAAAGAAATTAAAAGAATTTGCAATGAAAAACATACGAATTTAGTTAACGCTGGGGGAGGGTTTAAAGACTTATTTTTGTATGAATTAAACACGGAGATAGGAAAAATGCTAATTGTAAACTTATTAGTTGATGTTAGGGATGCTATGGGGGCCAATGTAATAAACTCGATGTGTGAAACTTTAGCTCCTTTCTTGGAAAAGATAACTGGTGGGACGGTAAGGTTAAGAATACTCTCAAACCTTGCGGTTTATAGAAAAGTAAAAGCTGAAGCAATTTTTAGTAAAGAAGCTATAGAAGAAAGTTTTAAAGGTGAGATTTCTGGGGAAGAGGCGATTGAAAATATTTTACAAGCATATTATTTTGCGAAAAATGATAAGTTTAGAGCAACGACCCACAATAAAGGAATAATGAATGGAATAGATGCTGTCGCCTTGGCTACCGGAAATGATTTTAGAGCTTTGGAAGCCGGCGCCCATGCGTTTGCATCTTTAAAGCAAGGATATGGACCATTAACCGAATATTATAAAAATGATAACGGAGATTTGGTTGGAAGGATTGAAATACCTCTTGCTTTTGGGATAGCTGGCGGAATAACCAAGTCTCATCCTTTAGTAAAGATAAACTTAAAGATACTTGGAGTTAAGAGCGCGCAGGAGTTAGCGGAAGTTGCTGCTTGTGTTGGTCTTGCAAACAATTTTGCTAGTTTAAGAGCTCTTGCAACAGAAGGGATTCAAAAAGGGCATATGAAACTACATGCAAAAAATATAGCTATGAGCGTTGGAGCTACAGGGCGAGAAGTTGAAGAAATTGTGGAAAAAATGGTTGAAGAAAAAAATATTTCCATGAGTAGAGCTAAAGAGATTTTAGAAGAGATTAGGAAAAGTAAGATTTGAACCAAGAATCGATATCTGTCACATTTTCTTTTGATAAAATCTCCGCATCTTTTTCAATTTCTTTGATGAATATCTTTGTGCGATTAAAAGAAAAAGCTAACAGTGGTTTCGCTTTGTATCTTTTTGCCAGTTCCAATAGCTCTTTGAGGTTATAAACATAAATCTTATCTTTCGATGATTTTTTACATTGAATGAAAAATAAATCTTTATTTTTAGAAATTACAACCAAGTCCAGTGGGCTTTTCGATGCTGGGCTTCGGAGTACTAAGAAACCGTTTTTTTCGAAATAAGTCTTCAATCGATACTCGAACTTATACCCTTTTCTATAGTTCGTCATTAATTCAGCCTACTAGTTTTAAATTTCCAGTATATTTATCTATCTCAGAATCATCCCATGGTCCAAGACCAAAACAAGTTATAGTTCCAGGCTCAAGTTGAGTCATACCTGCGTCTCTGATCAGGGCTTTTGGAATATTTTTTATAGAGTTATAAAGTTCTAAAAGCTTTTCCTGATCTTCTACATAAACTACAACTTTCTTTGCCCCTTCCCGCAACCATTTTTCCGTTTTTTCTTTGTCTTTTTTCCAAGCTTCCAAAAAAGCTTGTAAAGAAGCATGCGCTACTTGGACCGACATTTTTCCTTTCTTAAGTTTTAAATCCTTCCTGACAACAATTACTTGTTTCATGTTTTTATTTTTAAAAATAGAAAGTTTTAAATATTATGGTTTCAAAAAAATAAATAACTTTATTTTAAATTAAGGAGAATTATGTTAACTCGTTTTGAAATTACAAGAATAATCTCAGCTAGGGCTCACCAAATAGCTCTAGGAAGCCCGACATTTATTAAAGTTAAAGATGAAAAAGATCCGTTCCTTTTAGCTAAAGCTGAATTTGATGCTAAAGTGTTGCCAATACTAGTCCTGCGGACCTTGCCAAATGGAGAAATAGTATATTTAGATCTTGATGGAAAAGTGGTAGATTATGGGAAAGCAAAAAAGCAGTAAACATGAAAGAATGGCAGAGATAATTTTTAAAGAAATGAGAGATAAAATAACAGAAGATTTCTCTAAAAATAAAAAGCTTTTAATAGAATTAAATCTTGGTCTTTCAAAAGTTGAAAGGAACATACTTGCTGGCATACTTACTAATAAAGCTAAGAAAGGGGAAACTCTTTAATCCCCAGAAACAAAGGATTCAAAGCTAATCTTTGTTGGTTCGTCTGCTTCTTTCTTTCTATCTAATTTGTATAAATATGCAGAAGCCGCTCCTTCTAATTCCTCATCGTGTGTGATTATGAATATTTGATCTACTATTTTTGGCAAATACTCTCTTAAAGTTTTAGAAAGCTCTAAAACGCCTTTTTTATCAAGGTTGTGAGTTGGTTCGTCCAAGATTAACCAAGAAAGGTTTTGGGCTAAAACTAAAGAAAAGCTAATTCTCAAAGCAAGACAAGCAGAACTTCTTTCCCCTCCACTTGAAATTCCTTCAACTTGAACGTATTCCATGTCTCTTTTTAATAACTGGAGAACATAATCCCCGTGTTCATCAACAGCAAGCCTTAAGCCCTTGTAATCTTCGTAAGGGTATATCTTTTTCCAAACGTCAAAAAGAATCGCATTCGTATTTTCTACAAAAACAGATCTAAGTTCATTCTGAGTTGCTTGAAGTGCTTTCTGTAAAATCTCAAAATTATGAACATATTTCTTTAATTTCTCTAAATCTTTCTCCTTTTTCTCTTTTTGAGCAATTAGATCAAATATATTATGTAATCTCTTTTCCTTTTCAAAAACTAAATCCTCCAAAGATTTTATCTCTTGCTCCAAAACAGAACATTTTTTTTCAATTTCCTTCAAACTTTCAAAAATGCTTTTCTCTTTTTCTTCAGAATATGAAAGCTCATTTATCTCAAGCTTTAACTTTTCAATTTCTTTTTCTAAATCCTGAAGGGCTCTCAAGTTTTTATAATACTCTAATTTTTTCTCAAAAACAGAAATTTCTTTTAAGATCTCAGAAAGATCCCTAGGCTTTTGAATAGAACTTATTACTTTCTCCAAATTTTCTAAATCCTCTTTCAATTTTTTCAAATCTTCTCTTTTTTGTTTTGCTTGCTTAATCATTTTATCAAGTTCTTTCGAAGCTTCAATCTCCTTTTCAAGATCTTCCAATGCTTTTTCAAGATTCTCTTTTTCCTTTTTCATAATGTCTATTTTTTCCTGGATCGATGCAATCTTTTTATCAATTTCCAAAAGTTCTTTCATTTTTGCTTCCAAAATCTGCGGATTCTCGGAAAAATCACTGCCACATATCGGGCACTGTTTGTTTTCTCTTATTATTTTTATATTCTCAGAAACTTGTTTCTTACTTTGAACAGTTTGAGCCAATTCAAAAAGATGTTTTTCTATAGAATCTCTTAACTTTTGAAGATCGAGTTCCAAGTTTTGCTTCTTCTTTAAGAATGTTTCCAAATTGGATTCTTCTACAGTTGGTGCTTGCTTTAAAAAATCTTCTATTTGAGAAATAGAATACATAATCTTATTTTTATCTATTTCATACTTTTGAAGAAGTTTCATTTTTTCTTTCGAATCTTCGTATTCCTTCCTTAAACTTTCAATTTTTTCTTGAATTGCGGATTCATCTTCACTAGGCTTTTCTCCGATTTTAAGTTGGATCGACTCTTTCATTCCAATTTTTTTCTTTAAAGCATCGTTCAAACTTAAGAATTTATTCTTTAATTGAATTATCTCCGCATATTCTTGTTTTAAGTCTCTTAGATTTTCAGAAAATTTAGAGAAATCTTTCTTTTTTTCAGAAAGTTTTTCTTGAATTTTCTTAATTTCTTCTTGTATTGGTTTTGGATCCTCGATTTGAATGTATTTCAAAAAGTTTTGGATATCTTGAATTCTAGATTCTAACCTTGAACAAAGAGTTATTATGCTTTTTCTCGCATTCTCATACTTTTCTATTTTTAAAAGTTCGTCTATCTTCATTTTTCTTTGGGATTTAGGAATTTCTAAAAAGTAATCTATCCTGTTCTGCTCAGCATAAACTGCTCTAGAAAACAAATCATAGTTTATCCCTAGAATTTCAGTGATCTTTTCAGTCACTCTTTGAGGGCCAACTTCTATCAGAAAAGAATCTTTCCTAAGTTCTGCATTTGATCCCTTTCCACGTTTTATTTCACGTCTAACTACATAAACTTCATTCCCGTTTGTAAACTCTAGTTCAATAAATCCCCTATCTTTCTTTTTTGGTTTATCCATCAAAAGATCGTCAACTTTTATCTTTTTTTGCTGAAGTTCTGGGAAAGTTCCAAAAAGGGCAAAACAAATGGCGTTTAAAACTGTTGATTTTCCAGATCCCATCGGGCCAATTAAAACGTTTGTTCCTTTATCAAAATAAAGTTCTGACCTTTCATGAGATCGAATATTCTCTAAAAGTATTCTTTTAATCATAATATTTATTTTTATCTTCAAGGATTAAAAAATATGCGATTCATTTGCGATGCAATGCTTGCCAAACTTGGTAGATGGCTTAGAATGGCTGGTTATGATACCAAAATAGCGTCAAACAAAGAAAAGGATGAAGAAATTTTGGATAAAGCAATAAGGGAAGATAGGATAATTCTTACTCGAGATAAAAACCTTTCAAGGTATAAAAGAGCGATTTATATAACTTCAGATAACCTTCAAGAACAATTAGAACAAACAAAAAAACTTGGGATAGAGTTTAAATTCCCTGAAGAATCGTTTTGTCCTGTTTGCGGTGGAGAACTAGTGAAAGAAAGAGAAATATGGGTATGTAAAGAATGTAAGAAGAGATATTGGAAAGGAAGTCATTGGAAAGGGATTTTAAAAAGATTTAACTTATCAGACTAACTTCCAAGCAATCTAACTCTTTCACTCCCTTTATTGTTCTCAATTTATCTTCAACCTCTTGTGGATTCCCAGTCTTATCATCCACAACTACTCCAACTTTTATAACTTCTAAACCAAAAGCAATAGGTTCTCTTTGAACTCCCTTCACTTCTGGAATTTTTGCAAGTTCATCTATCATTTGCTTTAAATCCTGATTTTCTTCAGGGTAAATTCTATAGATCGCTAAAGCTTTCCCCATAAAACCACTATGGACCAGTAAAACCACAAGATTTACAAGTATACTGTACTGTGTTTTGCCTGCAAAAGTCACATCTAATGATTTTTTCTTTTCCGCAGGCAGGGCAGTTAAAAGAAACATAATCGTTTGTAACTTCTCGGTTACAAGAACTACATTTGTGCAGAATCATCACCTTTTGTATCGGACAAATATTTATTTTATTGAAACTAGTATATAAAAATAAGCCCTCATCGTCCAGTCTGGATAGGATGGAGCCCTGCGGAGGCTCAGACCCGGGTTCGAATCCCGGTGAGGGCGTTTTCTTATTTTCGGAAAACTATAACTTTTTTTAATTTTTTATAATGGCTTGGCTTAGGCACAAATTTCCATATATCTTTTACATTGCAAAACTTTCTTTTTGTAAAAGAGTATAATCTTTGTCCCTCAATCCAACAATTTTTATGCTTTTCTATAAACCTGCTAGAATTTTCGTAATCGAAATAGGGTGGGCCCATGCTTTTTTTATATTTTGAAAGGACTGGAGAAGAAACATACAAGGCAATATTTGCGTCTTTATCTATCCAATAGTCACTTCTTTCGACCGTAAACCCTTCTTCCTCTAAGACTCTTCTGATGTTGTTACGTAAAGCCGCTAACTGAGACCAAGCTGTTTCTTCTATGACTTTTGGAACAGGAAATTTAAACAAAACATTGTACCATTTTCTTTTCTCTTTTTTTATTGTAAAGAAGTTAATGCTTGGGTTTCTCAAAAATTCTCTTGCACGAATTATTGCAAGACCAAGTTTTTCTTG
This sequence comes from archaeon, assembly GCA_038874115.1. Lineage (GTDB taxonomy): Archaea > B1Sed10-29 > B1Sed10-29 > B1Sed10-29 > JAVZDC01 > JAVZDC01. The sequence goes on from JAVZDC010000001.1 coordinate 316,708, forward strand.
GGAAAGGGCTGCAGCAACATTTCTTTTTGGATCTACGGGGTCTTGAATTTTCAAATGAGTTTTTAAATTGGCTAGTTCTTCCAAAACCTGCATAAAACTTCCATAAGTTACCACTAAAAGCTCACACAGATATCCGGAAAACCCTTTAACTTTTTCTTCCGCTCCATATGATCCACATGAAATCAAAAACTGTTTTAATAAAAGAACATCATCTTCTTTTCCCTTTATCTTCTCGAGTAAAAATTGATGGTGAAGCGGGCTCCTATCTACGGCTGTTTGAATTTCTTGTCCAAACATTATTTTTCTCGCAGGAACTATTTCAACATCAAATCCTTTATATTTCATTCTCACGTATGGGTGCTCAGCATAATGTATTTTAACTTTTTTCTTTCCAAACAATCTCTGAGAAACTTCCAAAATAACTTCTAAATCTTCTTTTTCAGGTACAAAAACAAATACGTCTAGATCTATAGAACCCTTTAAGCAAGTTCTTCTTGGAAAAGACCCAACTAAGACCGCCTCGTACCCTAAATCTTTAATTTTACCAATGATCTCTTCAGCTATTTTTTCTCCTTTGGCAAAATCTTGTTTTGAAGGCTTTATCTTTGAAAGAACTTTTTCAAAAATCTCATTTAACTTTTCTGACATAACCTTCATCCATCAAAGTTTTAAGCGCGCAACATACGAATTCTTTAGAGTACCTAAGGTTTAAGCATAAGTCTTTAACTTTTATCTCTGGATGCTGTTTTATAAACAAATATATTTCTTTTAAAATAACATCTTCGGGCTCCCTTAAGCATTCATAAGTTCCATCGAATTCTTCTTTCAAAAGAATTGCTGGTCTTTTCAAAAATTCTAAAAGAGTTTTGGATTTTAAAATTAATACTAGAAAACCAAAGCTTATAAACAAAAGAGAGAGGGCTAGGAAGATAAGATATAAGGGGGAAGGGGCTCCATAATTTTCTAAAAAACTCGTTTTAAGGTATAGGTCCAAAGCTGAACCATTGTAAACCATTGGGCTTAAAAATGGCTCTTCAAAAGATTTCGAATATTTTGGAGGTAAAACTTTACCTTCGTATGGATCTAACCCAATCCATCTATCTTCTTTATAATATTCCACCCAAGCATACATCTTTTCCGCTTTATTAAAAACTAATCTGCAAGAAAGACCAGACAAATAGCAAAGTTTTTTGAAATATACTGATGCGCTCAGACTATCAAGAGGGCTTGATGCATCGTGAAATGACGTAAACTCCCCTTGGCTTCTTGGATATGCTTGTAAAAATTCCATCATATTGACGAGCAAAGCTTGGTTGGAATAGTTTGGAGAGAAAGATAATTTTGGTGGTTTGAAAAAAGTATTTGTAGAGTACCAGGAAAATTGGGCAGTCTCGTTTGATTTTATATACAAAGGAACGAAAAAAATAGAAATACTAAATTTTTCTCCCTCGGAAAGATTGCTTGAAATAAACAAATCATAAGTTGAATATTTCGTTTCAAAACCAGTTTTAATTTTTATCGGAGTAGAAAAAACAATACCCAACGCCTCCCCATTTTCTTTAAAGAGAATTACATATTTAGAAGTTTTATTAATTATCTCTGGAGTAAATATTTGAAAACTTTCCGTTGATGAAAAAGTCCATTTAAGGCCAACTTTGCCTGTTTTTTTAGCAGTTAAATCAAAATCTAGACGAACATCGCGGTCATTAAAAGTTATTTTTTCGCTTAAAGAATAATCCAGCCTTTCTATATACCCTTCATAAACAGATGCTCCCGAGGATAAACCAGTATGGCTTGGTGCTATTATTCGTGTTTCATTTTCAAAAGAGACAGCTGGGAGAATTTGAAAAGAAAAACCATTTACTGCCACTGGCAAATAAAAGTTATCTATTTTTGCGAAATAAGTTTCTCCTTTTACAAGATGCCCGGCATCGTAAGGTCCGAGATATTGAATGGCATTTGAGAAATTCAAGATGAACATTAGAAATAAAAGTTTTTTGATCATACGTTTTTATATAAATAATTTGTTTATAATTTTTTCATTAAATCAAAGAAAAACGCTTCAGCTCTGTGTATTGTGGGCCTTTCGGAGAAAGTTTGCTTTCAAAAACAGAAAAATATTGAAAATCTAGTTCTCTTTTGTACTGTTTTGAAAAGAACGCTGAAAGATCTATTTTTCTTTTTATCCTGGCCAAAGTCAAATGTGGAACATAACTTTCTTTTGAAAAACCCAGTCGATGAAGTTCTTCTGATAAAAGTTTTTCTAAAGCGATCAAAGAAGGACTTTTAACAGAAATATAAAGCACTCTTATGAAATTTTTATTCGGGAAAGCATCAAATCCGTCTAAACTAACATGTACGGTCCCAAATCCTTTCAAAGTTTCCAAAACCGTAAAAACTTCTTGAAGTTTTTTTTCATCAATCTCTCCTAAAAATTTAAGACAAATATGCAAATTTTGAGGTTCGACTGGTTTAATTCCAGCAATATTTAAATCTTTTAAAAAACTTAAAATCTCAGAATCCGGTTCTATTTTAAACCCGATAAAAACTCGCATGTTTAAATATGAAAAGCTTTTAAATATTTTTTACTTTAAATTTAATTTGAAGGTGAAAAAATGCGCGAGATCAGAGTTAAAGACATTATGAAAAAGGTTGTTTTAAGCGTTTCTGAAGACAACACGATTGAAGATTTGGCTAAAGTTATGAAGAAAACCGGCATTGGTGGAGTGCTCGTTTTGGACCATGGAAAAATAAAAGGAATAATTACAAAAGGAGACGTTATGAGAAAAGTTTTGGCTGTTGGAAAAGATTACAAAAAAACAAAAGTAAAAGAAGCTATGAGTTCTCCAGTGCATACTATAGATATTAATGAGAGTGCGGAAAACGCGATGAAAATGATGCGCAGTTTGAATATAGAAAGATTGCCCGTCTTAAAAGACGATAAATTAGTCGGGATAATAACTGAAAGGGACATAATTGCTATTGCTCCTTCCTTAATCGAATTAGCTGAAGAAAAAAACATTTTGGAAATAATTCCCGCTGGGGAAAAAGAAATTACTTTGGCTGGAGAATGTGAAGAATGTGGAAACTATTCTGAATCCTTGAGATATATACGAGGTTTATGGTTATGCGAAAATTGCAGATAAAAGTACAACAGGGAAAAGATTGGAAAAAATTTTTTGATCGAGGGCCGAGAAATAGAAAACAAAAAAGATCTGAAAAGAAAGGAGGCACGATAAAAGATCTTTGCGAATATTCAGCATACGTTTTTCCAAACACTCCTATAAAAGAATTGCTTGGAATAATTGTTGAAAATGAGCTTAGGAGGGTGCCTGTTCTATCTCCTGGAACTAAAAAAATTGTTGGAGAAGTTAAAGGAAGCGATCTGTTGGAACTTTTCTTTTTTGGACCAAAGCACGAGATTTTTGAAAAAAATGGATTTGCTAAAACTTTAAACTTGCCAGTGAGAGTTATTTATTCTAAAAACCCGGAAAGCGTAGACGTAAAAGAATCGATAATTGAGCTATTGAAAAAGATGAGCGGCGGCAAAGGGATAATTTTTGTCACGGATAATGGAAAATTTATTGGCAGCATAAGTGAAAAAACTGTAATCGATTGGTTGAAAGAAAGCATCGTAGATGAAACGGTAGAAAATGTTATGAATCCAAAAGTTATAACGATTCATCCCGGGTTTAAAGTTTCGGATGCTGCAAGAATGATGATCATTAACAAAATCAGAAGAATACCAGTTATAACTTATGATATTCCGAAATACTGGTGTATGCTTGCCGGAATAATAACTTACGCTGATATTTTGAAGGCTTTAATGCTATGTAAAAATGAAGGAGAATATTATGAATTATGCAATAAAACCGTTGAAGAGATTATGACTAAAAATCCAGTAACTATAGAACCTAAAGAAAAAATTTCAAAAGCTATAAAAATTTTTGCAGAATCTGGTCATGGTGCCTTACCGGTTTTCACTCATGATGTTTTACATGGAATATTAACTAGAAGGGATATATTAAAAAATATAAAGTTTGAGAAGTGAGGAAATATGAAACTAGATAAATACATATCAAAAGAAGTTTGTGTTGTTCTTCCACAGGATACAGTAGCTCACGTTAGAAATCTTTTTTTGAAAAAAAAGATCTCTTGCGTATTAGTATACGATAAAAAACCTATTGGAATAATAACTGAAAAAGAGCTTGCTGATGCTTTTGTTAAAGAAAGGAGAAGCATCGACCAAATACTTGCGAAAGAGATTACAAATAAAGATTTTTTAAAAATACATCCTGAAGCAAGCGTAGGGGAAATCGCGAAATTAATGATATCTAAAAAAGGCTCTCATGTTGTTTTGGTGAGGAATGACGATATTTACGGCATCATTACAAAAACCGATTTAGTTAGATATTTCGCTGAAAACTTAAAAGATAAAGTTTTTGTTGAAAATTTAATGACTGAAAAAGTTGAGACGATTACTGAAATGCACTCATTATTCCAAGCTGCTAAGAGAATGAGAGAAAAAGGAATAGAGAAGCTAGTTGTAGTGGATGGCAAAAAACCAGTAGGAATAGTAAGCCAAAGAGATATTTCTTTAGCATCATTAGGTTTATATCCTTCAAAAGTTATACTGATAAGAAAAGCTGGAGATAAAATACATCATCATGAAAAGATTATGCCTGCGATAGTTGCAGACATAATGAAAACAAATGTTGAAACAATAACTAAAGATGAAGATTGCGCCGAAGCTGCTAAAAAAATGTTGGATAAACGAATTGGATCTTTAATAGTCGCCGATTCAAATGGATATTTACAAGGAATTATAACAAAAACAGACCTTGTTCGATGGATGGCTGAAAATTGTAAATAGCCCTGGTAGTCTAGCGGTTTAGGATCCGGGCCTGTCACGCCCGGGACTCGGGTTCGAATCCCGACCAGGGCGTTTATGAGGTGAGAAGGTGGAAAATAAAATAATAATAGGTGTTGTTGCAATAATCGCGATCATTGGACTTGGAGTATTAATCGGTTCTCTTGGTGGAGGTTCTTTTGCAAAGACGGTAAACTTTAAGTGTCAAAAAGATGGGGATGAGCTTCCCTGTCAAGTGGAAATATCGCAGGATGAAATAGTTTTCAGTACAAAAGCCATAGACACAAAATTTAAAGTAAAAGAAGCTAATTTAAAAACCTGTGAACAATTTGGGGAAGCGATGTGGCATTGCACAGGAAAAACACCATGCGAAATAATTCAAGATTCTTCTCCTTACAAAATGAAGTGCCCAATCCAAAGTGGAAAATATGCTTTAGAATTATCGCTTGGGTACTCTAGGCCAGCGGCGCCAGACGAGACTGTTCCTTCAGAATGTAAATACGGTTCGATAGGCGGCGATATGCTAAATTGTGAATTGGGTACTGTGGAAATATACTTTGAAAAATAAATTTCAAAAGTTTTTTAAACCAGGAAAGCCAATATTATTTGGCGCATGGGTGAAAGGTCAAGATGTGGTGATTGACCTACAACAATGCGCCGATCAGAGCTTCATCACGTAACATCATATTCATCCTGTAAAAAGTATGGTGAACTTGAATAATCGAGAATCAAAGATGAAGCTCTTTCTAACGCGATTATGAAAACTTATGAAAAAATTATTGAAGATCTTGTAGAAAACAAAGATCTAAAAATAGTTGAAGGAAGAAAAGACAAAGAAGCTTTAGAAAAGCTTGGAGTATCTAAAATAAAAACATTGAAAGGCCCCATCTCACAGTTCATCTCAAAAATAAATGAAAGGATAATAATCTTGGTGGACTGTGATGAAAAAGGAGAGAAAATAACTCAAGAAATAGTAAATCAATGCGAACAACAGGGATTAAAATACGATTTGGAATTTAGGAGAAAAATTTGTAAAGTTTTTGGTATAAAAAAGTTTGAAGAAATTTATAAAAAAATGGAAAAACTGGAGGGAGAATATGGGTAAAACATATATTGACACAGTAAAATATTTGATAGTCGCTAATGTTGAAATAAAAGGAATCGTAGAAAAGCCAGACGTAGTTGGAGCAATATTTGGTCAAACAGAAGGACTTCTTGGAGACGAATTAGACATTAGAGAACTACAAAGATCTGGTAAAATAGGGCGAATTGATGTTGACTTAAAAGTGATTGGTGGAAAAAGTATTGGTAAACTCATCATTCCTTGTTCTCTGGATAAGATTGAAACGGCAATAGTGGCTGCAACGGTCGAAACTGTAGATCGAATAGGGCCTTGCGAAGCAAGTATAAAAATAGAAAAAATCGAAGATACTCGAAATTCAAAAAGGATTCAAGTCATAAATAGAGCAAAGGATTTAATAAAACAACTCACTGCAGCAGTTCCGGAAAGAAAAGAAATTTCAGAACTTATAAGAGAAGAAGTTAAAACATCCGAACTTCAAGAGTATGGGCCTGAAAAATTGGCTTGTGGACCAAATATCGATGACGCTGATCATTTGATAGTCGTAGAAGGAAGAGCAGATGTTATTAACCTGTTAAAATACGATATAAAAAATGTGATTGCTCTTCAAGGAAGTACTATTCCAAAAACAATAATAGAACTATCTAAAAGAAAAACCATAACCGTTTTTGTGGATGGAGATCGAGGAGGGGATCTAATAGTTAAGCAATTGATGGAAGTTGCGGACATAGATTACGTAGCAAAAGCACCAGACGGGAAAGAGGTAGAAGAATTAACTCAAAAAGAAATACTGAAATGTTTGCGCAGGAAAGTGAGTATAGAAGAATTTAGTGAAAAAGTATTGAAAAATTCAACGAAATCAGAACAATCAAATTTTGAATATGAGCGTCCTTCTCAAATTGAAGAAAGACAAAAAAGTTGGACTCAAAAACCAGTAACTTCAAGCATAACCAGGAAGGAAAAACCACATCAAAAAGTTGAATTTAACGAGGAAGAGTCACAATTCTTGGAAGTTTTAAAAGCTTTGAGCGGAACTCTAACTGCTATTCTCCTTGATGAAAATCTAGAAGTAATTAAACAAGTTGAGGTCAAAGATTTAAGCGAAGCTTTGGAGGAGGAAACAAAATCTGTTTATGCTGTAGTATTTGACGGGATAATAACTCAAAGGTTGTTGGATATAGCGAAAGAAAAAGAAATTAAATATGTTGTTGGTATGAAAAAAGGAAAAATAGAAGATGAGGGAAATGTAATAATTTTAACTTTGCCTTCTTAATCATTTTTTCTTTCTTTTACCGATAATTTCTTTTTCAGCTTGGGTCTTTTCTGAAGGTTTAAACTCTGCTCTTAAAAAACGTGAAGAATATATCCAAACGCCAAGAACAAAGACACCAAACCAAAACATAACTTTAGCCAAAGGGGGCAAAAGTAATCCAAGTTGAGCATTAGTATTTGAAGCTAAATCTAAATTAATCTGAAGTCCATTCACAGAAGCTAAAACTTGCGTCCGAGCGCCAAAATTAGCGTCTCTAATAATATTTGCAACTAAAAATAATTGGAAAAAAGATGCCAAAACCATTATAAAGCTTCCAAGTATTAAAAAAGATGCAAAAAGCTTTGCTAGATCAATATTTTTAAATCCTTCAGTTAAACAAAACATTATAATCACCAATTAGTATAAAAAGGTAAAGATATATAAAAGTTTTTTGCTTGAATATTAATTATAGGGTTCGTGGTCTAGTGGTTATGACGCGGCACTTACAATGCCGAGGTCGCAGGTTCGAATCCTGCCGAACCCATTTAAGCGCCGATAGTCTAGTGGTAGGACAGGGGCCCTCCAAGCCCCTGACCCGGGTTCGAATCCCGGTCGGCGCACTTAAGGTTTAAAAATGAAGAAAAATATAAAAACAAAATGGATAAAAGAATTAGCCTTAAAAAGAATTGAAAAGCTTTTTAAGCTTGCAAAAGAAAATATAAAAGATAGGCCGGATAGAAGCAGAAGATATATTCAATTGGCCTGGGAAATATCCAAAAAATACAACACGAGAATCCCGTTCAAAAATACGTTTTGCAAAAAATGTTTTACATTAATAATCCCAGGAAAAACAAGCATGGTTCGCATAGAATCTAAGAAGAAGAAAATCATATATATCTGTTTAAATTGTGGACATAAAAAAACAAAAGTATATAAGAGGTTGAAAGAATGAAAATTGGAGATTATGACCCATCCGAAGTAACCAAAACGATTGGGGAAGAACTTAAAAAAATTCCCGAGATGAAACCGCCTGCATGGGCGGCGTGGGTTAAAACAGGATCAAATAAGGAAAGATTACCACAAAAAGATTGGTGGTACATCCGATGCGCGGGTATTTTAAGAAGACTCGCTACAGGTGTTGAAATTGGAGTAAATAGATTGAGTACAGTTTATGGATCTAGAAAAAAAAGAGGTTCTAGGCCTGAACACCATGGGGAATGTGGAAGAAATCATATAAGAAAAATGCTCCAGCAGTTAGAAAAATTAGGCTTTGTAGAAAAAAGTAAGAAAGGTCGAAAGATTACTGCAAAAGGAATGGAATGGGTCAAAAAAGTTTTAGAAAAACTTACTTCACAAAAACCTGTAGAAATAAAAATAGAACTACCTTATTTGGAAAAAAAGGAGGGAAAAGAAGTTGCAAAACCAAAACAACCTAGAAGAAGAACTTCAAAGAAAAAAGATTCTAAGCAAGATAATGTCTCCGAAAGCACGGGAAAGGCTAGCGAACATAAGGATAGCCAATCCAACACTAGCCAACAAAGTTGAAGAATTAATAATTTGGTTATTCAGCCAAGGTCAAATAGAAAAAATTGATGAGGAAGATTTAATAAAAATTTTGGAAAAAATTAATGTTCGAAGAGAAATAAAAATAAGAAGGGTGTGAGAGATGGGAAGTAGAAAATGTGAAAAATTGAAAAAAAAGGTAGTATCTGCTGCTAAATCAAATAAAAGAGCTCCGGTTTGGGTTGTTTTAAAAACAAAAGATACTTCGATACGATTTAGAAATAGGCGACATTGGAGATATAATAAACTAAAGATAAAGGAGGATTAATATGGCGGAGGATATTGAGAAAAAAAGTGTAGAAGTAAAAGAAACGCCTCCTAAAAACACGCAAGAAGCTTCTGAGAAAAAATCGGAAACTTTGGCAAAAAAAGTGGAAAAAACGATCGAAAAGATACTTATAATCCCGTTAAGAAAAGCATATTTATCTCCTGGGAATAGGAAATCAAGAAGTGCGATAAAAATCATTAGAGAATTTGCGAAAAAGCACACTAAAAGACAAAATATAAAAATTTCTAGAAAAATAAATGAAATAATCTGGGGGCGGGGAGGGAGCAAACCTCCAACAAAAGTAAAAGTATTGGCAAAAATATATGAGGATCGAACAGAATTAGAACCAGTGGTAAAATAATATGATAAAGAAAGGGAACTTTCAAAAATCTCCTTATGTAGGGTTATTCTGTGTAATGAATGATAATTTTGCAATAGTGCCCAAAAACTCCAGTAATTCATTTTTAAAACTATTGGAAGGATTTGATGTAGAAATAATAAAAACAAATATTGCTGAATCTTCTTTAGTTGGCGTCTTTTGTTGTTTAAACAATGAGAAAATCATAGTTCCAAACATAGCGGAGAAAGAAGAATTAAAGAAATTAAAAGACAATTTTCGGGAAGTGATTATTTTAGATACAAGTTTTACTGCTATTGGAAATTTAATGGTTATGAACGATCGCGGAGGAATCTGCAGTCCTTTGATTGAAAAAGAAATAGACGGGGTTTTAAAAATGAAAATAATGGACACAGACCTTTGCGGATCCTTAATATTCGCAAACAATTCCGGTTTTGTAGTCTCAAAAGACTGTACGGATGAAGAATTTAAAAAAATAGAAAAAATTTTGAAAGTACCTGGAGTAAAAACAACAATCAACGGGGGGGATAAATTCGTAAAATCCGGGATTTGCGGAAACTCAAAAGGTTTGCTTGTTGGAGATAATTCTTCTGGTTTTGAATTATTAAACTTAAGCGAGGTGTTCTAATGGAAGCAGATTATGAAAAAATTAGAAATTTGGAAATTCAAATGAGATATCTTCAAGATCAGTTAAATTTCTTTCAAAAAAGTTTAGTTGAATTATCTGTAACTGAAAATGCATTAAACGCAATAATGAATATGAAAGAAGATTCTGACGTATTTTTCCCGATAAGTTCTGGAGTTTTTGCTAAAGGAATTTTATTGAAAAGTAAAGAAGTACTTGTTGATTTAGGAGTTGGAGCTTACGTTGAAAAACCAGTGGAAGAAGCGTTGGAACTTACAAGAAAGAAAAAAGCTTGGGTGGAAAAACAAGCAGAGCAATTAGGAAATTTGTGGACAAAAGTTCAGCAAGATTATTTTGCGACTTTGCAAAAAATAAAAGAAAGTGAAAGCAAGACGGTGGAGTAGTTGTTTGGGTTTCTAAAGGAAAAAATAAAAAGTTTTTTTAAAAAAGAAGAAGAAGTTGTAAACAACATAATAAAAACGGAAGAATTGGAAGAAGAAAAAAAGGATTTAAAACCAAAATTAACTGCTTCAACAAGAATAAAAAAAGCGATTTTAAGAAAAACGAAAATAACTGATAAAGACGTAGAGGGATTACTTGAAGAGTTCAAGATTTCTCTTTTGGAAGCAGATGTTGCATACGAAGTTGCTGAAAAAATTTGTGAGGATTTAAGAAAAAAACTTGTAGGTCTTGAAATTACTGCTAAAGATGATATAAAGGAAATTTCTGAAAAAGCGATTAAAGATAGTTTATTTGAGATATTAAATGATTCGAAAGTAGATTTAAAAGAAATTGCTAAACAAAAAAAGCCGTTTACGGTGTTGTTTTTAGGACCAAACGGACATGGAAAAACGACGACTGTGGTTAAGGTTGCAAATTACTTTTTGAAAAATAATATGGTGCCAGTAATAGCAGCTGCAGATACATTTAGAGCTGCAAGTATTGAACAGTTGGAGACATTGGCAAAAAAAATAGATGTAAAAACAATAAAGCATAAATACGGGGCTGATCCAGCAGCTGTTTGTTATGATGCTATATCTCATGCAAAGGCGAACGGTCTTTCTGTTGTTTTAATAGATACTGCGGGAAGAAGTGAATTAAATAGAAACCTTATGGAACAATTAAAAAAGATTCAAAAGGTTGCAAACCCTGATTTTACTATCTATGTTGGAGAGAGCATCGCAGGAAATGCGATTTTAGAGGAAGTAAAAAAGTTTAGTGAGTTTATAAGAATAGACGGTGTTATAATGACGAAGGCTGATTGTGATGTTAAAGGAGGAAGTATATTATCCGTAAAAAGTGCTATTGGAAAACCAATTTTATTTTTAGGGGTCGGTCAAAGTTTAGACGACTTAATCGAATTTGACCCGAATTGGTTTATAGAAAAAGTGCTTTAAAATGCTTGCAAAACTTAGAGAGATAATTGCGAATATTTCAAAAAAAGCAACTATTGATGAAAAGTTTACAAAGGAAATTATAAAAGAATTCCAGAAAATATTAATTCAAAGTGACGTTAATGTAAAACTTGCATTTGAAATTTCGAAAAAACTTGAAGCAAAGATTAACGAACCAATCCCGGCTGGTTTTTCAAGAAAAGAACATATAATAACTGCTCTTTATGACGAAATTTTAGAGATATTGAAAAGTGAAGAATATACCCCAAGACTTGAGAAACATAAGATTCTTTTGGTTGGGTTGTATGGGTCTGGAAAGACGAGCGCTACAGCAAAAATAGCAAAGTTTTATTCAAAAAGAGGTTTTAAAACAGGAATTATAACAACTGATATCTACAGACCTGCGGCTTATGAACAAGCTGTGCAACTTGCTAATCAGATTAATGTAAAAGTTTTGGGGAGCGGAAAAGATCCTTTTGAAATTTTAAACAAAGGTTTGGAAGAAGGGAAAAATCTGGATATTTTGATAGTCGATTCTGCAGGAAGGGATTCTTTAAATGAAGAACTTTTGGAAGAATTAATGAAAATAAAAGAAATTTTAAAGCCTGAGGAAACTTTTCTTGTAATCTCTGCTGATATTGGTCAAACGGCAAGTAAGCAAGCTAAAGCATTTAGTAAGATAGGCCTTACGGGTGTAATCGTAACAAAAACAGATACTAGCGGTAAAGCTGGCGGGGCAATAAGTGCTTGTGCTGAAGCTAAAATACCTATATGTTTCTTGAGTACTGGGGAAAAACCGGATGATTTCGAAGTTTTTAATGCTAAGAAGTTTGTTGGAAGGTTGCTTGGTTTCCCAGATCTTGAAAGTTTATTGGCAAAAGTTAAAGAAGCGGCTGAAGAAAGTGAGTTTAATCCTGAAGATATTCTGTCTGGAGAATATAATTTAAAAACGTTTATGAAGCAAATAGAAGCCACGAGAAAAATGGGGCCTTTGAAAAAAGTTTTAGAAATGCTTGGGTTAAATATTGGTTCTGAGTTTGCCGATATTGGGGAAAAGAAACTAGAAACTTATAAAGTGATACTTCAAAGTATGACTAAAAAAGAATTGGAGAATCCTGAAATAATTGATTCGAGCAGGATAAAAAGAATAGCAAAAGGTAGTGGAAAGAGTGAGGCTGAAGTTAGAGAATTACTCAAACAGTTTAATGCTAGTAAGAAAATAATATCCCAGTTTAAGAAAGGAAAAATTAAAGGAATAAAATCTTTAATGAAAGGAATGCCATGGATGAAAATGAATTAAAGAAATATAAACTTTGCAAATTTTGTTTTGAAAGGCAATTCGAATTTTCTAAAAAGAAACCGAAACATGAACAAAGCGGAATAGAATGTTGGTTATGTGAAAATATTTTTGATTATATAGATGATTTGGTTGATAGTATAAAAATAGATGTCGAATTCTCAACTTTTGAATGCGGGTCGAAAATTCCTGAAAGAATTTTGGAAAGAGAAGATGAGCTTTGGGAAAAAATCGGAGCTATTAATGCTGTGAGTATAAAAAGTCAATTAAATCGTATTTTGAATGAAAAAGTTTCTAAAAAATTTGGGAAAAAAGTTGACCATTTAAATCCCGATATCGTATTTTTGTTCGATTTTGAAAATAAAAAAGTTGATTATGAAATAAAACCAATCTATATATACGGAAGATATAGAAAGCTTGTTAGAGGGATACCTCAAACAAAATGGAATTGTAGAGTATGTTGGGGAAAAGGTTGTGAAAGATGTGGTTTTTCTGGAAAATTATATGCGGAAAGTGTGCAAGAACTTATAGGTGAAAAAATATTAGAAGAAACTTTTGGAATTGACACAAAATTCCATGGAAAAGGAAGGGAAGATAGAGACGTACGCATGCTTGGCTCTGGAAGGCCTTTTATAATCGAGATAATAGCCCCGAAAAAAAGAAATTTGGACTTGGGTCTTTTAGAGAAAAAAATAAACGAGTTTGCAAAGGGAAAAGTAGAAGTTTCTGGCTTAAGATTCTCAAATAAGAAAGAGGTTGGGTTGATAAAAACAGAGGCTTCTGAAAAGGAATACGAAGCACTAGTTTTTTGTGAAGGAATAAATGAGGAAGATTGTAAAAAAATTGAGGAGTTTTTCCAAAATAAAGAGATTATACAAAAAACTCCTAGAAGAGTATTGCACAGGCGGGCTGACAAAGCTAGAAAAAGAAAGGTTTTGTTTGTTAAAACTTTGGAGTTAGGGAAAGATTTTGCGAAGATTATAATAAGAACAACTTCTGGTACGTATATAAAAGAGCTAGTATCTGGGGATGACGGCAGGACAAAACCTTCTTTCTCGCAAGTATTAGGTAGAGAATGTACAGTTAAAGAGTTAGACGTTATTGAAGTAGAATAGAGGATTAAAGTAAAGTATAAAAAGAAAAAAGTTGTATTCATACTGGGAGAAAAATGGAGTTCATCGCTTGGTTTTTAATATTTCTCATAACTGGAATCGCTGCTTTACAAGATTTAAAAACAGGGTATGTTTCGGATAATTTAATGCATACTGCTATTCTTTTAGCAATAATTCTTGTTCCTTTCTTATATCCTGATAATTTCCTAAATCAGTACGGGATTGCTTTTATCACTTTTATATTCTTTTTCTCTATGTATCTTTTTGGCCAGATTGGTGGCGGGGATGTAAAAGTATTTAGCTTTCTTGCTTTACTTCTTCCTCAAACGGAATTTCCAAGGATTGTTTTTGTTTTTATGAATTTTGCTTTGTTTTTTATGGCCATAACATCGGTTCAGTATTTGGTGAAAATTTTAAAAATTAGAAAAAAAGTAGAGGATTTTAAGAAAAAAATGATTACTGGGGTCACATACTGTGTTCTTTTTACTCCGGTTGTGTTATTTTGGGCAATCCTCCAACCAAAATTTTTGATTTTCGGAATTCCTCTTCTTACTTCTTTGCTCATTATTCCTTTCAAAAACGATTTTGTAAAACTTTTCTTCTTGCAAGAAAAAGAGATTAAAGATTTAACAAACGATGACATAATCGCACTTGAAGTTCTAGATGAAAAAATAAAAAAGACTTTAGGTTTAAACAGAAAAACATATCTTGATTTTGAGTTAAAGAAAATAAAAGAAATTGCGAGGAAAAAGGGGATTAAAACGATTTATGTGTGCGAAAACATGCCAAGAGCTGTACCATACATCTTTTTAGGTGCTTTAACAGAATATTTTATCCCTGGAGCAATATTGCTTTTCTTACGTTAAAAAACAGAAACAGGTATTAAACCTATTAAAATCGAAAGTAAGCAAGTAATTAATACAACCTTTGCAACAGGATTAAACCTCTCCCTAAAGTCTTTGTAAAACTGGAAGATTATTAAATCAGCTAAAACGCCTCCAAGGTTCACAAATAGAAGAGCAAGACTTAGTTCTTTTGGTGTAAAAAGTGTTTGCGGTAAAGATGCGATGAAAGCTCCACCATGGATTGCTCCTCCAATTATTGAAAAAATAAACAAAGATAGGTTTTGAACAGGCAATAATTTAAGAAGTAATAAAAATCCGAAAACGAAGAAGCCTATTTTTAAACTTTGAAGGATATTGAAAGGACTTTTTGGCTGTATTTTTCTTATGCTTTTCTCAGAAAAAGCACAAAGAGCAAGAACTCCAAAAAGGAATAAAAAAGATATTATGAAATAAAAGAAAGAAGCGTGTAGGAAAAAAATTGCAAGTACAAAATTTCTTGAAAACCCACCGAGATATACCAAAAATATACTTTTTCTTAAATTTGTCTTAAACTGTTTTAAAAAGGCCAAAGAGGCTGTTGTAGAAATTACGCCACTTAAAAAGCAAGTTAAAGTCGCATTTTCTTTAAACTTTTTAGAAGTCATAAATGCTAAAAAATTTATAAGTACTATTGCAAAAACGATTGTCCAAAAACTTGAAATATTTATTGTTATTCCTTGAAGATTGATGTTACTTGGAAGCAGAGGATAGATGAGTCCGATAACGATTAAAAACTCTATAAAATCTAAAACTTCTTTTTCTGTTAATTTTCCAACAAATTTAGCCAACCTTTCTTTAGAATGCAAAAGAGTTACGCAAATTATTGCAGTAAAAATAGCTTCATAAACGAATTCAAGTCCGACTAAAAGACCAAGTAAATAAGAGATTAACAAAGAAAAATGAGTGGTGAATCCTTTTTTTTGAACAGAATAAAGCATGCCTATGAAAAAGAAAACAATTAGAATTCCGATCAAAACAAATAGAAAGTTAGAATAAAATACGCTTAATTCTGTAAGCAGAGTTGCAAAAAGAGAAATTATTGCAAATGTCCTAATCCCCACATATGCTATCTTTTTCGCATACTGCCTTTCTAAACCAAGAAGGGCCCCAATAAATAGAGAAATTATTATTTTTTCATAAAAAATCATGGCTTCCTCACGCTTTTTATGGCTTCAATTATACTTGCTAGTTTTTTTTCATCTTGCTCAAAAATAGTTCCTGTAACAATTATATCCGCCCCTGCTTTTGCCTTCTTTTTTGCAATCTCCGGATCTTTTATTCCGCCCCCAACTATCAAAGGAATAGAAATTGCTTTTTTTGTAAAAGAAATCATTTCGTCTGGGACTGGGATTAATGCGCCTGATCCAGCTTCCAGATAAACGACTTTCATTCCCATCAATTCGGCGGCAAGAGCAAAAGCTGCTGCTATTTTTGGTTTATTGTAAGGAATTGCATTTGCATCCCCATAAAATTCAACAGATGTTTTTTTCCCAGATTCTACAACCAAATAACCCATTGGAATTACTTCTAATTTTGAAGTTTTTACAGTAAAAGCAGACATTGCTTGAGCTAAAGATAACCAATAATTAGACCTAGAATTTAAAAGAGACATGAATAAAATTGCGTCCGCATGCTTTGAAACTCCAGTTATATTTCCAGGGAAAAGAATCACAGGCAGTTTTGAAGATTTCTTAATTTCTTTTACGCATGAATCTGTTGCTGTGAAATCAACTCCCGAACCACCTACAAGAATAGCATCCGAACCAGATTCTTCAGCTATTTTTGCTTTCTCTCCAGCCTTTTCTGGTGTTTGTTCGTCAGGGTCGATTAAAGTAAAATGCAATGTGCTTTCTTTCATCTTTTCTAAAATTTTCTCATATATCATCTTTTCCCACCTTTGTTTCAATTAAAGCTTTTTTAGCTAAATCCTCGTCTAGCTTTATATGTTCTAGAATAGTATATCTTTCAGGTTTTATCTTTCTTGCCATCAACAAAGCCTCCAACCCTTGTTCAAAAGAAACGTTTATTTCTTTTAAAGTTGTCGGTGCCCCAACTTCTTCCAATGCTTCTTTTATTTTTTTCCAATTTTGCCCTTGCAAATAACCCATTAGTATTGCTCCGATTCCTGTTTCTATTCCGTGGAGAGAAGGATATTTTGCAATAGAATCCAAAGCATGGGCAAATTTATGCTCAGACCCAGAAGCAGGCCTGGAAGAACCTGCGATTGCCATCGCCATCCCAGAAGAAATTAAAGCTTCAATTAAGACAGAAATTCCCTGGTTAGTTAAATTTTTAATTTCTTTTATGTTGTCTAAAACAATTGTTGCCGTCATCTCTGCCAAAGAAGATGCATAATCTCCCATGTATTCTCCAGTAACTATGTTAGCAAGCTTCCAATCATAAACTGCTGTCTTTTTCGCAATTATATCCCCTACTCCTGAAGCTATGAAAATTTTGTTTGCTTTTGGAAAAATTGCTAAGTCTGCTAAAATACCTATCGGCATTTTTGTAGACAAGGAAATTAATTTTTCTGAGTCTTTTAAAGATGCAAAAGGTGATGCCAAACCATCATGGGCACAATTTGTTGGGACTGAAACCCAATCCAATTCTGAATAAAAAGCCACAGTCTTTGCAATATCTAATACTTTTCCCCCTCCAACTCCAAAGATTAAATCATACTTCCCTTTTATCTCATCTGCAATTCTTTTCGCATCTTCCAAGTAGTTAGATTCTACAATCATTGTTTTTGCGTTTGTTATCTTTTCAATTTCTTGGCCATATATTTTATAAGTAACTTGACCTGAAAGAACTAAAGGCTTTGAATTCTTCTCTAAAAAATTTCTTGCTTCTTGACTTATTCGATATCCTACATATATCCTTCTTGGCAAGAAGATTTTTTTCATAAATATCTAAATACAAAATTGGAAACTTTTGTTTTTAAACCTATAGGACCATGACCTGGGTAAATAAAATCAAAGTCTAAACTAAGAACTTTTTTTAAACTCTTTTTAAGTTCTTGTTCACTCCCTCCAGGTAAGTCTGTTCTTCCAACCCCGTTGAGAAATAAAAGATCTCCGCAAAATAAAATCCTGTCATACAAAAAAGAAAGGGAACCTTTTGAATGCCCTGGTGTTTTTATTACCTGAAAAGTATCAAAAAGAATCTTTTTATTTAAATAAGTTCCATTCGGGATTAGTTTCCAGTCTGGAGAGCCAGCATAAACTTTTTTAAAAAGAATGTTTGCTGAGGAATGGTCAAAATGATAATGAGTATTTAATACATAATCGAAATCTTCTGGTTTTAAGCCTAAGCTGGATATCTCTTGTCTTAATGATTGAACATCCAAACCAGGATCTATTAAAACATTTTTTTCTGCTAAAATTACATATGTATTACAATCTAGCCCTTTTCCATAGAATACGTGAATTTCTTTAGCCATGTTCTAATCTTCTTACCTGTCTATTTAAACCTTTAATATTTGAGGGTTCTGTTTGTTCGACAAAAGACTAAAATGCACATTTGATTACAGCATGGTTTAAATACTAGAAATATCACGTATAACTTGTGATGAAGTATGAATTGGATACTAAATAGAGTAGTATTATGCTTGTTTGTAGTATTTTTGGTAGGATGGAGTGTAAGGTTGGATATTGGAAATGAAGATTTTGTGAACAAACAGATAAAATCTAGTATTGGTGTGGGAAAAATAAATATACCTGAGACTCAGCCTAAAGATATTATAGAGGAAAGGAAGAATGTTTGGAGAGAATGGGGACGGATGGAATGGATAGGGCCTGAACCAAAGCTAAGTATGGGACCTGTAACTACAGAAGTAAAATTTCTCAAAGGATGGAACTTTAGAGGAATACCTGGGTTCGGTCCAACTTCTACTATAACACTTGAGAAGCCATGTGGTCCTTACACAGAAGTTGAAGGAATTTATATCTCAGATTTCATTAAAACAGACCAGATTACACCTCCAGAATATCGTGCTAACATTACTAGAATATGGGGTTATGTTAGAGACCCAGATACACATACTATGAAATGGGCTTTATGGGATAAGAGAAAAGAAGAATTAGGTATTCCAAATTCTTTGAGGTATTTAGTTCCAGGACAAGGATATTTTATGTATAATGATGTAGAAGATGATTCTCATGCATATTATGTGAATGACTTGAGAGTTGAAGATTGCGTTGATGGTTGTAATACCACGCAGTATTTAAGAGATATGGCCCGTTATACTAATATGTATGTAGTACCTGATTACATGAGATGCCTTCCTGTGTGGAGTTTACCTAATGAATGGAATATGAATGCTTTTGCTACTGCATTAAAATGGGAGTATAGAAGTTTTTGGGCAAATATGTCTGAGATC